>NZ_CP019427.1:4247500-4570000 GCF_009834545.1 Pseudomonas sp. S04
GTTGAAGCCTGGCTCAAAGGCCGCAGCGAACTGACTGAAGTCACCGTCAGCCCGTTGCTGGACGTCTGGTACCCGGAAAAGCCGATCAATCCGGTAGCTTGATGTTCAAAGGGCCATCCATCGTGATGGCCCTTTTTGATTCTGGTTCAAGAAAAGAACCCTTATCGTCGATTTGAGTCCTCCCCCCCCCCCCGAAATCTCTCCCCTATTCAGCTCCCTCACTGTCCGTGATCAAGCACGGGGGACGATCCTCATAAGTAACTCTCTGGGCGCCCGCCTTGGTTCCGCTAAAAAAAATAGCCGATTAGCTCACCTGCTTGCGGCACAAAGCGCTATACCTTGGGCATAATGCCGACAATTTCGTGACCACTGAGGGAATTTATCTTCATGCCCTCATCTTTTTTCCCCTCGGCTGTAGGGTTTTATTTCATATGATCAGATCTTTGCGTCCATTGTTGCTGGCCGGCCTGCTTATCCCCCTGGCCTTTACCGTTTCTGCTGCGCCCGTCAATACCGCCCTCACCCCCAACGTCGAAAAAGCCCTCAAGGCCAGCAAGCTGCCCGACAGTGCGTTGTCGCTGGTGATGATCCCCCTGAACGGCCCGGGCACCCCGACCGTGTTCAACGCCGACGTCTCGGTCAACCCGGCGTCCACCATGAAGCTGGTGACCACCTACGCCGCTCTGGAAATGCTCGGCCCCAACCACCAGTGGAAAACCGAGTTCTACACCGACGGCACCCTCAGCGGCGGCATCCTGCGCGGCAACCTGTACCTCAAGGGCGGTGGCGACCCGAAACTGAACATGGAAAAACTCTGGTTGCTGATGCGCGACCTGCGGGCCAATGGCGTGCAGCAAGTCACCGGCGACCTGGTGCTGGACCGCAGCTTCTTCAATCAACCGCAATTGCCGCAGTTCAACGATGACGGCAATGACGACAACAAGCCGTTCCTGGTCAAGCCCGACGCGGCCATGGTCAACCTCAAGGCCCTGCGCTTCGTGGCCCGTAATGATTCGGGCCGGGTCCTGGTATCGGTCGAACCGCCGATTGCCAGCATCCGCATCGAAAACCAGGTCAAGGCCGTCAACTCCAAACAGTGCGCCGGCGGCGTGCGCTACAACCCGGTAACCCAGGCCGACGGCAGCGTCACCGTGACCGTGGCCGGCCAACTGGGCGACGGCTGCAGCTCGCAGACCTACCTTTCGCTACTCGACCACGCCACCTACACCGCCGGCGCCGTACGGGCGATCTGGCAGGAACTGGGCGGCAGCATCCAGGGCAAGGATCGCCAAGGCGCGGTGCCCAAGGACGCCAAGGTCCTGGCCCGGGCATTCTCCCCGGACCTGGCGGAGATCATCCGCGACATCAACAAATACAGTAACAACACCATGGCCCAGCAATTGTTCCTCAGCCTGGGCGCGAAATTCCGCACTGGCGCCGACAGCGACGACGCCATGGCTGCCCAACGGGTCGTACGTCAGTGGCTGGCGAAAAAAGGCATCACTGCGCCGCATCTGGTGATGGAGAACGGTTCCGGCCTGTCCCGTGCCGAGCGCGTCAGCGCCCGTGAGATGGCAAGCATGCTGCAGGCCGCCTGGAGAAGCCCGTACTCGGCCGAATTCGTCAGCTCGATGCCGATTGCCGGCATGGACGGCACCATGCGCAAACGCCTGAAAACCACGGCGATGCGCGGTGAAGCCCACGTCAAGACGGGCACCCTGAACACCGTCCGGGCGATTGCCGGCTTCAGCCGCGACAACAATGGCAACACCTGGGCCGTGGTCGCGATCCTCAACGACAAGGCGCCCTTTGGTGCTTCGTCGGTACTCGATCAAGTGTTGCTGGACCTGTATCGCCAGCCAAAACTGGCAGCCACCGCGTCGGTCCTCTAGGCCACGAGTAAAGGCTGCGCGCCGCAGGGTGCGCAGCCTTCGACAACTACGGCAACTCCTCGACCACCCGATCCCGGCCCGCCTGCTTGGCCGCATACACCCCTGAGTCGGCGCGCAGCAGCAAGGCATCGGCGCCCTCCCCCGGGCGCCAACTGGCAATCCCAAAACTCCCGGTCACCGTGCCCAGGCCGTCGATGGGCGTGGTGCGCAGGCTTTGCCAGAGTTCAACCGCCAAGTGATACGCATGCTGGCCGTCGGTGTCCGGGCACAGCACCATGAACTCCTCGCCCCCCAGGCGACAGAACACATCGGTACAGCGCAGACGATGGGCAATCCGCTGGCACACCGCCTGCAACACCCGGTCGCCCGCGGCATGGCCGTAGCGGTCGTTGATTCGCTTGAAGTGATCGATATCCAGCATGATCACCGCCAATTCACCATTGCCCCGCGACACCCGGGCCATTTCCAGGGTCAGGCGCTCCTGGAAGTAGCGCCGGTTGTGGATCCCGGTCAGGGCATCGGTCACCGACAGGGCCCGCAACTCCTCCTCGACTCGCTTCATGTCGGAAACGTCCGAGATGTAGCCATGCCACAGCACCCCACCACCGGGCAGCTCTTCCGGCGTGGCTTCACCCCTGACCCAGCGCAGGCCACGCACCGGCAGCAGCACTCGGTACTCTTCCCGCCAGGGGCTCAGCCGTTGCGAGGAGGTACGGATCGAGGCCCGAACCCGACTCACATCCAGCGGATGGATACGCTCGAAAATCACCTCGGCGTTCTCCAGCAACGCCTGCGGATCGAGCTCGTAGATATCGCGAATGCCGTCACTGGCGTAGATCACACTGAAGCGCCCGTCCGCCGCCATCTTGAATTGATAGATGCCACCCGGTACGTGGGCGCTGAGTTTTTTCAGCAACAGGTCGCGTGCCGCCAGGGCTTCGTGCACACGCTTGCGCTCGGTGATGTCAATGCAGATCGCCAGGTGCCCGACCCACAACCCCAGGTCATCAAGCACTGCGGTGGCGAGCATGTTCACCAGCAGATGGCTGCCATCGCGGCGCACCAGCGTCCACTCCCGGGGCTCATGTGCGAGTTCCTTGGCGTCCGGCACCAGCATCGCCTGGCACGCCGGCACCGGCTTGCCATAGCGCAGGCTCAACTCGGCCGCCCGCTCTTCCAGTTCCCGGGGCAGATGCAGGCTTTCCAGGGTGGCATGCCCCAGCACCTCGCTGCCGGGATAACCGAGCATGTGTTCGGCACCGGCGTTGAAGGTGGTGATCACGCCACGCAAGTCGGTGACAATCACCGCCACCTCGGTCGCGGCATCGAGCACTCCGCGCAATTGCGCGTGGGCTGCGCGCAACTCTTGTTCGCGCCCCCCCAGTTCCCGAGTGCGCTGCTCCACCAGGGACAAGGCGCGCTGGCGCTGGCTGACCAGGATATAGAGCAAGGCGCTGAGCAGCAGGCTCAACAACCCGCCCATGATCACCAGACTGGTGATGGCCGAACGGTTGGCTTGCTCGAAGGCGGCGCTGGTGCGGATCTCCAGATCGTAGATGCGATCCCCCAGGCGCAAGAGCGAACGCTCGTACAGCGGCTGGTGCGCCGGCGCGTTGGCCGATTGGTAAAGCCGCTCTGGTTGCTGGTCGAGGCTGCGCCCCGCGATCTCCACCACCAGGTTGTCCTGGTTCTGCTGGGTAAACCCGTCGGCCACCAACTGCCCGATACTGAGCACCGCCAGCACATACCCGCGCAGCGCAGGACTGCCATCGGCAGTTGCGGCCTGGCGCATGACGGGCGCTGCCAGCAACACACCGCTGGCGAACTCGGCGGCGACACCTGGCAACTGCAGCGGTTGCGACACCACCATCACCCCCAGCTCGCGGGCCTTGTCCAGGGTTGCCTGGCGTGCGGGCTGGGCCAGCAAGTCCACGCCCAGGGGTGCGCCCTGGATGCCTGAAGTCTGCTTGTACAACAGCGGAGCGTACTGGGCGCGCCACTGGGCCACGTGCGTGCCGCCCGCAGGATCGAGGTCGAGAATGGAAAAATCGTCGAGGCCTTGCTGTCGTACCTCGCGCTCGAAGGCCACGCGCTGGTCGCCGGCGATCAACGGCGCCCAGCCATAGGCCAGGGTGCGCTGCAACAAGGGATGGGTGTAGCCGTCGAACTCTTCGCGGGAAACCGCAGTGGAGTTGAGGAAAAAACGTCGCAGGCTATCGAGGCGCTGTTCCTGATCGGCGAAACGCTCGGCGATCCGGCTCTTGCGTTCACTGGCCAGCAACTGAAAACGCTGCGCCACCTGTTGCTGGTGGGCATTGAGGGCCGTCCAGGCGAGCAGGCCCGTGAGCACGCCACCGGCCAACAACGCCAGCAGTGCTACCAGCCAGGCCGAGACATCTTCATTGATGAAGCCCAGGATTTTTGGTCGTGCGGCATGCAACGGCATAAGCAAAACTCAAACGCCAGCGAGCTTCGGCGTCACCTGGGCCTTGTCTGAAGTTATAGCTATTCGCCATTAGCTTTGCCAGCCGAACACCCATAGAGCCGAGACGCATCAAGGCTCTATGGGACCCGTCGAACCTTAGCGCGCCATGATTTTCCAGGCGCGGTGGATCTTGCCGTTACGGGCAAAGTCCGGGTCGATGGTTTGCGCGGTGATTTCCTCGACGGCATAGCGCGCCGTGAGGTTGTCTTCGAGCTGGAACTTGCGGAAGTTGTTGGAGAAGTACAGCACCCCGCCCGGTGCCAGGCGTGCCATGGCCAGGTCGAGCAACTGCACGTGGTCACGCTGGACGTCGAAGATGCCTTCCATGCGCTTGGAGTTGGAGAAGGTCGGCGGATCGATGAAGATCATGTCGAACTCGTCACGGTTGGCTTCCAGCCAGGCCATGACATCGCCCTGCTCCAGGCGGTTCTTGTCGGAGAAACCGTTGAGCGACAGGTTGCGGCGCGCCCAGTCCAGGTAGGTCTTGGACAGGTCGACGCTGGTGGTGCTGCGCGCGCCACCCTTGGCCGCATGCACGCTGGCGGTCGCGGTGTAGCAGTACAGGTTGAGGAAACGTTTGCCGGCCGCCTCTTTCTGGATGCGCATGCGCATTGGGCGGTGGTCGAGGAACAGCCCGGTGTCGAGGTAGTCGGTCAGGTTGACCAGCAGTTTGACCCCGCCTTCATTGACTTCGACAAATTTGCCCTGGGCACTCTGGCGCTCGTACTGCTTGGTCCCGCTCTGGCGCTCACGACGCTTGACCACCACACGGCTCTTGTCGATGTTCAAGGCCTGGGGAATGGCAGCCAGGGCATCGAACATCCGCGCCGAGGCTTTTTCCGGGTCGATCGACTTCGGTGCTGCGTATTCCTGCACATGCACCCAGTCGTGGTACAGGTCGATGGCCATCGAGTACTCAGGCATGTCGGCATCGTACACGCGGTAGCAGTCGATCCCTTCGCGCTTGACCCACTTGCCCAGGGCCTTGAGGTTCTTCTGCAGACGGTTGGCAAACATCTGCCCACCCTCGCTCAGGCGCGCCTGCTCGACCACGGGTGCCGGGGCCGGGGCGGGTTTGATCGGATTGCCATTCTTGTTGTATTGGCGCTCTTGCGGCTCGACCGGTGCCTGATCGTAGATCGCCTGTTCCCGCTCGGCCTGGCGCTGCTCGGGGGTCCGGCGTTCGCCGGTGACGAACTGGTCGGGCAGGACTTTGATCAGCAGCAGCTTGCACGGCAGAGCGCCGTTCCAGAAGGCATATTGCTTGTGGCTGCGAATGCCCATGCGCTTGCCCAGGTCAGGCGCGCCGGTAAACACCGCCGCCTCCCAGTTCAAGCAGGCCTGGCGCAGGCGCTCGCCGAGGTTCTGGTAGAGGTAGAGCAGGCTCGCCTCGTCGCCCAGGCGCTCGCCGTACGGAGGGTTGCAGATCACCAGGCCTTTCTGGTTCTGGTCCGGGCGCGGCTCGAAGGTGGCCACTTCGCCCTGGTAGATCTTGATCCACTCGCTCAGGCCCGCACGCTCGACGTTGTTGCGACCTGGCTGGATCAGGCGCGGATCGGCTTCGTAACCGCGGATCCACAGCGGTGGCTTGGCCAGGCCGGCAGCGGCACGTGCGCTGGCTTCTTCATGGAGTTTTTTCCACAGCGCCGGCACGTGGCCGAGCCAGGCAGTGAAGCCCCATTGCTCACGACGCAGGTTGGGTGCCATGTCAGCAGCAATCATCGCCGCTTCGACCAGGAAGGTACCGACACCGCACATCGGGTCAGCGAGGGCGCCGCCCTCGGCTGCAATGCGTGGCCAGCCGGAACGGATCAGGATCGCCGCCGCAAGGTTTTCCTTCAGCGGGGCGGCACCTTGCTGCAGACGATAGCCGCGCTGGTGCAGGCTGTGCCCAGACAGGTCCAGGGACAGGATCGCTTCGCCACGGTCCAGGCGCAGGTGAATGCGCAGGTCCGGGTTGAGCTTGTCGATCGACGGACGTTCGCCCGTTGGCGTGCGCAGTTTGTCGACAATCGCATCCTTGACCTTCAGGGCGCCGAAGTGGGTGTTGTCGATGCCTGAACCGTGGCCGCTGAATTCCACCGCCAGGGTGCCATCCGCCAGCATGTGGTCTTGCCACTCGATATCCAGCACGCCGTGGTAGAGGTCTTCGGCGTCCTTCATCGCGAAGCGCTTGAGGACAAACAGCACGCGGTTTGCCAGGCGCGACCACAGGCACAGGCGATAAGCGGTTTCCATGGTGGCCATGCCGCGCACAGCCGAGGTGTGCTCGCGCGCTTCCTCAAGGCCAAGCCCGACGGCTTCCTCGATGAGCAGGCCTTCAAGGCCTTTTGGGCAAGTGAGGAAGAGTTCGTAACGATCCGACATGGGAATTCCAGGGCCTTTAGCAATAAGTGAACGGGCAACGCATTGACCGCTCGGTTTTCAATCAAGCGCTTTTCTAAAAGAGCGCTCGCGTGGCACGAAGGTGTGCCGTCCCACCCTGGCGGCTATTCCAGCCAACCGGCTGGAATGAGCTTAGATGCCCGGGCAGATAAAAAATTCGATGCAACAAAATGTCATAACTCGACCCTTCGTCGAATAGTAACTGAGTGCATCGGTTGGACATGAGGCTGGAAGCATTAGCCTCATCATTCTTTGAGAGCCTGATCATAGCGGGGTTTGGCCAACCACCCGGCAAAACCCTCGATGTTTCTTATGGCCTTAACATCTTTATCGTTACGTCCTTATGACAAAACGATCATTCCCTCGATGTGACGCATTGGTTAGAACTCAACACAGGTTGACGCCGCAATGACGTCAACACCTTGGCTCGCCACGCCGGCAGCGAGCCGCCATTGGCAGAGCGTTTTCTGCCTGACCTCGATAGAGGTCGACGCGACACATACAGTCAACAAGTGAGGGAAACACCCTATGAGAAGACTTAAGCGTGATCCGTTGGAAAGAGCATTTTTGCGCGGATATCAATATGGCGTTGGTGGCAAATCCCGTGAGCTTTGCCCATTTACTCTACCGTCGGTACGCCAAGCCTGGATTAACGGCTGGCGAGAAGGACGCGGCGACAACTGGGACGGTATGACCGGCACTGCGGGAATCCATAGACTCAACGAACTTCACGCCGTCGGCTAAACAGGGCACACACTCCGACACGACAACTTGATTACGTAACGACTTAACCATGCACGTCCTCTCCGGACGGCGGGCTTCGGCCCAGGGGCCCCCTTGAGGGGCCCTTTTTTATTGCTCTGCAACTGGCGCAGCCTGCGTTCGGCGCGGTATTAGCGCAAAGCAGCGATGGCGTCGACCGATTCACGGATCAGCGCCGGGCCCTTGTAGATGAAGCCCGAGTAGATCTGCACCAGGCTGGCACCCGCGGCGATTTTCTCAGCCGCGTGCCGTCCTTCGGTAATCCCGCCCGCGGCAATGATCGGCAAGCGCCCAGCCAGTTCCGCCGCCAACACCTTGACCGTGTGAGTGCTCTTCTCGCGCACCGGAGCGCCCGACAGGCCGCCCATCTCGTCACCGTGTTCCATGCCTTCGACGCCCACGCGGCTCAGGGTGGTGTTGGTGGCGATGACCGCGTCCATGCCGGTTTCGATCAGCGCCTGCGCGACCTGCGCGGTTTCTTCGTCCGTCATGTCCGGGGCGATCTTGATCGCCAGGGGTACATGCTTGCCGTGCCGCAGGGCCAACTCGGCGCGGCGCGTGGCCAGGTCGGCGAGCAGTTGCTTGAGCGAATCACCAAACTGCAGGCTGCGCAGCCCCGGGGTATTGGGGGAGCTGACGTTGACCGTGACATAGCTGGCGTGGGCGTAGACCTTGTCCAGGCAGATCAGGTAATCGTCGACCGCACGCTCGACCGGGGTATCGAAATTCTTGCCGATGTTGATCCCCAGCACGCCCTTGTACTTGGCCGCCGCGACCCGGGCCAGCAAATGATCGACGCCGAGGTTGTTGAACCCCATGCGATTGATGATCGCCTCGGCTTGCGGCAAGCGGAAAATCCGTGGTTTGGGATTTCCCGGTTGCGGGCGCGGGGTGATGGTGCCGATTTCGACAAAACCAAAACCGAGCTGGGCAAAGCCGTCGATGGCCGCGCCGTTCTTGTCCAGGCCTGCAGCCAGGCCGACCGGGTTGGGGAAGTCCAGGCCCATGACATTCACCGGCACATGGGCCGGCGCCTTGCACAGCAAGCCGTTCAGGCCCAGGCGTCCGCCCGCGCCGATCAAGTCCAGGGACAGATCGTGGGAGGTTTCCGGGGAGAGTTTGAACAGCAGTTGGCGGGCCAGGGTATACATGGGCGGGCTTGACTCGGTCGGCGGCGAAATAAGGCGGCGATTATAGCCGGGCATCGGGGTCGCAGGCGAGGTACATGTACAAATCCCTCGGCAATGGCATATGCCTTGCACCGTGAACCCTATCCGTACTCATGCCAGCGCCGGGATGAGTCGAAAGACCATGGCGTCGTCATCCGACTTGGCTTGCACAGGGGCCCGGGGCGACGCTTTTTTTTGCAAGGTGCACTCTCGATGAACGAACCATCAGTCGGCCCGCTGGCCTGGGTCAACGGCAGCGACGCGCCGGAAAAGACCTCGATCAACCTGGGCTTCATGGCCCTGAGCGATTGCGCCTCGGTGGTCGTAGCCGCCACCCAGGGCTTCGCTCAGCCTTATGGCCTGACCTTGAACCTCAAGCGCCAATCGTCCTGGGCCAACCTGCGGGACAAGCTGGTCAGCGGAGAGCTGGACGCCGCTCATAGCCTCTATGGCCTGGTGTACGCGGTACACCTGGGCATCGGCGGCGTGGCCGCCACCGACATGGCCGTGCTCATGGGCCTGAATCAGAACGGGCAGAGCATCAACCTTTCCCACGGCCTGCAAAGCCTGGGCGTGACCAGTCCTGAGGCGCTGGATCGGCACGTGCACCAAACTCGCCCAAAACTCACCTTCGCCCAGACCTTCCCCACCGGCACACACGCCATGTGGTTGTATTACTGGCTGGCCAGCCAGGGTATTCATCCGCTGCAGGATGTCACCAGCGTGGTGGTGCCACCGCCGCAGATGGTCGCGCATCTGCAGGCCGGGCGGATCGACGGGTTTTGCGTGGGCGAACCCTGGAGCGCCAGTGCGGTGCAACAGAACCTCGGCTTTACCCTGGCGACGAGCCAGGCCATCTGGCCTGACCACCCGGAAAAAGTCCTCGGCTGCACGCGCGCCTTCGTCGAGCAATACCCCAATACCGCCCGGGCGCTGGTGATGGCGATCCTGGAAGCCAGCCGGTTCATCGAACAAAGCCCGGAAAACCGCCGCAGCACCGCACAGTTGCTCAGCGCCGCCGACTACCTCGACACCCCGGTGGACAACATTGCACCGCGCTTGCTGGGCGATTACGCCGACGGGCTCGGCAATCGCTGGCAGGACCCGCACCCGCTGCGTTTTCACGGCCATGGCGAGGTGAACATGCCCTACTTGAGCGACGGCATGTGGTTCATGACCCAGTTCCGCCGCTGGGGCTTGCTGCGCGACGATCCGGATTACCTGGGCGTGGCACGCCAGGTCCAGCAACTGGGCCTGTACCGCGACGCGGCCGGGGCCCTGGGCATAACCGCGGACAGCCATGAGATGCGCAGCAGCCAACTGATCGACGGCAAGATCTGGGACGGTGCGGACCCGGCGGCCTATGCCCGCGGTTTCAGCCTGCACGCCATGACCGACACCCCCACTCTGCGCGCCCAGCCCTGACAGGAGAGCATGAGCATGTTGCGAATCCTGCTGATCAACGACACCGCAAAAAAAGTCGGACGCCTGAAGTCCGCCCTGACTGAAGCCGGGTTTGAGGTGATCGACGAATCCGGCCTGACCATCGACCTGCCCGCGCGCGTCGAAACGGTGCGCCCGGACGTGATCCTGATCGATACCGAGTCACCCAGCCGCGATGTGCTGGAACAAGTGGTGCTGGTCAGCCGCGACCAACCACGGCCCATCGTGATGTTCACCGACGAACACGACCCCGGCGTGATGCGCCAGGCGATCAAATCCGGCGTCAGTGCCTACATCGTCGAAGGCATCCATGCCGCCCGCCTGCAGCCGATCCTGGATGTGGCCATGGCGCGCTTTGAAAGCGACCAGGCCCTGCGCGCCCAACTGTTTGCCCGTGACCAGCAACTGGCCGAGCGCAAGCGCATCGAATTGGCCAAGGGTCTGCTGATGAAAATGAAGGCCTGCAACGAAGAACAGGCCTATACCCTGATGCGCCGCCAGGCCATGAGCCGCCAGCAGAAGCTGATCCAGGTGGCCGAGCAGATCATTGCCATGAGTGAACTGCTGGAATGAACGCGCGCTGAATCTGGCTTGGCGCGTCATCGTTGACGTCCATCGCGAGCAGGCCGCAAGCGGGCACCGCAAGCGGGCACCCGCCCCTACAGTGGCTTACCTCGCTCGCAGATCCCCCATGCACCCACCAAAACCTGTAGGAGCGAGCTTGCTCGCGAAGGACGTAAGGACGCCGCGCTGAATCAGGCTTGGCGCGTCATCGTTGACGACCATCGCGAGCAAGCCGCAAGCGGGCACCCGCCCCTACAGTGGTTTACCTCGCTCGTACTTGTTGGCACAGATATCGCTAAGTAATCGGTACAGGTAACCAACGGCGGTTGCCCCACCTACGACAACGACGTCGCACACCCCTTTCGCGCAAGCGCAGCGGGTTGCGGCGTTTTTTCGTTTTGGCCCCACAGCCCGGGGCCGGTGGTGCGGCCGTCGCGGCGCGCCACCGCCAAGCTCACGACTTCCTTCGAGACTCTTAACCGCTGAGGTGCGCGATGAATTCAAGCTTCTGGAAATCCGGTCATACCCCGACCCTGTTCTCGGCATTCCTGTATTTCGACCTGAGCTTCATGGTCTGGTACCTGTTGGGCCCCCTGGCGGTGCAAATTGCCGCCGACCTGCACCTGACCACCCAACAGCGCGGGCTGGTGGTGGCCACGCCGATCCTCGCCGGGGCCTTGCTGCGTTTTGTCATGGGCTTGCTCGCTGACCGCCTGTCGCCCAAGACCGCAGGCCTGATCGGCCAGGTCATCGTCATCTGCGCGCTGTTCGGCGCCTGGAAGCTGGGCATCCACAGCTACGAACAAGCCCTGCTGCTGGGGGTGTTCCTGGGCATGGCCGGGGCTTCGTTTGCCGTCGCCCTGCCCCTGGCCTCGCAGTGGTACCCGCCGCAGCACCAGGGCAAGGCCATGGGCATTGCCGGTGCGGGCAACTCGGGCACCGTGCTCGCCGCGCTGATCGCGCCGGTGCTGGCAGCCGCGTTTGGCTGGAGCAACGTATTCGGTTTCGCCCTGATCCCGCTGATCCTGACCTTGATCGTCTTCGCCTGGCTGGCGAAAAACGCGCCGCAACGGCCCAAGGCCAAATCCATGAGCGACTACTTCAAGGCCCTCGGTGATCGCGACAGCTGGTGGTTCATGTTCTTCTACTGCGTGACCTTTGGCGGTTTCATCGGCCTGGCCAGTGCCCTGCCCGGCTACTTCAACGACCAGTACGGCCTGAGCCCGGTGACTGCCGGCTACTACACCGCCGCCTGCGTGTTTGGCGGCAGCCTGATGCGCCCACTGGGTGGCGCCCTGGCCGATCGCTTCGGCGGGATCCGCACCCTGCTGCTGATGTACGGCGTCGCGATCGTGTGCATTGCCGCCGTCGGCTTCAACCTGCCCAACTCCTACGCGGCACTGGCGCTGTTCGTCTGCACCATGCTTGGCCTTGGCGCCGGCAATGGCGCGGTGTTCCAGTTGGTGCCCCAGCGTTTTCGCCGGGAAATCGGCGTGATGACCGGGTTGATCGGCATGGCGGGCGGAATCGGCGGTTTTGCCCTCGCCGCCGGCATGGGGGCGATCAAGCAGAGCACCGGCAGTTATCAACTGGCCTTGTGGCTGTTCGCCAGCCTGGGCGTCCTGGCGTGGTTCGGCCTGCACGGGGTCAAGCGCCGCTGGAGAACCACCTGGGGCTCGGCTGCCGTGACCGCCGCGCGGGTCTGAGGCGTCGATGAGCCTGCAATTGAGCTTTGCCGAAGCCAGCGCTATCGGCCCGCGCGAGGAAAACCAGGACGCCCTGCGCCTGGTCACTCCCGCCGCGGAACTGGCCGCGAGCAAGGGGTGTCTGTTCGCCATCGCCGATGGCGTCAGCCAATGCGCCGATGGCGGGCTGGCGGCACGTACCACCTTGCAGGCGCTGGCGCTGGACTACTACGCCACCCCGCAGACCTGGGGCGTGGCGCAGTCCCTGGACCGCCTGCTACTGGCGCAAAACCGCTGGCTGCAGGCCAACGGTGGCGGCTTGCCGCTGCTCACCACCGTCAGTGCGCTGGTGCTGCGCGGACAACGCTTCACCCTGGCCCACGTCGGCGATTGCCGGGTGTATCGCTGGCACGCCGAGCAATTGCAACGCATCAGCGAGGACCACGTCTGGGAGCAACCGGGCATGCAGCATGTGCTCAAACGCGCCCTGGGCCTGGACCAACACCTGGTGCTGGATTTTCTCGATGGCGAGTTGCGCGCCGGCGAGTGCTTCGTGCTGCTTAGCGATGGCGTCTGGGCAACCTTGGGCGACACCACGATTGCCGCGATTCTGCGCGATCAACCGGACCTGCACAGCGCGGCACAGACCCTGGTCAATGCCGCGCACCTGGCCGGCAGCCAGGACAATGCCAGCGCGCTGTTGGTGCGGGTCGACGCCCTCGGCGAGGCGAGCATCGGCGACGCGCTGATCCACCTGCAGCAATGGCCCTTGCCGCCTCCCCTCAAGCCCGGCCAGCGCTTCGAAGGCTGGCAGGTCGAGAAGCTGCTGGGGCAAAGCCAACAGTCACTGATCTATCGGGTCCACGACAACCAGCAGCAACCATGGCTGCTGAAAACCTTGCCGGCGCAGTTGAGCGACGACAGCCAGGCCGCCCAGGCCCTGCTGTCGGAGGAGTGGTTTCTCAAGCGCGTCGCCGGGCGCAGTTTTCCCGAGGTCCATCCGGCTACCCAGCGTCAGCACCTGTATTACCTGATGCGCGAATACCCGGGGCAGACCCTTGCCCAGGCCTTCGCCCAGAACGGTCCCCTGCCGCTGGCGCAATGGCAGGCACTGGCAGAGCGCCTGTTGCGCGCGGTGGGCCTGTTGCATCGGCGGCAGATTCTGCACCGCGACATCAAGCCGGAAAACCTGCTGCTCAGTGAAGACGGTGAGTTGCGCCTGCTGGATTTTGGCCTGGCGTACTGCCCGGGCTTGTCCGAAGACCAGGCCAACGCGCTGCCCGGCACCCCGAGCTACATCGCCCCGGAAGCCTTCAACGGTGAGGCGCCGTCTGCGCAACAAGACCTGTATGCCGTCGGCGTGACCCTGTATTACCTGGCCACCGGGCATTTTCCCTACGGCGAAATCGAAGCCTTCCAGCGTCCGCGCTTCGGCCAGCCGGTGAATGCTCAGCGCTACCGCCCGGACCTGCCGGACTGGCTGGGGCAGAGCCTGGAGCGCGGGGTAGATGCCGACCCGGCCCAGCGCTACGAAACCGCCGAGCAATGGCTGCTGATTCTCGAACACGGCGAGCGCGGCAGCTTGAGCGTGCGACCCAGACCGCTGCTGGAGCGCGAGCCGGTGAAAGTCTGGCGGGCCCTGGCGTTGGTGTTGCTGATGATCAACCTGGTGCTGCTGTTTTCCCTAATTCGCCACTGAATCTGGGCCCTGCAAACCCTGTCGGCGTCGCGCCATTGCTGTGCGCCGCGCCTTCAATCGGTGCAGAAAACCCCGCCGGAAGCGCCCGAACAGCGCGATGGGCCCGATAAAGCGGCGGCCTACGCCACTTGGCACAACCACTGCATTAGCCCTTTCACCACACATAAAGCCCAGCCTTCAACGACGAAGGGTGCGCTGCCCGAGAGAACGGGACCAGGACAAAGGCGTCCTCGCTAGGCCACTAGCGGGACGCCTTTTTTTGTTTGCGCGAAATACACCGAGCCAGTCCTATCGACCCGATGACACTGGCCTGAGCTTGCGGAGAACCCGATGAAAAAATTGAAACTGGTGATGATCGGCAACGGGATGGCCGGGATCCGCACGCTCGAAGAACTGCTCAAGCTGAGCAGCGACCTGTATGACATCACGGTTTTCGGCGCCGAACCCCACACCAACTACAACCGCATCCTGCTCTCCCCGGTGCTCGCAGGTGAACAGACCTTCGAAGATATCGAGCTCAACGACCTCACCTGGTACCAGGACCACAACATCACCTTGCTGCTCAACCGCAAAGTGGTGGAGATCGACCGGATCAAGCGCCGGGTGATCGCTGCCGACGGCAGCAGCGCCGAATACGACCGCCTGTTGATCGCCACCGGCTCGACACCCTTCATGCTGCCGATCCCGGGCAACACCCTGCAGGGGGTGATTGGCTACCGTGACATCGCCGACACTCAGACCATGATCGACACCGCCCGGACCCACCGTCACGCCGTGGTCATCGGCGGCGGCCTGCTAGGCCTGGAAGCGGCCAACGGCCTGATGCTTCGCGGCATGCACGTGACCGTGGTGCACATCGGCGAGTGGCTGCTGGAACGGCAATTGGACAAAACCAGCGGCCAGTTGCTGCAAGCCGCCCTGGAACAGCGTGGCCTGCACTTTCGCCTGGGCGAACAGACCCAGGCCCTGCTCGACGCCGGCAACGGTCGGGTCGGCTCAGTGCAGTTCAAGAACGGCGACATCATCCCTGCCGACCTGGTGGTGATGGCCGCCGGGATCCGCCCGGCCAGCGAGCTCGCAGAGCAAGCCGGCCTGCCCTGCAACCGCGGCATCCTGGTCAACGACACCCTGCAGACCTATGACCCGCGCATCTACGCCATCGGCGAATGCGCCAGCCATCGCGGCATTGCCTATGGCCTGGTGGCGCCGTTGTTCGAGCAGGCCAAGGTCTGCGCCAACCACCTGGCACAGCTGGGCTTTGCCACCTACAAAGGCTCGGTGACCTCGACCAAGCTGAAAGTCACCGGCATCGACCTGTTCTCCGCTGGCGACTTCATGGGCGGCGAAGGCACCGAGACCATCACCCTGCGCGACCCGATCGACGGGATCTACAAAAAACTGGTGATCAAGGATGACGTGCTGGTCGGCGCCTGCCTGTACGGCGATACCGTCGATGGCGGCTGGTATTTCCAGCAGATCCGCGAACAGCAGGGCATTGCCGCGATCCGCGATCACCTGATGTTTGGCGAACCAGCGCTGACCGCTGCCGGCGACCAGGACCTGACACTGCAGGAAGCGTCATGATGAAGCGCCAGACGACTGCCTCGACCTGCTGCTATTGCGGGGTGGGCTGCGGCGTCCTGATCGAGCATGACGGCGAGCAGATCCTCGGCGTCAACGGCGACCCGACGCACCCGGCCAACTACGGCAAACTGTGCAGCAAGGGCTCGACCCTGCACCTGACCGGCGACCTGGCGGCCCGCGCGCTGTACCCGCAGTTACGGCTGGGCAAGGGCCTGGCCCGCGCCCGCACCACCTGGGACAGCGCCCTGGACCACGCCGCCAGCGTGTTTGCCCGAACCATCGCCGAGCACGGCCCGGACAGCGTGGCGTTCTACATCTCCGGGCAACTGCTGACCGAGGACTACTACGCCTTCAACAAACTGGCGCGGGCGTTGGTGGGCACCAACAACATCGACAGCAATTCGCGGTTGTGCATGTCGTCGGCGGTGGTGGGCTACAAGCGCAGCCTGGGCGCCGATGCACCGCCCTGCAGCTACGAAGACCTGGAACTGAGTGATTGCGTGATGATCGTCGGCAGTAACATGGCCTACGCCCATCCGGTACTGTTTCGCCGCCTTGAGCAAGCCAGGGCCCGTCGGCCACAGATGAAGGTGATTGTCATCGACCCTCGGCGCACCGACACCTGCGACCTGGCCGACCTGCACCTGGCGATTCTGCCGGGCACCGATGTCGCGCTGTTCCACGGAATCTTGCACCTGCTGCTGTGGGAAGACTGGATCGACCGCGACTTTATCCAGGCCCACACCGAGGGCCTGGCCGAACTGAAGAACCTGGTACGCGACTACACGCCCCCCATGGTGGCGCAACTGTGCGGCATCAGCGTCGCGCAGTTGCAGCAGTGCGCGCAATGGGTCGGCACCTCGCCGAGCTTTCTGTCGCTGTGGTGCATGGGCTTGAACCAGTCCACTGCCGGCAGCGCGAAGAACAGCGCACTGATCAACCTGCACCTGGCCACCGGACAAATCGGCCGCCCAGGCGCAGGCCCCTTCTCCCTTACCGGTCAGCCGAATGCCATGGGCGGGCGAGAAACCGGCAGCCTGGCCAATCTGCTGCCAGGCCACCGCGAGGCCAGCAATGCCGGGCATCGCGCCGAGGTTGCCGCCTATTGGGGCGTGCCCACACTGCCGGAAACTCCCGGGCTGAGCGCCATCGAACTGTTCGAGCAGGTCAACAACGGCACAATCAAAGCGCTATGGATCGCCTGCACCAACCCGGCGCAGTCCCTGCCCGACCAACAGAACGTGCGCGCGGCCTTGCAGGCGTGCCCGTTCGTAGTGTTGCAGGAAGCCTTTAGCACCACCGAAACCGCGCCCTTCGCCGACTTGCTGCTGCCAGCCGCCAGTTGGGGGGAAAAGGAAGGCACGGTGACCAACTCCGAGCGGCGGATTTCCCACGTTCGCCGGGCCATTGCCCCACCCGGCGAAGCCCGCCCGGACTGGGCCATCACTGTGGATTTCGCCCAACGCCTGGAGAAATACCTGCGTCCGGGTCAGGCCAGCCTGTTTGCGTTCCATCACCCTGGGCAACTGTTCGATGAATTCAAACAGCTGACCTGCGGACGCGACCTGGACCTGTCGGGCATCAGCCACGCCTTGCTCGACCGCCTGGGTCCGCAGCAATGGCCCTTCCCACAAGGCGCCACCCGCGGTACGCCGCGCCTGTACGTGAACGGGATATTTCCCACGGCTAGCGGGCGGGCGCAGTTTATCGCCGAGCCGTTTTGCGCGGCCAAGGAACAACGCGACGCGCACTTTCCCCTGACCCTGATCACCGGACGCCTGCGCGATCAATGGCACGGCATGAGCCGCACCGGCACCGCGGCGCAGCTGTTTGGCCATGTCAGCGAAGCGCTCCTGAGCCTGCACCCGGATGAACTGCAGCGCCAACACTTGAATGCCGGCGACCTGGTCAACCTCAAGAGTCGCCGCGGCAGCGTGATCGTCGAGCTCGCCAGTGATGACTCGGTCCGCCCGGGGCAGGCCTTTCTACCCATGCACTGGGGCGACCGCTTCCTCAAGGGCGGCGTGAACGTGCTGACCCAGCCGGCGTTCGACCCGCTGTCCAAACAGCCCGAGCTGAAACACAGCGGCGTACGGATTGAAGCCGTTGAGTTGCCGTGGCAGTTCTTCGCCCTGGTCGAGGGCAATGTTCAACAGCACTTCGAGGCGCTGCGTCCGCTATGCGAGGACTTTGCCTACGTCAGCCTCAGCCTTGCCGGGCGTGAGCGGCCGGCACTGCTGATACGCGCCGCCTGCGCCCAGGCGCCGACCCCGCAACGGCTGCAGGAGATCGACCTGCACCTTGGTTTGGACCATGGCCCGGTATTGGCCTACGACGATCCGCGTCGCGCCATTGGCAAGCGCCTGCGTATCGAACAGGGGCGCATCACCGCGATCCGCCTGGCCGGGGAAACGCTGGCCCGGCACTGGTTGCAGAGCCTGTGGCTGGAAGGTCGTGTCGATGCGCAACTGCGGCCCTGGCTGCTGGCCCCCCTGAGCGCTCCGCCGGGCGCTGCCGGTGCCGACTCTGGCGCGCAGAAAACCCTGTGCAACTGCAAGAACGTCAGCCACAGCGCAGTGTGCGCCGGCATTCGCAGTGGCCTGGACCTGCAAGGCCTGAAACAACAACTGGGTTGCGGCACGCAATGCGGCTCCTGTGTCCCGGAAATCAAGCGTCTGCTGGCCGCCCAAGTGCGGCCAGCCGCAATCACCTCGTGAGGAATGCAACATGAGCGCAAAAGTCTGGTTGGTGGGTGCAGGCCCGGGTGACCCTGAATTGCTGACCCTCAAGGCGGTACGGGCATTGAGCGAAGCACAAGTGGTGTTGATCGACGACCTGGTCAACCCAGCTGTGCTGCAACATTGCCCCCAGGCGCGGGTCATTGCCGTGGGTAAACGCGGTGGCTGCCGCTCGACCCCACAAGCATTTATCCATCGGCTGATGCTGCGTTATGCCCGCCAAGGCAAGTGCGTAGTGCGGCTCAAGGGGGGCGACCCGTGCATATTTGGCCGGGGTGGTGAAGAAGCCCAGTGGTTGCGCGAACGGCAGATCGAGGTCGAACTGGTCAATGGCATCACCGCCGGCCTGGCGGGGGCCACACAGTGCGATATTTCCTTGACCCTGCGCGGCGTTGCGCGGGGGGTGACCCTGGTGACAGCCCATACCCAGGACGACAGCGAGCTCAATTGGCGCGCCCTGGCCCAGGGCGGGACCACCCTGGTGATCTACATGGGTGTGGCAAAACTCGGGGAAATTCGCCAGCAGTTGCTGGACGGCGGGATGGCGGTGGATACGCCAGTGGCAATGATTGAAAACGCTTCAATGCCGAACCAACGCGAATGCCGGAGCAACCTGACAGCCATGCAAGAAGATGCCTACAGCTTCCAGTTAAAAAGCCCAGCGATCCTTGTGATAGGTGCCGTGGCCGCCTCTGCAGCCCTGGATCAGAGTCTGCCGGCGTCCGTGACACAGTTGCCATGGCCGTCCAGCGCAGCGTTGTAACCCCTGGCAGTAAATCGCAGGCAAAGAAAAGCCCGGCCTAAGCCGGGCTTTTCGCGAGCTGCGAGCTAATTACTTAGCTTGAGCTTCAACCTGCGCTTCTACGCGACGGTTAACAGCACGGCCAGCGTCAGTTGCGTTGTCAGCAACTGGGCGGGATTCGCCGTAACCAACGGAGCTAACGCGGCCAGCGTCGATGCCGTCTTTGACCAGAACTTGCTTAACAGCGTCAGCACGACGCTGGGACAGCTTCTGGTTGTAAGCGTCTGGACCTACGGAGTCAGTGTGACCTTCAACCACGGTGGTGGTCTGTGGGTACTGCTTCATGAAGTCAGCCAGGTTTTGCACGTCAGCGTAGCTGTTTGGCTTAACAACAGATTTGTCGAAGTCAAACTTGACGTCCAGCTCAACGCGTACCACTTCAGCAACTGGAGCTTCTGGCTCTGGCTCTGGAGCCGGTGCCGGAACTGGAGCTGGAGCTACTGCGCCGGCGTTGCCGCCGAAGTTCACACCCAGACCAACCAGGGCGGAGTAGTCCCACTTACCGTTGTCCATTGCGTAGTCAGCTTCAACGCCGGCACGAGCGAACAGGTTGTCGGTGAAGTAGTACTTAACGCCGGTACCAACGATAGCCAGAGTCGACTGATCGCGACCGCTGTGACCGTCAGCTTTGACGCTGGTGCGGCTCTGGTGACCGAAACCACCGGAAACGTACGGACGCAGGGAATCTACGCCAGCCTGACCGAAGTGGTAGGTACCCAGCAGGGAGCCGGTGTCACCTTTGATCTTCTGGTTGCCAGTACCGTCGTTCGAACGGGTGTGGTGAGTCTGATCGTAGTTCAGATCGATCGAAACGTCGTCGGTCAGGAAGTAACCGATACGAGCGCCTGGGTTGAAGCCGTCTTCGATGTGCTTGACGCTATCGTTGTACTGCTTCTTGTAGAACAGCTCGCCTTCAACTGCGCCTTGGCCTTGTGCCAGAACGCCGAAAGAAGTAGCGGCAATAAGAGAACCAATGGCCAAGCCCAAGGTGTTTTTCAGTTTCATCCGTTAAATCCCCATCTGGTGATTGTAAAGCAGTCCCGCAAACCGGGGGACAACTCGGCGGCAAGTCTATCAGAACTTGCCTACACGTAAGAGATATTTGCGCCGAACTAAGTTTCAGCAATGCCTGCAAATTTCTCACGCAATTTATCTAGAGCGCGTTTGTACCGCATTTTTGTTGCACTCAAGCCCATATGCATGATGTCTGCGATCTCCTGAAATTCCAGCTCTGCGACAAATCGTAGCACCAGAATTTCCCGGTCAATCGGGTTCACATGCACCAACCAGCGATCAAGTCCACCCTTCTCCTCAGGTTTCGGCGTCTTTTCTTCCGACGCTTCCTCGAGGGGGTCCAGACTCAAAGCGTCCATCAAGCGACGCTTACGCCGTTCCTTTCGATACTGTGTGATGCATTCGTTGTACGTGATGCTATATAGCCATGTCTTGAACTTGGATTTACCTTCGAAGTTCTTCAGACCGTACAGCACCTTCAACATCACTTCCTGACAGACATCGTCCGCGTCGCGATCGTTCCCAAGATATCGTGCACAGACGTTAAATAAAGTTCTCTGGTAACGCCGCATCAGCTCTTCGTAAGCGCGCGTTACGTGAAACAGCTCGGTGTGCGAGCGCGCGACCAACTCCTCATCAGAGAGCTCGCGGGGGTCGTAGCGCGTGGATAGCGATTGGGGTTTATTCAAAACAAGTCGGGCCGACAGTCAGGTCAATGTCCGCCGCGGCCCAAGGGTATCGGGCATTTCGCGGCGGCATACATTAGCAGGGTTTGCCGGGTTAGCGGCTACTAACATGCTGTTCCAGGAGGATCCGATTGGAGAGTGATACTAGCTCACCCTCGTCGGTCAGCAATGTAGTTTTAACCGTGCCGATCTCTTCGATCTGGCCTTCGACCTCACCAACACGCACTTGTTGCCCAACCTGATACAACTCACGCACATAGATTCCCGCAAGAATCTGGCCGGCGATTTCCCGGCTACCCAATCCCATGGCCAAGGCGACTGCCAGACCAACGGTTATCAAAACTATCACGATCACATGGTTCAGCAAGTCGGTTTTGACTTCGAGCTGACTGATCGCCACCGAAATACTGATGATGATCACCAGGCCCTGGGCGATTCGCCCCAGGCCCGCAGCATAGTCCAGACCGACCCCTTCTGCAGCGCCGCGCACCAAGCCATTGGCCAGTTGCGCCAGCAATACCCCTACCAGCAACACCAACGCGGCACCGAATACTTTCGGTAAATACAACGCAAGCATATCGAGCGTAGCCGAAACTCGCTCCAAGCCAAGGGATTCTGCAGCAGAAACCAGAAAAATAAGTAAAACGAACCAGTAGACGATTTTTCCGATCAGGGTCGAGATCGGAACCTGCAGACCCGCCCGAGACATCAACTTGGTCAAACCGGTACCGCCCATCAAGCGATCCAGGCCCAGCTTGGCCAACAATTTCGACAGCAAGGTGTCCAGCAACTTGGCAACGACAAAACCCAGCAGCAGCACGACCAGGGCGCCAAACAGATTGGGAATGAAGTTCGCTACCTTGGTCCACAACGCAGTCATTGCCGTGACGAGGCTCTGAGTCCAGAGATCAAGTTCCATATTCAATCAGCCTTATCAGCAGTGCTTGCGGTAGGTTTACGACGGGAAACCGGCGAGACATGGGCCGATCCGTTATTCAGGGCAATCATCAGTGCCGGCACCCAGCGGCCCAGCAGACTGAACAGATCACCGGCACCCACCTGGCGGTTGGCGGTTTTCAGTACACGACCCAGGCACGCATCATCGTCGCGGGTGGACGGGGATGCCTGGAGCATGTCACGCAAAGACTGTTCAAACGGATCGTGCATACGCACCTCTCGTGATATCTGTGAAAGACGCGATCAAAATTCCCCGGGTCACATGACGCTCCTTCATACCCAGCGCAAACGCCGGAACAACCACCACTGCCCCAACGCCACCGAGACCATCAACAGGCAGGCAACCAGGAAGCCATAGGGGCTCTCGGAGAACGGAATGCCACCGACGTTGATGCCCAGCAGACCGGTCAGAAAACTCATCGGCAAAAAGATCCCGGTGATGATCCCGAAGCGGTACATGGTGCGACTCATTTTCACGCTCAGACGCCGGTCTTCGGCCTCCAGCACCAGCCCCACCCGCTCGCGGGTCAATTCCAGCTCTTCCAGATAACGCGTCAGACTGTTGTTCAATTCGTTCCAGTAATCGCCATCATCCTCGACAAACCAGGGCAGTTTGATCCGCGTCAGTTGTCCGAAAATATCCCGCTGCGGCGCCAGAAAACGCTTGAGCCCGGCGGCACGCCGACGGATCTGCAAAATGGAGCCGTGCTCGGGGGTATACCGTTCGTCGGCATCCAGTTTTTCTTCTTCGACATCGACCACTTCCGAGAGATCGCCCACCAGGTCCTGGACCTTGTGAGTGAGGTACTGGGCCATATACAGGATCAGTTCGGAAGCCGTCCGCGGCCCCTTGCCCTCAGCCAACTGCACCAACAATTCGTCGGTGGCGCGCAGTGGGCGCAAGCGCAGGGAAATGACCCGCTGGGCCGAGGCGAAGATACGCACCGAGACCATGTCTTCCGGCTCGGCACCAGGGTTGAGGTTGACCCCGCGCAAAAACAGCAGCAATTCGGAGTCCGGCAGTGCCAGCAAGCGCGGCCGGGTGTTCTCCTCCAGCAGCAGGTCGCAACTGAACTCACTCAGGCCACTGGATTTACGCAGCCAGGTCTGGGTTTGCGGGTGACTGCGATCCCAGTGCAGCCAGAGGCTTTCGTGGGGTTGCAGTTGCAGGTCATCCAGTTCAGTCCGGGCAATCGAACGCGCACCGCCTTTTCCATCCAGCACCAGGGCATGGACCAGCCCCCACTGCGCGTTTTCTTCCTCGAACATCCTCACCCCTGTCTGGTCGCCGTTTATTCAGGCATTTGCAACGGACTCGGCGAGATGATCACGCCGTTGTTGTCCGCATAAATGTATTCGCCCGGACGGAACGTCACACCGGCAAAGGTCACCGGTACATTGATCTCGCCAAGACCACGACGGTTGGACTTCTTCGGATGACTGGCAAGGGCCTGCACCCCCAGGTCGGTCTGTGCGATGACATCGACATCGCGGATGCAGCCGTAGATCACCAGGCCTTCCCAGCCGTTCTTGGCCGCTCTCTCGGCAATCATGTCGCCCAGCAGCGCGCAGCGCAGCGAACCGCCGCCATCGACTACCAGTACCTTGCCGTTCCCCGGGAGCTCGGCATGCTCCTTGACCCGCGAGTTGTCTTCGAAGCACTTGATGGTCACGATTTCACCGCCGAAGGAATCACGGCCGCCAAAATTGCTGAACATCGGCTCCAGGACCTGTACCAGTTCCGGATAGGCATCGCACAGGTCGGGAGTGAGGTAATGATTCATCGAGAAACTCCTGTAAAGAGGAAGACAATCGAGGATGTCACCTTAAAGGAAACGAGCGCTGAGGGTTGCGGTTTAAAGCCGTTTTTCCGCGAACACCGCCACCAGCATCGCCACGTAAAGTGACCAGAAAAGCTCAATGCGTCATATCTTAGCCGTAAGCGGACAGGAACGAAACGCCCTTGATAGAGCGTTCACGTCAGTCTGCGCCGACCGTGGCGAGCGTCTGCGCCTGCACGGGTGCCTGCGGGTCTGTCAGCCAACGCTGGACCAATGGCCAGACTTCGACTTGCGCGGCTTTGCTGACCAGCATTTGCACATGCCCGAAGTCATCGGCAAAGCCCTGGGCGCGGCCCAGGCAAATGTATTGCTTGTGCGTCGAGCCCATTTGCTCGAACAGTTTGCGGCACGCCCAGTCGGGGTCCTGGTGATCGTTGCTGGCGCTGACGGCCAGGACCGGCACCTGCACTTCGGCCAAGCCCGCCCACCAGTCCTTGTCGGCATCGCCAAAACGTCCGAACAGACCGAACCAGCGCATGCTTTCCAGAGCCAGGCCAATCGGTTCGTCCTCCGGGCCACGCTTGAGGCGAGACCCCGACAGTTGGGCAAAACGCTTGAGGATGAAACGTCCGCTCCATTCCACCGGGGGAATTTTCAGCGGCCAGTAGGTGCGACTCACTTGCGTGCCGAAAAATGCGGCGCTGGCGACATCGGACGCTTCCAGGTAGTGGCCACCGAGCGCGGCGGCCAGGGTGATGCCGCCCAATGAATGGCCGATCCAGTGCGGAGCCTGCCCGCTCTGTTCGCGGACGAACGCGGCGATGGCCGGCAGGTCGTAGCGGGCATAGTCGGCCACGCGGTTCTTGCGGTAGTGCTGATTGCGCTGCGACAGGCCGTGCCCGCGCATTTCCGCAATCCACACATCAAAACCGGCGCGTGCCAGGTACGCCCCCAAACCCAGGCCCTTGGGGGAAAACCAGAAACGCCGGTTGGAAAAACTGCCGTGCAGCAAAATCACCGGAACCCCGCGCATGGCGGGTTCATCGGCCATGCCCAGGCGGGTCACTGCCAGCTCAACGGTGCCGTCCGGGCTGTTGCCTGGTTTCAGGCGATAGACGTCCTCACTCAGATCGCCGCGACGTTCGGCGCTGAGCAAGGCGACAGGAAACAGGTTACTGCTGCTTTGCATAATGCTCTTGCACAAAAAAGGGCGGCATCCGGAGGAGCCCGCCCTACTTGAATCTCAAAAACAGGTCGCTCGCTCTTATTCCTGTAGGAGCGAGCTTGCTCGCGATGGACGTCGGGACAACGCGTTTGTCCAGCATGTGCGCGTTATCGTTAGCGACCATCGCGAGCAAGCTCGCTCCTACAGGGATGGACGCCAGGGCAACGCGCCTTGACGACCATCGCGAGCGAGCGACCTGTTCACACCATCAAGCCGAAGCTTGACCCTCAGCCAGGAAGAACCAGGTTTCCAGTACGGAATCGGGGTTCAACGAAACGCTTTCGATGCCCTGCTCCATCAGCCACTTGGCCAGGTCCGGGTGATCGGATGGGCCCTGGCCGCAGATGCCGATGTACTTGCCGGCCTTGTTGCAGGCGGCAATGGCATTGGCCAGCAGCTTCTTGACCGCCGGATTACGCTCATCGAACAGGTGCGCGATGATCCCGGAGTCACGGTCCAGGCCCAGGGTCAGCTGGGTCAGGTCGTTGGAGCCGATGGAGAAACCGTCGAAGAATTCCAGGAACTCTTCAGCCAGGATCGCGTTCGATGGCAGTTCGCACATCATGATCACGCGCAGGCCGTTGTCGCCACGGGCCAGGCCATTCTCGGCCAACAGATCGACGACCTGGCTGGCTTCGCCCAGGGTCCGCACGAACGGCACCATGATTTCGACGTTGGTCAGGCCCATCTCGTTGCGCACACGCTTGAGGGCGCGGCACTCGAGCTCGAAGCAGTCACGGAAGGCTTCGCTGATGTAACGCGAGGCACCGCGGAAGCCCAGCATCGGGTTCTCTTCTTCCGGCTCGTAGAGCTTGCCGCCGATCAGGTTGGCGTATTCGTTGGACTTGAAGTCCGACAGGCGCACGATGACTTTTTTCGGCCAGAACGCGGCAGCCAGGGTGCTGATGCCCTCGACCAGCTTCTCGACGTAGAAACCGACCGGATCGTCGTAGCCAGCGATACGCTTGTCGACGCTTTCCTTGATTTCCGCAGGCAGGCCGTCGTAGTTCAACAGCGCCTTGGGGTGCACGCCGATCATACGGTTGATGATGAACTCCAGGCGGGCCAGGCCCACACCGGCGTTCGGCAACTGCGCGAAGTCGAAGGCGCGGTCCGGGTTGCCGACGTTCATCATGATCTTGAACGGCAGGTCCGGCATGGCGTCCACGGAGTTTTTCTTGACGTCGAAGCCCAGTTCGCCTTCGAAGATGAAACCGGTGTCGCCTTCAGCGCAGGAAACGGTCACGCCCTGGCCATCTTTCAACAGCTGGGTAGCGTTACCGCAGCCCACTACCGCCGGGATCCCCAGCTCACGGGCAATGATCGCCGCGTGACAGGTACGGCCGCCACGGTTGGTGACGATGGCGCTGGCGCGCTTCATGACCGGTTCCCAATCCGGGTCGGTCATGTCGGAAACCAGCACGTCGCCCGGCTGGACCTTGTCCATCTCGGACACGTCCTTGATGATGCGGACCTTGCCGGCGCCAATGCGCTGGCCGATGGCACGGCCTTCCACCAGCACGGTGCCGGTTTCTTTCAACAGATAGCGTTCCATGACGTTGGCCGAAGTGCGGCTCTTCACGGTTTCCGGACGGGCCTGCACGATGTACAGCTTGCCGTCGTCACCGTCCTTGGCCCACTCGATGTCCATCGGGCACTTGTAGTGCTTCTCGATGATCATCGCTTGCTTGGCCAGCTCGCTGACTTCCGCGTCGGACAGGCAGAAACGCGCGCGCTCGGCCTTGTCGACGTCGACGGTCTTGACCGAACGACCGGCCTTGGCCTCGTCACCGTAGATCATCTTGATTGCTTTGCTGCCCAGGTTGCGGCGCAGGATCGCCGGGCGACCCGCGGCCAGCGTGCCCTTGTGGACGTAGAATTCATCCGGGTTGACTGCGCCCTGGACCACGGTTTCACCCAGCCCGTAGGCGCCGGTGATGAACACCACGTCACGGAAGCCCGACTCGGTATCGAGGGTGAACATCACGCCGGCGGTGCCGGTTTCCGAACGCACCATGCGCTGCACACCGGCCGACAGGGCCACCAGCTTGTGGTCGAAGCCCTGGTGGACGCGGTAGGAAATGGCACGGTCGTTGAACAGGGAAGCGAACACTTCCTTGGCCGCACGAATGACGTTCTCGACGCCACGAATGTTCAGGAAGGTTTCCTGCTGGCCGGCGAACGAGGCGTCCGGCAAGTCTTCGGCGGTGGCCGAAGAGCGCACGGCCACGGCCATGTCCGGGTTACCGGCCGACAGGGTGGCGAACGCGGTGCGAATCTCGGCGTTGAGCTTCTCCGGGAACTCGGCTTCCATGATCCATTGACGAATCTGCGCGCCGGTACGGGCCAGCGCGTTCACGTCATCCACGTCCAGCGCATCCAGCGCGGCGTGGATCTGGTCGTTCAAACCACTTAATTCGAGAAAATCACGATAAGCCTGAGCTGTCGTGGCAAAGCCACCCGGGACCGACACACCGGCACCTGCAAGGTTACTGATCATCTCGCCCAGGGATGCGTTCTTGCCCCCCACATGCTCTACATCATGGACGCCGAGCTTATCGAGGGAAACTACGTACTCTACCAAGGTGATCTCTCCACTAACTGTGTTGGAAAAGCTCAGGGTACTGGCCGCTCAAGGGAGCATTTGCCAGCTATATGGCCTGGACCTGGAAAATAAGTGAGAATGCCGGCCAATCCGGGCCGCCAAATCGCGCCTATCATATCCAAGAATCGTCACCAGCTTAAGGCCCAAGGCGCAAATGAAACGATCTGCTTTCTTTATCTCCGATGGCACGGGCATTACGGCCGAAACCCTGGGTCAAAGCCTGTTGGCGCAGTTCGAAAACATTACCTTCGGCAAATTCACCCGGCCGTACATCGACAGCGTCGATAAAGCGCGGGCCATGGTACAACAAATCAACACGGCCGCCGAAAAGGACGGCTTTCGTCCAATCATCTTCGACACGATCGTCAACCAGGACATTCGTGAGATTCTCGCCACGTCCAATGGTTTCATGATCGACATTTTTTCGACCTTCCTCGCCCCGCTGGAGCTGGAGCTGAGCGAGCACTCGTCCTATTCGGTCGGCAAGTCGCATTCCATTGGCCACAACTCCAATTACATGGAGCGTATCGAGGCGGTGAACTTCGCCCTGGACAACGACGACGGCGCGCGCACCCACTATTACGACAAGGCCGACCTGATCCTGGTGGGCGTGTCGCGGTGCGGCAAGACCCCGACCTGCCTGTACATGGCCATGCAGTTCGGCATCCGCGCAGCCAACTACCCACTGACCGAGGACGACATGGAGCGCCTGCAACTGCCGGCCGCCCTGCGCGCCCACCAGCACAAGCTGTTCGGCCTGACCATCGACCCGGACCGCCTCACCGCCATCCGCAACGAGCGCAAGCCCAACAGCCGGTACTCGAGCTACGCCCAGTGCGAGTTCGAGGTGCGTGAAGTGGAAAACCTGTTCCGCCGCGAGAACATCCCGAACATCAACTCCACGCATTTTTCCGTGGAAGAGATTTCCGCCAAGATCCTCGTGGAAAAAGGCGTCGAGCGCCGCTTCAAGTAGCCAGCCGAGTCGCCAGCGCAGGCGCGCCGGGCTCTTCGCAGGAGCCTGGCTTGCCCGCGCGGACCGACTAACCGACCTCCCGCAATGCCGAAACCACCGCCTCGACCCCCTCGCGCAACAACCGATCATCCCCCACCGAATTGCACACGCTGACGCGGATCGCCTGCGGCACGGCCCCATGCCCCACCGCAAACGCTTCGGCGGTGGCAATCAAGTAGCCGCTGCGCTTGAGCTCAGATTCGACCTGGGACGCGCGCCACGGCTCGGGCACGTCGATCCAGAAATGCGGGCTCTGTGCGTGCGTGCGGTACTGCAAGCCCTGCAACACGCCCTCGACCAGCGCTTTGCGCCGGCTGATTTCGATGATTTGCTGTTCCAGCAACTGCCGGGCGACACCGCTTTCGATCCACTGCGTGGCCAACTCCAGGGCCAGGGGCGTAGCCATCCAGCACGAAGCGCGCACCGCTGCCGACAAACGGCTGAGCAAGGCCTGGGGCGCATACAGATAGCCGACCCGCAAGCCCGCCGACACCGCCTTGCTCAGGCTGGCGATCAGCACCGTACGCTCCGGAGCAAAATGGCTCAGGGGTAACGGCCGCTCCTGGACCAGCACGGCGTGGGCCTGATCCTCGATGATCAACAGATTGTGCCCCCGGCAGACCTCCACCAGGGCCTCGCGACGCGCGGTGGACATTACCGCGGCCGTCGGATTTTGCAGGGTCGGCGTGCAGTACAGCGCCGTCACCCGGTGTTGGCGACAGACCTCGTCCAGAGCCGCTGGCAACAACCCCTCGGCGTCCATGGCCAGGCCAATCAGCTTGATCCCCAGATTGCGCGCCACGCTGATCAAGCCTGGGTAGGTCAACTGCTCGGTGACCAGCGTATCGCCGGCCTTGAGCAGCGCCATCAAGGCACACAGCAAACCGTGCTGGCCGCCGTTGACGCAAATCACCTGCTCGGCCCTGGCGACAAATTCGCCGTGCCCGAGCCACCGCGCGCCCGCCGCCCGATACTCCGGCAGGCCGGCGTCCGCGGTGTAGCCGCTGATGCGCTGCATGGCCTGGGGATCACTCGCCAGGGCCTGCAGCCCCTGGCTCAGGCACAACGCCTGGCGTCCGGGAATCGGCTGGTTGCGGCTCATGTCCAGGCACGGCGGTGGTTGCTCGCTGACATTGCGGAACCCACCGTCACGCGGGCGCTCCATGCCCTGCTCACGGACATAAGTACCGTCACCGACCCGGGCGACCACCTTGCCCAGGCGCTCAAGCTCGGCATAGGCGCGACTGACCGTGCCCACCGTTACCCCGAGGCTGTCCGCCAGCAGGCGATGGGGCGGCAATTTGCAGCCAGGCGCGAGCACGCCGTCAGCCATGCCCTGCTCTACCCCGTCGCTGAGGCGCTGGTACTTCATGCCGGTTCCATGGCTGAGGGCATCCCGCAGGATTGACACCATGGCAATACTTACTTTGACAGCCATTACCACCCCGAATAGCGTGCTGAAAACAGGTTCAATCAGGGATAGACCTTTTCCATGACCCGGTCAATTCCCATCACACCAAGGTGCCCGAGCATGCCCACCGCCATCGCCGTCGATATCCCGCAAAGACACCCCCGCCGCTGGCTGGCTGGATTGATCACCAGCGTGCTGTTTCTGATCGTCTGCCTGAGCTGGGGCACGACCTGGCTGGGGATCAAGATCGCCGTCGAAAGCGTGCCGCCGCTGACCGCTGCCGGCCTGCGTTTTCTGATCGCCTTCCCGCTGTTCCTGAGTTTTGCCGCGTGGCGCCGCGAACCCTTGCTGTTCCCCAAGGGCAGTCGCTGGTTCTTCCTGTTCGTTACGCTGACGTATTTCAGCCTGCCGTACTACTTGCTCAATTATGGCGAGATGCACGTTTCGTCAGGGCTCACGGCACTCCTGTTCAGCTGCATGCCGGTGTTTATCCTGGTGTTCTCGGCGCTGTTCCTGCGGGAAAAAATCTATGCCTCCCAGGTGCTCGGCATCGCCATCGGCTTTGCCAGCCTGTTCATGATCATCCGCAGCCAGGGCTTGCACCTGGACCACGCCGAACTGTTCGGCGTACTGGCGATTCTCACGGCGGCGATCCTGCATGCGCTGTGTTATGTAGTGACCAAGAAACACGGGAGCGCCATCAGCGTCATCACCTACAACACCTTGCCAATCGGTATCGCCGGGCTGCTGCTGTTTGTTACGGGACTGGCGGTCGAGACCCCGGCATTCGCGGCCATCAGCGCGCGTTCGTGGGGCGCCCTGCTCTATCTGGGACTGGTGGCGTCGGTGGGCGGGTTCATCGTGTATTTCATCCTGCTCAAGCGCTTGAGCCCGATCATCCTGTCTTTCGTGTTCATCATTTTCCCGGTGTTCGCGGTGATGATTGGCGCCTGGTACGAAGGGCAGGTGATTTCGCGGGAATTGATCGGCTACTCGGCGGTGCTGCTGATGGGGTTTGCGATCACCAAGTTGCCCGTGGAGAAGTGGCTGGCCAGGTAACAGCCAGCCACGGCATCCAGCGGGACAGGGTTAGCGGTCAGATCACGAAGAGATCCATGAAGCGGTTCACCGGAGTCGCTTCAAGGGCTGCCTGATCCTTGCACAGGGCAAAGATCTGCGCCGAGCGCTGGGCAGTGAAGCGGGTGGCGAGGTTGGCCTTGAACTTGTCCTCGAGCAACGGGATGCCCTCGGCGCGCCGGCGGCGATGGCCGATCGGGTACTCCACCAGCACTTGCTCGGTACTCGAACCGTCCTTGAAAAACACCTGCAGGGCATTGGCGATCGAACGTTTGTCGGCCTCCAGGTACTCGCGGGTGAAACGTGGATCCTCGACTATGACCATCTTCTCGCGCAGGACATCGATGATCGGGTGCGCAGCGTGGAACTGATCTTCGTACTGCTCGGCCACCAGGTTACCGAACGCCAGCGGTACGGCGGTCATGTACTGGATGCAGTGGTCACGGTCGGCGGCGTTGGCCAGTTGCCCGACCTTGGAGATGATGCGGATCGCCGACTCATGGGTGGTGATGACAATCCGGTCGATCTCGTGCAGGCGATTACGCACCTGCGGATGCAGGGTCACCGCCGCCTCGCAGGCGGTCTGCGCATGGAACTCGGCCGGGAAGCTGATCTTGAACAGCACGTTTTCCATCACGTAGCTGGCGTAAGGCTGGGAAAAACTGAAGGCGCGCTGATCCGCAGGCTTGAGCGCCAGGTCCTTGTTGGTGTGGCTGAACAGTACGTCGTAGAACCCCCATTGCGTGGCAGTCAGCGCGCCCGGAATGCCCATCTCTCCGCGCAGGGCGATGTCTGCCAGGCGTACCCCGCGACTGGACGCATCACCCGCGGCCCAGGATTTGCGTGAGCCGGCGTTCGGCGCATGCCGGTAGGTGCGCAAGGCCTGGCCGTCGACAAAGGCGTGGGACAGCGCTGCCAGCAATTGCTCGCGGCTGGCGCCGAGGAGTTTGGCGCTGACGGCGGTCGAGGCGACCTTGACCAGCAGCACGTGGTCCAGGCCGACCCGGTTGAAGGAGTTCTCCAGGGCAATCACCCCTTGAATCTCGTGGGCCATGATCATCGCGTCGAGCACCGCGCGCATGGTCAGCGGCGAGTCGCCATTGGCCAGGCGCTTTTGCGACAGGTGATCGGCCAGCGCCAGGATCGCCCCGAGGTTATCCGAGGGATGACCCCATTCCGCAGCCAGCCAGGTGTCGTTGTAGTCGAGCCAGCGGACGATGCAGCCGATGTCCCAGGCCGCCTTGACCGGGTCCAGGCGAAAACTCGTGCCTGGCACCCGGGCGCCAAAGGGCACGATCGTGCCTTCGACCATCGGCCCAAGGTGTTTGGTGCATTCGGGAAAACGCAGGGCCAGCAGGCCGCAGCCGAGGGTATCGAGCAGGCAGTTGCGGGCGGTGTCCAGGGCCTCCCGGGACTCGATCCGGTAGTTCAGGACGTAGTCGGCGATGTCCTGCAGGACCTGGTCATAGTCAGGACGGTTGTTTAAGTCAACGTTGGCGCTCATGTTCGATTCACTCGGGCAGTGGTTCGTAAATGGGACCTCGGTTCAGGGCTAACACGGACAACCTATTCTTATGATATTCCCCCTTTGTGGGAGCGAGCGCCCGCTCGCTCCCACAAAGGGCTATGTTTCAAGGCTAGAACGAATCCCCAGGGACCCGCACCCAGCCTTCCATCAGCACTCGCGCGCTGCGGCTCATGATGGCTTTGGTCACGGTCCATTCGCCGTCCACCAGGTTGGCTTCAGCGCCGACCCGCAAGGTGCCGGATGGGTGGCCGAAACGTACCGCGTTGCGCTCGACGCCGCCGGCCGCCAGGTTGACCAGGGTGCCGGTAATGGCCGCCGCGGTGCCGATGGCCACTGCTGCGGTGCCCATCATTGCGTGGTGCAGCTTGCCCATGGACAGCGCCCGCACCAGCAGGTCGACATCGCCCGCCGCCACGGGTTTGCCGCTGGAGGACAGGTAATCGCTGGGCCGCGCGACGAACGCTACCTTGGGGGTGTGTTGGCGCTTGGCCGCTTCGTCGAGGTTGGCAATCAAGCCCATGCGCAAGGCGCCGTGAGCACGGATCGTCTCGAACATGGCCAATGCCTTGGGATCGCCATTGATCTCGCCCTGCAATTCGCGGCCGGTGTAACCGATATCCTCGGCATTGACGAAGATCGTCGGGATGCCCGCATTGATCATGGTCACCTGCAAGGTGCCAACACCCGGCACGTGCAGTTCATCCACCAGGTTGCCGGTGGGGAACATCGAACCGCCAGCGCCCTCTTCCTCGGCCGCCGGGCTGATGAATTCCAACTGCACTTCAGCGGCCGGGAAGGTCACGCCGTCGAGTTCGAAATCACCGGTTTCCTGCACCGCGCCCTGGGTAATCGGCACATGGGCGATGATGGTCTTGCCGATGTTGGCCTGCCAGATGCGCACCACGGCCACGCCGTTGTCCGGCAGCCGGGCAGGATCGACCAGGCCACTGCTGACGGCGAACGAACCGACCGCTGCCGACAGGTTGCCGCAGTTACCGCTCCAGTCGACAAACGGCTTGTCGATGGAGACCTGGCCAAACAGGTAATCCACATCGTGATCGGCCTTGAGGCTCTTGGACAGGATCACCGTCTTGCTGGTGCTCGAGGTCGCGGCGCCCATGCCGTCGATCTGCTTTTCGTAAGGGTCCGGGCTGCCAATCACCCGCAGCAACAGCGCGTCGCGCGCCGGGCCAGGAACCTGCGCCGACTCGGGCAAATCTTCAAGACTGAAGAACACGCCTTTGCTGGTGCCACCACGCATGTAGGTGGCGGGAATCTTGATCTGAGGTGCGTGAGCCATGATGGTCCTTAATGGGCCGGCGCGGGACTGACGCCCCGCGCGGCACGTCGTGTTAAACGGCGACAGCCGATTCGAGGAAGTCCTGGGCAAAGCGCTGCAGCACGCCGCCCGCCTCGTAGATCGACACCTCTTCAGCGGTATCCAGGCGGCAGGTCACCGGCACCTCGACCTGCTCACCGTTCTTGCGGGTGATGACCAGGGTCAGGGTTGCACGCGGGGTGCGAGCGCCCACCACGTCGTAGGTTTCGGTACCGTCGATACCCAGGGTCTTGCGGTCGGTGCCCGGCTTGAACTCCAGGGGCAACACGCCCATGCCGACCAGGTTGGTACGGTGGATACGCTCGAAGCCTTCGGCCGCAATGGCCTCCACACCCGCCAGGCGCACGCCCTTGGCCGCCCAGTCGCGGGACGAGCCCTGGCCGTAGTCGGCACCGGCGATGATGATCAGCGGTTGCTTGCGTTCCATGTAGGTTTCGATCGCTTCCCACATGCGCATGACCTGGCCTTCCGGCTCGACCCGCGCCAGCGAACCCTGCTTGACCTTGCCGTTTTCCTGGACCATTTCGTTGAACAGTTTCGGGTTGGCGAAGGTCGCGCGTTGCGCGGTCAGGTGGTCACCGCGGTGGGTTGCGTAGGAGTTGAAGTCTTCCTCCGGCAGGCCCATTTTCGCCAGGTATTCGCCGGCGGCGCTGTCGAGCATGATCGCGTTGGACGGCGACAAGTGATCGGTGGTGATGTTGTCCGGCAGCACGGCCAGCGGGCGCATGCCCTTGAGTGGACGTGCCCCGGCCAACGCGCCTTCCCAGTACGGCGGACGGCGGATGTAGGTGCTCTGCTCGCGCCAGTCGTAGAGCGGCGTGACTTTCGGGCCGGTGTCTTCGTGGATGGCGAACATCGGGATGTACACCTGGCGGAACTGCTCCGGCTTGACCGAGGCCTTGACCACCGCGTCGATTTCTTCGTCGCTTGGCCAGATGTCTTTCAGACGGATGTCCTGGCCATCGACCACGCCCAACACGTCTTTTTCGATGTCGAAACGGATGGTCCCGGCAATGGCGTAAGCGACCACCAGTGGCGGCGACGCAAGGAACGCTTGCTTGGCGTACGGGTGAATCCGTCCGTCGAAGTTGCGGTTACCCGACAACACGGCGGTGGCGTACAGGTCGCGGTCGATGATCTCTTGCTGGATCACCGGGTCCAGTGCACCCGACATGCCGTTGCACGTGGTGCAGGCAAACGCCACGACGCCAAAACCCAGCTGTTCCAGTTCATCGGTCAGGCCGGCCTCGTCCAGGTACAGGGCCACGGTCTTCGAGCCCGGCGCCAGGGACGACTTGACCCACGGCTTGCGAGTCAGGCCCAGCTTGTTGGCGTTGCGCGCCAGCAGGCCGGCGGCAATCACGTTGCGCGGGTTGCTGGTGTTGGTGCAACTGGTGATGGCCGCGATGATCACCGCGCCGTCAGGCATTTGCCCTGGCACGTCATCCCATTGCCCGGAGATACCCTTGGCCGCCAGGTCCGAGGTCGCGACACGGGCGTGCGGGTTGCTCGGGCCGGCCATGTTGCGCACCACCGAAGACAGATCGAAGCTCAGGCTGCGCTCGTACTGCGCGCCCGCCAGGCTGTCGGCCCACAGGCCGGTCTGCTTGGCGTACTGCTCGACCAAACGCACCTGCTCGTCTTCGCGGCCGGTGAGTTTCAGGTAATCGATGGTCTGCTGGTCGATGTAGAACATCGCCGCGGTGGCGCCGTATTCCGGGGCCATGTTGGAAATGGTTGCACGGTCGCCCAGGGTCAGGCGCGATGCACCCTCACCGAAGAATTCCAGCCAGGCACCGACGACTTTTTGCTGGCGCAGGTATTCGGTCAACGCCAGCACCATGTCGGTGGCGGTGATGCCTGGTTGCAGCTTGCCAGTCAGTTCGACGCCGACGCTTTCCGGCAGGCGCATCCAGGAGGCACGGCCGAGCATCACGCTTTCGGCTTCCAGGCCACCGACACCGATGGCGATCACGCCCAGGGCATCGACGTGCGGGGTGTGGCTATCGGTGCCGACGCAGGTATCGGGGAACGCCACGCCGTCACGCACCTGGATCACCGGAGACATTTTCTCCAGGTTGATCTGGTGCATGATGCCGTTGCCCGGCGGGATCACGTCGACGTTCTTGAAGGCTTTTTTGGTCCAGTTGATGAAGTGGAAACGGTCTTCGTTGCGGCGGTCCTCGATGGCGCGGTTCTTCTCGAACGCCTCGGGATCAAAACCACCGCGCTCGACGGCCAGGGAGTGGTCGACGATCAACTGGGTCGGCACCACCGGGTTGACCTGCGCCGGATCGCCACCTTGCAGGGCAATCGCGTCACGCAGGCCCGCCAGGTCCACCAGGGCGGTCTGGCCGAGAATGTCGTGGCACACCACGCGCGCCGGGAACCATGGGAAGTCGAGGTCGCGCTTGCGTTCGATCAATTGCTTGAGCGAGTCGGTCAGGGTCGCCGGATCACAGCGCCGCACCAGGTTTTCCGCCAGCACGCGGGAGGTGTACGGCAGGGTGGCATAGGCGCCCGCCTGGATCGCATCGACCGCCGCGCGAACGTCGAAGTAATCCAGATGGCTGCCGGGAAGCGATTTGCGAAATTCAGTGTTCATCGTCAGGACTCGGTCACGGTAGTTACAAAAGGTGGGGCCTGGCGCCAGTTTCGAAAACAACACAATCCACTGTAGGAGCGAGCCTGCTCGCGATGGTGTATCAGTCGACACCAATGTGGATGACACTCCATCGCGAGCAAGCTCGCTCCTACAGGGATCTGCGTTGAATTCAGATCCCTGCGTCAAACCCTCACCATTCAGCGTTGTTCGATTGGCACGAACTTGCGCTGTTCGACGCCGGTGTACTCGGCGCTCGGGCGGATGATGCGGTTGTTGGCGCGCTGTTCGAACACGTGTGCCGCCCAGCCGGTCAGGCGCGAGCAGACGAAGATCGGGGTGAACAGCTTGGTCGGGATGCCCATGAAGTGGTACGCCGAGGCATGGTAGAAGTCGGCGTTGGGGAACAGTTTCTTCTGCTCCCACATGGTCTTGTCGATGGCTTCGGAGACCGGGAACAGCACAGTGTCACCGACTTCGTCGGCGAGTTTTTTCGACCACCCCTTGATCACTTCATTGCGCGGATCGTTGTCTTTATAGATCGCGTGGCCGAAGCCCATGATCTTGTCCTTGCGCTCGAGCATGCCCAGGGTGCCCTTGATCGCCTCTTCAGGCGAGGAGAAGCGCTGGATCATTTCCATCGCCGCCTCGTTGGCGCCACCGTGCAGCGGGCCACGCAGCGAACCGATGGCCGCAGTGATGCAGGAGAACAGGTCCGACAGGGTCGAAGCGCAAACCCGCGCGGTGAAGGTCGACGCATTGAACTCGTGCTCGGCGTAGAGGATCAGCGACACGTTCATTACCTTGACGTGCAACTCGCTCGGCTTCTCATCGTGCAGCAGGTGCAAGAAGTGACCACCGATGGACGGCTCGTCGCTGACGCAATTAATGCGCTTGCCGTCGTGGCTGAAGCGATACCAGTAGCACATGATCGCCGGGAAGGCGGCCAGCAGGCGGTCGGTCTTGTCGTGCTGCTCGCTGAAGCTGTGCTCGGCCTCCAGGTTACCGAGGAACGAGCAGCCGGTACGCATCACATCCATCGGATGGGCGTCGGCCGGAATGCGTTCGAGGACTTCTTTCAAGGCTTGCGGCAGGTCGCGCAGCTTGCTCAGCTTGGCCACATAGGCGTCCAGTTGCGCCTGGCTCGGCAGCTCGCCGTACAGCAGCAGGTAGGCCACTTCCTCGAACTGCGCATCCGCCGCCAGTTCGCGCACGTCGTAGCCACGGTAAGTCAGGCCTGCACCTTCCTGGCCAACGGTGGACAGTGCGGTTTGCCCGGCAACCTGACCACGGAGCCCGGCGCCACTCAATACTTTTGCTTCGGCCATTGCTGTCTCCAATCTTGAATTTTTTAGGGAATCGGCAAGTTCTTTCTGATTAACAACGTATATGTGTAGCAGCTGGCGAGTCCTTCGGACTCGAACACAGCCTCGCGGGCTCGGCAGCTGCTACAGGGTTTGCCTTATTTCTTTGCCGCGAACAGCGCATCGAGCTTCTGCTCGAAGGTGTGGTAGTCGATGCGATCGTAAAGCTCCATGCGCGTCTGCATGGTGTCGATGACGTTCTGCTGCGTGCCATCGCGACGGATCGCGGTGTAGACGTTCTCGGCGGCCTTGTTCATGGCGCGGAACGCCGACAGCGGGTACAGCACCAGCGACACGTCGGCCGCCCTCAGTTGCTCGGTGGTGTACAGCGGCGTGGCGCCGAATTCGGTGATGTTGGCCAGGATCGGCGCTTTCACGCGGCTGGCGAACAACTTGTACATCTCCAGCTCGGTGATGGCTTCCGGGAACACCATGTCGGCACCGGCTTCGATGCAGGCGGCGGCACGATCCAGGGCCGACTCCAGGCCTTCGACTGCCAGGGCGTCGGTGCGGGCCATGATCACGAAGCTGTCATCGGTGCGCGCATCCACGGCCGCCTTGATGCGGTCGACCATTTCCTGCTGGGTCACGATTTCTTTATTAGGACGGTGGCCGCAACGCTTGGCGCCGACCTGGTCCTCGATGTGGATCGCCGCCGCGCCGAACTTGATCATCGACTTGACGGTGCGGGCCACGTTGAAGGCCGAGGAACCAAAACCGGTGTCGACGTCCACCAGCAACGGCAGGTCGCAGACGTCGGTGATCCGGCGGACGTCGGTCAACACGTCATCCAGCCCGGTAATGCCCAGGTCCGGCACGCCGAGGGAGCCGGCAGCCACCCCGCCACCGGACAGATAAATAGCCTTGAAACCGGCGCGCTTGGCCAGCAGCGCGTGGTTGGCGTTGATCGCGCCGACCACTTGCAACGGCTGCTCGCTGGCAACCGCATCACGGAAACGCTGGCCTGGTGTGCTCTTGTTGGAACTCATGACTCACCTCGTGGAGTGACTGTCTGGTGGGCGCCGTCCTGATAGTGACGGGCGATGTTGCGTTTTGAAGCGCCGATGTGGCGACGCATCAATAACTCGGCCAATTCACCGTCACGGTCGGCGATGGCATCGAGAATTCGGTGGTGTTCGGCAAACGCCTGGCGTGGCCGATTGGGAGTGGCGGAAAACTGGATGCGGTACATGCGCACCAGTTGATACAACTCGCCGCAAAGCATTTGGGTCAGCGTGCGGTTGCCGCTGCCCTGGATGATCCGGTAGTGGAAGTCGAAGTCACCTTCCTGCTGGTAGTAGCCCACGCCTGCCTGGAACGCCTCGTCGCGCTCGTGGGTCTCCAGGACCCGGCGCAGCTCGTCGATGTCTTCGCTGCTCATGCGCTCGGCGGCCAGGCGACAGGCCATGCCTTCCAGCGACTCGCGGATTTCATAGAGTTCAATCAGTTCGGCGTGGCTCAGCGATACCACTCGGGCCCCGACGTGCGGTACGCGCACCAGCAGGCGCTGGCCTTCGAGACGGTGGATGGCCTCGCGCAGCGGCCCGCGGCTAATGCCGTAGGTGCGCGCCAGCTCTGGCTCGGAGATTTTGCTGCCCGGGGCGATGTCACCTTTGACGATGGCCGCCTGGATGCGGCGAAAGACGTTCTCGGAAAGGGTTTCCGAATCGTCCGAGGCCAGCACCGGGGGATCGAGTTGATCCAGCATATTGTCGACACCTTGTGAGTCAATGCGCCATAAACTAGCCAATACCTGCCTTCCAGTCAAAGGAAATAGAGTGATTGTCGACAATCGTCTAATAAACCCTTTGGATAAATCGAAATCGAAGGACCACCTCGGCGCTGGCACCAGAAAACCACCGTGCTAGAATGCCGCCCGCATTTGCCTGTCATCTTTTTATGGCAGGCACACGAGGCGCTTGTGCAGCAATGCCAGTCACCTTGAACTGAAGAATGGACAGCAACGCGCCAGGATTTATGAGACTCAAGCACCTCCCTTTATTGCTCTGCCTGTCCTGCCTGCCGAGCCTTGGCTACGCGGGTGAAAAGACCGTGTACGGCCTCAACGAATACGCCCAGCTGTCAGGCATCGACCTGGAAGTCGCGGCCAAACTCGACACCGGGGCCAAGACCGCCTCCCTCAGTGCCCGCGATATCAAGCGTTTCAAACGCAACGGCGAGTCCTGGGTGCGCTTCTACCTGGCTATCGACGCCGCCCACTCGCACCCGATCGAACGCCCGCTGGCCCGGGTCAGCAAGATCAAGCGGCGCGCCGGTGACTACGATCCCGAAGAGGGCAAGAAGTACACCGCACGTCCGGTAATCGAGCTGGATATCTGCATGGGATCGGCTTTGCGCAGCATAGAAGTGAACTTGACCGACCGAAGTGCATTCCAATACCCGCTCTTGATCGGCTCCGAAGCCCTGAAACGCTTTGATGCACTGGTCGACCCTAGCCTTAAATACGCTGCTGGCAAACCCGCCTGCGCCACCGACGTTCACACCGCAGAGTAATACCCATGCGCGCTCTTACCCTTCATCTGAAACTGCTGATCGCCATCCTGGTGGTGCTGGGCATTTCAGTTACGGCCTATCAGATTTTCGTGCTGGGCATCCCGGTGACCGAAGACGCCACCGACGACCTGTGGAACATCGACGCCAAGGTCGAGTTTGTCGCCAGCGCCAAGGACCCGGTAAAGATCCAGATGTTCGTGCCGCCCTTGAGCCGCGACTATGTCAGCCTCAATGAAAGCTTCATCTCCAACAACTATGGGGTGGCGGTCAACCGCGTCGACGGCAACCGCAAGGTCACCTGGTCGGCACGCCGCGCCAAGGGCAACCAGACCCTGTACTACCGCCTGGTGCTGACCAAGCGTTACACCGCCGATAAACCAAAGATCAAGGGCCCGACCTTCCGCGACAGCATCGCCATCGAAGGTCCGGAGAAGATCGCCGCCGAAGCCCTGCTCGCGCCGATCCGCCAGCACTCGGCCGACGTCGAGACCTTCATCAGTGAAGCGATCAAGCGGGTCAACAACAGCAACGACGACAACGCCAAGATGCTCCTGGCGGGCGACCCGGCGCCGGCGCACAAGGCCAAGATCGTCGAGCTGCTGCTGTCCATCGCCCACGTGCCGGTGGAAAAGGTCCACACCATTCGCCTGGTGGCCGACCAGCCCCAGACCCCGGAACTCTGGCTGCGCAGCTTCAACGGTACCGACTGGCTGTACTTCAACCCCGAGACTGGCGAACAGGGCCTGCCAAGCGACCGCCTGCTGTGGTGGACCGGCGATGACAACCTGATCACCGTCGATGGCGGCAAGAAAGCCACCGTGACCTTCAGCCTGAACAACAGCGAAATGAACGCCATTCGCCTGGCCAAGCTGACCGACGAGAACACCGACGCCAACTTCCTCGAGTACTCGTTGTACGGCTTGCCCCTGCAAACCCAGCAAACCTTCATGATCATGGTCATGATCCCGATCGGCGTGCTGGTGATCCTGATCCTGCGCAACCTGATCGGCCTGCAGACCCTGGGCACCTTCACCCCGGTGCTGATCGCCCTGGCCTTTCGCGAGACCCAACTGGGCTTCGGGATCGTGCTGTTTACCGTGATTACCGCCCTGGGCCTGTCACTACGCTCCTACCTTGAGCACCTGAAGCTGCAGATGCTGCCGCGCCTATCGGTGGTGCTGACGTTCGTGGTGGTGCTGATTGCCGCCATCAGCCTGTTCAGCCACAAGCTGGGCCTGGAACGCGGCCTGTCGGTGGCGCTGTTCCCGATGGTGATCCTGACCATGACCATCGAACGCCTGTCGATTACCTGGGAAGAACGTGGCGGTGGCCATGCCATGAAAGTGGCGATCGGCACCCTGTTCGCCGCCTCCCTGGCGCACCTGATCATGAGCGTGCCTGAGCTGGTGTACTTCGTCTTCACCTTCCCGGCGATCCTGCTGATCCTGGTGGGCTACATGCTGGCCATGGGGCGTTATCGCGGCTACCGCCTGACCGAGCTGGTGCGTTTCAAAGCCTTCCTCAAGGCTGACTCGTAATGTTCGGTTTCTGGAAGACCTGGAAGGCCCTGGAGGCGCGGGGCATCATGGGCATAAACCGGCGTAACGCCGACTACGTGCTCAAGTACAACAAGCGCAGCCTGTACCCCATCGTCGATGACAAGATCATCACCAAGGAACGGGCAATCAAGGCCGGTATCCACGTGCCGCAAATGTACGGGGTGATCTCCACCGAGAAGGAAATCGACAAGCTCGGCGAGATCATCGACGGCCACAGCGACTTCGTCATCAAGCCGGCACAAGGTGCCGGCGGTGACGGCATCCTGGTGATCGCCGACCGTTTCGAAGGGCGCTATCGGACCGTCTCCGGGAAGATCATCAGCCATGAGGAAATCGAGCACCAGATTTCCAGCATCCTCACCGGCCTGTACTCCCTGGGCGGCCACCGCGACCGTGCACTGATCGAGTACCGGGTGATACCCGACCAGATCTTCAAGAGCATCAGCTATGAGGGCGTGCCGGACATCCGCATCATCGTGCTGATGGGCTACCCGGTGATGGCCATGCTGCGCTTGCCGACCCGTCAGTCCGGCGGCAAGGCCAACCTGCACCAGGGCGCCATCGGCGTTGGTGTCGACCTGGCTACCGGCCTGACGTTGCGCGGTACCTGGCTGAACAACATCATCACCAAACACCCGGACACCACCAACGCGGTGGACGGCGTGCAACTGCCCTACTGGGACGGTTTCATGAAGCTTGCCGCCGGTTGTTATGAACTGTGCGGCCTGGGCTACATCGGCGTCGACATGGTGCTGGACCAGGAAAAAGGCCCGCTGATCCTCGAACTCAACGCGCGTCCAGGGCTGAACATCCAGATTGCCAACGACTGCGGGCTGACGTTGCGCACCCACGCGGTGGAAGCGCGCCTGGAAGAGCTCAAGGCCCAGGGCATCAGCGAAACCGTGGAAGAGCGTGTGCGGTTTGTCCAGGACCGGTTCGGGCATATTCCTGCGGTCGAGGGCTGATCGCCGAAACCGCTGCACCTGTCGCCAGCAGGCTGGCTCCCACACTGGGTCCGTGGGGGAGCCAGCCTGCTGTTGATGGCCAATCCCCTCTAGGAGCATTTCCTACAGAGGACTACAATCGCCACCCCGCCTCAATGGCTGATCTACCCCGCTCATGTCGACCTGTTCCGTATACCCGCTGCCCTATCACGCCAACCCCGCCGAGTATTTCGCGGCGATCCGTCATGCTCCCGGCAGCGTGCTGCTCGACAGTGGCCGGCCGACCGCCGAGCGCGGGCGATATGACCTGCTCAGCGCCTGGCCGCTGGCGACGCTGGCGGTCGCGCCGGATGAAAGCGGCGCAGGCTTCCTGCAACGCTTGCGCAGCACTCTCGGCCAATTGGGCGAAGCGACGATCCCGGCGCCTTTCGAACTGCCATTCGCTGGCGGCCTGATCGGCTACCTCAGCTACGATTTCGGCCGGCACCTCGAGGCCCTGCCCCACCAGGCGCAAGACGACCTGCAACTGCCCGATGCGCGCTTCGGCCTGTATGCCTGGGCGCTGATCAGCGACCACCTGCTGGGCACCAGCCAACTGGTGTTTCACCCCCACGTCAGCGCGGCCGAGCGCCAGCGCCTGCGCGAGGTGTTCAGCCAGCCATCTGCAGCCAACAGCGCGACCTTCAGCCTCAAAGGCCCCATGCAACCCGACCTCAGCCCCGAGGACTATCGGCAGGCATTCGAGCGCATCCAGCACTACATCCAGGCCGGTGACTGCTATCAGGTCAACTTTGCCCAACGCTTCCGCGCGCAGTGCCAAGGCGACGCCTGGACCGCTTATTGCGCACTGCGGGCAGCGTGCCCGACGCCGTTCTCGGGTTTCCAGAGCCTGCCCGACGGCGGTGCAGTACTCAGTCTGTCACCCGAGCGTTTCGTCAAAGTCAGCCAGCGCCAGGTGGAGACCCGCCCGATCAAAGGCACCCGCCCACGCGGACGCGATGCCGCCGAAGACGCGGCCAATGCCGCTGAACTGCTGGCCAGCCCCAAGGATCGCGCGGAAAACCTGATGATCGTCGACCTGTTGCGCAACGACCTGGGCCGCACCTGCCGCATCGGCTCGGTGCGCGTACCGGAATTGTTCAGCCTGGAAAGCTACCCCAACGTGCACCACCTGGTGAGCAGCGTCACCGGCGAGCTGGCAGCCGACAAGGACGCCCTGGACCTGATCGCCGGCAGTTTTCCTGGCGGTTCGATCACCGGCGCGCCGAAAATCCGCGCGATGCAGATCATCGACGAACTGGAACCCACCCGTCGCGGCTTGTACTGCGGCTCGTTGTTGTACCTGGACGTGCGCGGGCAAATGGACAGCTCGATCGCCATCCGCAGCCTGCTGGTCAAAGATACCCAAGTCTGCTGCTGGGGCGGCGGCGGAATCGTCGCCGACTCGCAGTGGCAGGCCGAGTATCAGGAGTCGATCACCAAGGTGAAGGTGCTGCTCGAAACCCTGCAGAACCTATAAAAACATCGCGAGCAGGCTCGTTCCCACAGGGAGCACATTCCATTGTGGGAGCGAGCCTGCTCGCGATAGCGTCCTCAAGGACGATTACAGGCTCAACTCCCGGTTCGAAGCCTTGAGAAATTCCTGCTTCAACTCGGCAAACGTGTGCACCGCCGGAAACTGCGGGAACTCACGGATCACATTGTCCGGTGCATGGAACAGAATCCCGGCATCAGCCTCGCCCAGCATGGTGGTGTCGTTGTACGAATCACCCGCGGCGATCACCCGGTAGTACAGGCTCTTGAAGGCCAGGACCGACTGGCGCTTGGGGTCTTTCTGGCGCAACTGATAACCGGTGACCCGACCGGTCTCGTCGGTGACCAGGCGATGGCAGAGCAAGGTCGGGAAGCCCAGTTGACGCATCAGTGGCTGGGAAAATTCGTAGAAAGTGTCGGACAGGATCACCACCTGGAAGCGCTCACGCAGCCAATTGACGAACTCGATAGCGCCCTCCAGCGGCTTGAGGGTGCCGATCACTTCCTGGATATCGGCCAGCTTCAGGCCGTGCTCGTCGAGGATGCGCAGGCGCTGCTGCATCAGCACGTCGTAGTCGGGAATATCCCGGGTGGTTGCCCTGAGGGATTCAATCCCGGTTTTTTCGGCAAAGGCGATCCAGATTTCCGGGACCAGGACACCTTCCAGGTCGAGACAGGCAATTTCCACAACACACTCCCATTTGTACTGATTATTGAGTTGAGCGAGCAAAAGGACTGCCGAACTCTAGCGAGTCGCAACTCGCTGCGCAACGCAGACAAGCGCGCCAGCGGGCCTGGGTTTTTGCTAACATCGCCTGCATATAGAGCGCTTAGCGCCACAGACCTGTAGGAAACCGCCCTGATGAGCCCATCGTTCGACGTCGCTGAACTCGCCGCGACCTATGCCAACAAATCCGCCCAGGACATTCTCAAACTGGCCTTTGCCGAGTTCGGGGACGACCTGTGGATCTCCTTCAGCGGCGCCGAGGATGTGGTGCTGGTGGACATGGCCTGGAAGCTCAATAAAAACGTCAAGGTCTTCAGCCTCGACACCGGGCGCCTGCACCCGGAGACCTATCGTTTCATCGATCAGGTGCGCGAGCACTACAACATCCAGATCGAACTGGTGTCGCCGGACCACAGCAAGCTGGAACCGTTCGTCAAGGAAAAAGGCTTGTTCAGCTTCTACAAGGACGGTCACGGCGAATGCTGTGGCATCCGCAAGATCGAACCGCTGCGCCGCAAGCTCTCCAGCGTGCGCGCCTGGGCCACCGGCCAACGCCGCGACCAGAGCCCGGGAACCCGCAGCCAGGTGGCCGTGCTGGAAATCGACAGCGCGTTCTCCACCGCCGAGCGCCCGCTGTACAAGTTCAACCCGCTGGCGCAAATGAGCAGCGAAGAGATCTGGGGCTACATCCGCATGCTGGAGCTGCCCTACAACAGCCTGCACGAGCGCGGCTTCATCAGCATCGGCTGCGAACCCTGCACCCGCCCGGTGCTGCCGAACCAGCACGAGCGCGAAGGTCGCTGGTGGTGGGAAGAGGCCACCCAGAAAGAATGCGGCCTGCACGCCGGCAACATCATCAAGAAAGCCTGATCCTGGTGGGAGCACAGCTTGCTCGCGACCATCACGCCGCGCGATTCAGACCGCACTGAATCGCACAGCCCACTGCTGCTGCGCAAACTGCTCGATGATGAAATCGACAAACACCCGGGTCTTGCCCGGTAGCAGTTTGTGCTCGGCGTAGTAGATGGAAATGTTGCCATCATCGACGTACCAGTCCGGCAACACCCGCTGCAACGTTCCCGCCTGCAGATAAGCCAGCGCAAACGGCATGCTCACCAGCGCAATGCCCAGACCCTGGGTCGCCGTGGCACAGGCCGCTTCCGAGTCACTGAGGGTCATCCGCACCTTGAGGTTCAGCGGGCTGTGTTGCTGCTGGCGACTGGTCAATTGCCAGGAACGTACGCGACCGGTCTGCGGCGAGCGAATCAGGATGCCGTCGTGGTGGCGCAGATCATCCGGTTCGAGCACCGGCGGTTGGCGTGCCAGGTACTCCGGGGACGCCACCAGCACCCGATGGGCCGGGGTCAGTCGACGGGCGACCACCCCCTGGGGCAGCTCGAAGCCGCCGCCGATCGCCGCGTCGAAGCCCTGGCCGATCAGGTCGACCTGGCGGTTATCGAAATGCCAATCCGGGTTGATCGCCGGATAGCGCCCCAGGAACTCCCCCAGCAACGGCACGATGTACAACCGGCCGAACACCGTGCCCATACTGACCTTGAGGGTCCCGGCCGGACGCCCTTCGGCGCTGGCCAGGTTGGCCACCGCATTCTGGATCGTATGCAGGCTGGCGCTGACCTCACCGAGAAACAACTGACCGGCCTCGGTCAGCGTCAGGCGCCGGGTACTGCGCTGAAACAGCCGCACACCCAGGCGCGCCTCCAGCTTGGCGACACTCTTGCCCACCGCCGCCGGGGTCAGGCTCAAGCGTCGTGCAGCCTCGGCAAAGCTGCCGACCTCGGCGCTACGGACGAAGCATTCGATACTGCTGAAGGTTTCCATGATCGCCACTATAAACTTTTGGTTTACACAGACTATCGCAATCAGGGTCTACTCAGGGGGTAATGGGAAATCAATACTAGGCTCCATCAACCGGGACACTTCGCCTCGGGACTTTGGAGATCGACATGACCACTCAACCTCTCAGCGGCAAAGTAGCGCTGATCCAGGGCGGCTCCCGCGGTATCGGCGCGGCCATCGTCCAGCGCCTGGCCGCTGAAGGCGCCGCCGTTGCCTTTACCTACGTCAGCTCCACCGCCAAGGCAAAGGAGCTGCAGGACAGCATCATTGCCACAGGTGGCAAAGCCCTGGCGATCCAGGCCGACAGCGCCGATGCCGTGGCCATCCGCCAGGCGGTCAATAGCACCGTGCAAACCTTTGGGCGGCTGGACATCCTGGTCAACAACGCGGGCGTGCTGGCCATCGCTGCGTTGGAAGATTTCAAACTCGAAGACTTCGACCAGACGCTGGCTATCAATGTGCGCAGCGTGTTCATCGCCAGCCAGGAAGCCGCACGGCACATGGGCGCCGGCGGTCGCATCATCAACATCGGCAGCACCAACGCCGACCGCATGCCCTTCGCCGGTGGCGGCCCCTACGCCATGAGCAAGGCCGCACTGGTCGGCCTGACCAAGGGCCTGGCCCGCGACCTGGGTCCACGGGGCATCACCATCAACAACGTGCAACCCGGCCCGGTCGACACCGACATGAACCCGGCCCACGGCGAGTTCGCCGAAAGCCTGATCCCGCTGATGGCTGTGGGCCGTTATGGCACCGCTGACGAAATCGCCAGCTTCGTCGCCTACCTGGCAGGTCCTGAAGCTGGCTATATCACCGGGGCCAGCTTGACCATCGACGGTGGTTTTGGCGCCTGAGGCCTTTACAGGTACAACAAAACGCCGGGTAACCCTGCACAGGTTACTCGGCGTCTTGTTGTGCCTGGATCACTGGTCAGGCGGTTTCAAGTGCCGGCAAGCCATAGGCCTGCAGCGAAAAAGCCTTCAACGAACGCAAGATGCTGTCGGCATGGGCATACTTTTCGTCAGCCATGGCCGCGTCCGGCACCGCTACCGCGGTCATCCCCGCCGCTTTCGCCGCAGTGACGCCAAATGGCGAATCCTCGAACACCAGGCAATCCTCAGGCGCTACGCCCAGGCGGCGCGCGGCGGTGAGGAAGATATCCGGGGCCGGCTTGGCGGCACCGACTTCAGGGTCGTCGGCGGTGACGATGGTGTCGAACAGCGCGAACCAGTCACGGTGCAAGGTGGTTTTCTGCGCGAAGGACTGACTCGAAGAACTGGTGCCCACGGCAATCGGAATATTGTTGGCCTGCAAGTGCTCAACCAACTCCCGCGCCCCTGGCATCGCCAGCGCAAGAGGAAAACGTTCCTGCATCAAGGGTTCGCGAACCCGCAGGAACTCCTCGGCACTGATGGGCAACTCTAGCGCCTGCACCAAATAACGCGCCAGGTCGGCGGCGCCACGGCCAATGATGTTCTGCTTGATGCTCCAGTCGAACGTACGGCCGTAGCGTTGCGCGATGATCTGCGTGACCTCGGTGTAAATGCCCTCGGTATCCAGCAACAGACCATCCATATCAAAAATCACGGCCTTGATCGGGCCCAACTCCAGCTGTGCACTCATCGCATCTGATCCGTTATCAACACAACATTCCAGGAACGGCTCAGGTACGGCCATGGCCCTGATCGACCGCGCAACGGTCGAAGAAAGGGTTCAGCAGCATAACGAGCCTGGTTTACATGGGGCAACCATTTGCCAGTCGCAACATCGACAGCAGGGCCTAGGGTGAATCTCGAGCGCAGGGAAAGCGTGAGACGTTAACTTATTATTTTATAAGATAACTGTTGATTAACTTATGGAAGACTTATTAGACTCTCATGAACGAAATCTACTGGACCCGCAAAGCCGTCAAGCAACTGCTGCGGATACACAGTGACCAGCAACGGAAAATACGCGACGCAGTCACGCTGCTCGAACGCATGCCCGATGTGAGCAACGTCAAAGCCCTGGGCCCTCATGCCTATGGCTATCGACTCAGGGTCGGCAACTACCGGGTGTTATTCGAGTGGGACGGCGCGATCCAGGTGATCAGCATTCAAGAGGTCAAAAAACGCGATGAACGCACCTACTGAGATTCAAATCATCAAGGGCCCGGACGGCGAGCCGGCCTTTGTGGTCATCCCCTATCAGCAGTACATCAGCCAAACTGGCACTGCCGAGCTGATTCCACACTCGGTGGTCAGCCGCATTGTCGACGGGGCCACCCCGATCCGCGCGTGGCGCGAGCACCTGAACCTGACCCAGGAAGAGGTGGCCAGGCGCCTGGGCATTTCCCAGCCGGCGTTTGCCCAACAGGAGGCGGTCAACAAACCACGCCGCGCCACCCGGGAAAAGATCGCCACGGCATTCGGCATCCGCGCCGATCAACTGGAGCTGTGAACCCCGGCTGTGGGAACTGCCTAGGGCTGCGTTCGTTTGATCTTGGTTTTGTGGCGGCCGTACGCAAAATGTGCGGACAGCCAGATTGACTGTAGGAGCGAGCTTGCTCGCGATGGACGTCAACGCTTACCCATGCTGCCTGAATAAACGCGTTGCGTTCAACGCGAGCAAGCCGCAAGCCGGCGCCCGCTCCTACCGGTACATCGCAGCGAAGGATCAGTGACCCTTCTTGCCCATGCTGTTACCCACCGCGCCACCCGCGGCACCGCCCAGGCCGGCGCCGATGGTCGCACCATTCTTGCCGCCCAGCGAACGCCCGATGACCGAACCACCGGCCGCGCCGACACCACCGCCAATGGCGGCCTTGGTGCGATTACCCTTGTGGGCGCCCGCAGCACCACCGGCAGCGCCGGCTACACCCGCGCCAATGGTCGCGCCGGTGCTGCCACCGAGCTTCTGACCCACCACGTTGCCCAACGCGCCACCCAGGCCGCCACCCAACGCCGCGGTGCCATCACCGGAAGCCATTGCACCTTGAGCGACCAGAAGCCCCAGAACCAGAGCAGGCAGAGTTAAACGCATGACATGAACCTCAAACAGAGTATTGAATCGTAGAAATGGGCTGCTACTGAAGGGGGGTGTCCAGACGAGGACGCCGCCAACCTTGCTGTGCGCGTGGGTTGGACAGCAATTAGCCGAAGAGTTTTATCGCGGGCAAAAAAAAGCCCGCTGGGGAACGGGCTGACAAGACTTGCTTTTAACGGATGAGCTGAGCCTACGTTTTGGCTTGTGAAAGAAACGTGAAACACCCCAACCACTCCTGGTTACATTGATACAAAATATGACACACCTGCATATCACCCCTCCTCCCGCCAAACCGCAGGCACAAAAAACCCCGCACATCGGCGTAATGCTGTTCACTTAAGCATTTGAGCTCACGCCGGGCTTCCTAGAAAATCCGATGCCAGACCTCTGGCATCGGATTTTTTATGTCTGTTCAACAGGACCTGCTCGACCTCGACGACCTTTTTAACTTCTGCGACCTGAGCACCTTCACCCAAAACATTCCCATCGAGTGGGTAGCGTCTGCGCTCGACCTCTCCAGTCAGGCGACCATTCGCCGGCGGCGCCTGCCCGCTGATCAAGTGCTGTGGCTAGTGCTTGGCATGGCGTTATTTCGTGACGAGCCGGTTCACGAGGTGGCCAGGCGTTTGAACATCTGCGCCCAAGGCCTGGCCTCTGACCATTTGCTGGCGCGCAGTGGTGTAACCGAAGCTCGTAAACGGCTCGGCGCCGATCCTGTTGAGTGGTTGTTCCGTAAGACCGGCAACCATTGGGGCGCAGAGCGCTATGACGATGATGCCTGGCATAATTTGCAGGTTTTCGCGGTGGACGGTGCGCTTTTTCGCACCCCGGATACGCCCGAGCTTCGAGATCACTTCGGGTCGGGAAACACCCCCAGCGATCGCCAGACACCGTTTCCGATGCTGCGCCTGGTGGCGCTAATGAATGTGCGTTCGCACGTGATCCTAGATGCACAATTGAGCCCCTACCGACGCAGTGAAATGCGCCTGGCCGACGAGTTTTTGCAGCAGATTCCCGACCACTCGGTGACGCTGTTCGACAAAGGGTTCTGGGGCGCGGAGCTGCTGTTGAGCCTAAGTAGAACGGGCACCAGCCGTCATTGGTTGATCCCGGCAAAAAAGGGACTGGTCTGCGAGGAAGTGGCCCGCTACAACCAGCGCGACCGTTTGGTGCGTATGAAAGTCTCGCCACAGGCCAGAAAGCGAAATCCGACTCTTCCCTCGCACTGGGAGGTACGCGAAGTCAGCTATGAAATTCAAGGCAAAGTGAAAACCGTCATGACGTCCTTGCCGGCCAAGACCTACACCACTAAGGCTGTTGCCAAACTTTATCAGGAGCGTTGGGAGATCGAGTTGGGTTTCAGGGACATCAAGAGTTCAATGCAACAGAACGCAATGACCTTGCGCAGCAAAAAAATCGAGCTGATCTATCAGGAAGTGTGGGGGCTGTTGCTGGCTTACAACGTGATTCGCCGGGAAGCGAGCCAAGCGGCGGTGGCGTTTGGTCGAGCGCCTTCGGACATCCGTTTCAAACCGGCCTGTCAGTACATCGCCGTGCAATTGATCGTGATGGCAGCAGCCAATCCAGTTTCAGCGACAGGGAGACGCTTGGCGGAACTGAGGGCAGGTATCGGGGGATTGTTTCTGGATCACCGCCCCAGGCCTTCGAGGCCAAGGACGGTGAAGATTTCAAAGACCCGGTTCCCAGTGGACCGTAAGGCTGCTCCGCTTAAGTGAACAGCATTACGCACATCGGCGGGGTCTGTCGGGTTTTCGATCACTTGCGCAATGGCACGGTGACCCTGGGCATGAACGGTTTACTGGAAGTCCTGCTCACTGTGGACGCACGGACCTGGCCCGGTTTGCTCGGCGCTTGGCCAAACCCCGAGACGTAATCTGTCTGCCCGCAGTGCACACAGTTGTTGATCGGGTACTCAGCGCCATCATCTTCGATGTACGGATTGCTCATCTCTGCGTCCCTCCCTACAGGTCGGTACCGACAAACAAGCGTTTGCCTGAAAAGCACAGACCCTCAAGAGATTCCAGACTAGCCGGTCATACCCGGACCACCCATTCAAAAAGCCATCCGCCGACGAATGGCCCAAGTCGGGTTACTTGAGCTTGACCGCGGTACCGGTCACAAAGACCACCAGCATGCTGCCCTTGCCGGAGGGCATGCTGATTTCAAAGTTGACCCCCACCACCGCATCCGCCTGCAGGCTGCGGGCGCGCTCCTTGAGCTCGTCAGTGGCCTGGGCACGGGCTTCACGCAGGGCTTTCTCGAGGGTCTGGGAACGCCCGCCGAAAAAATCGCGCATGCCGGCAAATATATCCCGCACCACATTGATGCCCTGCACGGACTCGGCGCTGACGATGTCCAGGTACGCCGCAATCTGCCGACCTTCGATGGAATGGGTAGTGGTGGTGATCATGAAAACTTCCTTGATGGACTAATGGCGGCCGCGAGGCTGGCCTAAGTCATGGAGACGTACATACTGGGTACTGGCGGCACAGATTCTGCCAGCGAGCGTGCGGGAGAGTGTATGACGGTCTTTCTACTGCTGTACCTGTGCACCGACGCTTCGCGCAGCGACTGCCAGGTGATTGCCGTTGAACATTGGGTGCAGCCCGATGCCTATCAACAGTGCGTCGCGGCGGCCAGACAACTGACCAAGGACCTCACCGCGAAAAACCGCCAGAGCAATTATTTCGTCTGTGAAACCCAAGCCAGCCCATGAGCTACAGGCAATCGCGCACCGCCTTGCGCAAGGCCGCCGACTTGGCCCACGGCGGTCCCTGGTACAACGAGACCTTGCTGCCATCCTTGTACTTGACGATATCGACGATCTCATCGGCGGTAATGATGCTGGGCGCGTTGATCCGCCAGCCGTTGGAGATCTGGGTCTGGGTAGCCTTGGGCACCTCGCGCTGCCAGGCTGGCAACACACACGCCGCGTATTCCTTGGGCGGCTTGGCAGTCTCCTTGCTCAGGTTCGGCTCCCCCGGCACCAGCGAGGCCGGTAACGAACACCCCGCCAATACCACACACCCCAGCGCTGCCATCCATATCCGCATGATTGTTCCTTGCACTCAAAGAGGAAAATGTAGCCTCACATTGAGTGCTCAGCCAGCCCACCCGGCATCAGGCCAGAACCACCACCCGGGTTGCATGGCCTGGGCCGAATGGATTCACACGCAGCGCCAGGCCAACGCTCCTGCTTAGAAAATCCCGCGATAGATGGCCGCTACATCCTGCTCCGTCATGTCCCGTGGATTGCTGTCGATCAAGCGGCGAATGCCTACCACCACTTCCGTGGCCATCGACGGGATGGCCTGTTCGTCGACCTGCAGCTTCGACAAACGCGTCTCCAGGCCGCTGTCGCGCACCAGCGCCTCAATGGCCAGGACAAACGCCTCGGCCGCCGTGGCCTCATCGGCAAACAGCTGGTCCGGCAGCAGATAGGCTGCCAGTTCAGCATATTGGCGCTGCGCCTGGGCGAGGTTGAAGCGAATGATCGGTGCCATGACCAGGGCGTTGGCGTGGCCATGGGGAATATGGAAGCGCGCCCCCAACGGATAGGCCAGGGCATGGATCGCCGCCACCGAAGCATTGACGAATGCCATGCCCGCCATCAGTGAACCTTGCAGCATCGCCGTGCGTGCCGCGACGTCCCGACCATCGGCCAGCACCTTGGGCAGATTGCGTCCCAGCAAAGCCAAGGCGGCGGTGGCCAGGCTGTCGGCAATTGGGTTCTTGCGCGTGCGGCTGGTGTAGGCCTCGATGGCATGCACCATGGCATCCAGGCCGGTGGCGGCAGTGACCTTGGGCGGCAGACCGAGGGTCAGCTCGGGGTCGAGCACCGCCACGTCGGGCAGCAATTGCGGCGAGTACACCACCTGCTTGCACTGCTGCTCATCAGTGATTACCGAGACCCAGGTCACCTCCGAACCCGTGCCGGCGGTGGTTGGCATCAACACCAGCGGCACCCGTTGCCCCAGCGCTTTATCGGTGCCGTACATGGCTTCCAGGGACTGCTCGCTATTGACCAGCAAGGCCACCAGTTTCGCCGCATCCAGGGAACTGCCGCCCCCCAGCCCCAGCACCCCATCGACCTTGAACGCGCGCGCCTGGGCTGCCGCCTGCTTGACCACACTGGCCGAAGGATCGGGCACCACCTGGTCAAACACCGTCACCTCGCAGCCAGCAGCGTGCAAGGCCTGCTGCGCACTGGCGGCAAACCCCAGGCTGACAATGCCTGGGTCGCACACCAGCATCACCCGCTGTGCGCCCAATCCGCTGAGCACGTGCCCGACCTGTTGCAGCGCACCGGCTTCACACAGGATGCGCGGTACGCTTCTGAATTCGTAACTCATGAATCACTCCTTCGCCCTACAGCACCGAGGCGTAGATGGCGTGAATATCGTCGCGGTTGAGCGGACGCGGGTTGTTGATCAGCAAGCGCTCGACTTTCAGCGCGTCCTCGGTCAGCCGGGACAGGTCCTGGGCCGTGACGCCCACCTCATGCAAACGCTGGGCGAACGGCATGCGCGCCACCAGGCGGGTGATGAAATCGATGAACCCCTCGCACGCCTCGGCCGCATTGGCAAAGCGCTGCTGCGGCAGTACCGCCGAGGCCAGTTGCGCGTACAGCGGCTCGGCCGCCGAACGGTTGAAATTCAGCACGGGCACCAACACCAGGGCATTGCTCAAGCCATGGGGCACGTGGAATTGCCCACCCAGTGGATAGGCCAGCGCATGCACCGCCGCCACTGGCGCATTGGCGAACGCCATGCCGGCCAGCATCGAACCCAGGAGCATGTCCGAACGCGCCGCCAAGTCACCCGGCTCGGCCAGTACCCGATCCAGGTTGCCCGCCAGCAAACGCAGGGCCTGCACCGCCAGGCCATCGGACAACACGTTTTTCTTGTGCACGCTGGTATAGGCCTCGATCGCGTGCACCATCGCATCGACCCCGGTCATGGCGCTGATCGCCGCCGGCAGGCCGACGGTCAAGCGCGCATCCAGCAAGGCGATGTCCGGATACAACAGCGGGCTGACCACGCCCTTCTTTTCATGGCTGGGGGTAGTGACGATTGCCACGGCCGTGACCTCGGACCCGGTGCCCGCGGTGGTCGGCACCTGGATCAACGGCAAACGTGGCCCCTTGGCCAGGTTGATGCCGTAGATCGACTCCAGCGACTGCTCGTGACCACACAGCAGCGCCACCAGCTTGGCGGTGTCCAGGGAGCTGCCGCCGCCCAACCCGATGACCGCCTGGGCGCTGCAACCGCGCGCCACTTCCACCGCATCCAGCACCGCGGCCACCGGCGGATCCGCCTGCACATCGCTGTACAGCGTGACCTGCACGCCCTGCTCGCGCATCGCCGCCAGCGGTGCATCGAGCAAGCCGGCGCGCAGCAGGCCTGGGTCACTGACCAGCAGTACCCGCTCGGCTTTGAGCTCGCGACACAACTGGCCCAGGCGCAAGGCGCCGTCAATTTCACAGATCACCCGTGGGGTGGTTTCAAAGTTAAATGTCGACATGGTGTTCCCTACCCTACTGTCACGCTGCCGCGCTCGATGCGAAACAACGCATCGACCAGGTCAGCAGAATGAGTGTCATCGGACTCGCTGATCAGCACGCACAAACCTTCCTGCCCGAGCTTGGCGATCACCTCGCTCAAGCGCCTCGACAGCACGGGCGCCACGCCCTCGAAGGGTTCGTCGAGCAACAGCAGCTTGTTGCCGGGCATCAGCGCCCGGGCCAGCGCCACCAGTTTTTGCTGGCCGCCCGACAGTTGCATGGCCTTGCGGTCGCGGAACTGGGCGATCTCCGGGATCAGGCTGTACACCCATTCCAGGCGGCGCTGACTGTCGGCCAAGTGATTGGCCCAGACCGGCAGCAGGATGTTCTCCTCGACCGTCAACGCCGGGATCAACCGCCGATCCTCCGGCAAATAGCTGATACCCGCCGCTGCCCGCTTGAAGCTGGGCAGGGTGCGCAGGTCCTGCCCGGCAAAGGACATGTCACCCGCGTCGGCGTCCAGCAACCCCATGATGGCGCGGATCAGCGTGGTCTTGCCGGCACCGTTATGGCCGATCAATCCCACCATCTGCCCGGCGCCCACGGCCAGCGACACCTGGTGCAGGATCGGTACCCCTTCGATCGATACACTCAGGTTGCGAATTTCAAGACTCATAGCGCGGCCCTCAGGTGAACTTTCTGGCTACCGGTGACAAATTCCTGCACCCGGGGATTGGCCAGCACCTGTTCCGGCACCCCGTCGGCCAGTACTTCACCGCTGTAGAACGCGAGGATGCGCGAGACGTAACGACGCACCACGTCCATGTCGTGCTCGACAAACAACACCGTCACCCGGCGCTCGGCGACCACCCGCATCACCGTGTCCATCAGCGCAGTTTTCTCCTCGGCGCTGACCCCACTGGTGGGTTCGTCGAGCAGCAGCATCTGTGGCTCGCCAATCAGCGCCATGGCGATATCGATCAGCTTGCGCACACCCTGCGGCACGGCGGTGACCTGGGTATCGCGCCAGCGGGCGATGTCGAACTGCGCAAGCATCGCGTCGGCCAACGCCACCCGCGCCGCCGTGCGCATCGGCGCCAGCAGCGAGGGAAACGGGTTCTGCGCCGCCGCCACGGCGATCAGCAGGTTGTCCATTACGCTCAACTGGGGGAACAACTGGGCGACCTGGAACGAGCGGGCCATGCCCAGGCGGGTAATCGCCCGGGGCGTGCGGCCGATGATCGACTGGCCATTGAACAGGACCTGGCCACTGCTGGGTTTCAGGTAGCCGGTGACCATGTTGATAAAGGTGGTCTTGCCGGCGCCGTTGGAACCGATGACGCCGACCACTTCGCCCGGCCGAATGCGCACGTTGACGTCCTTGGCCGCGGTGACCGCACCAAATGCCTTGCACAGTCCTTGAGTTTCGAGAATGCAGCTCATGCCTTGGCCCTCCGCGCTTGTCCGGTAAACAGGCTCCACAACCCCTTGGGCAGGAACACGATGATCGCCAGCAAGGTGAAGCCCAGAATCATTTGCCAGCTATGGGGCACCAGCTCGATGGCATAGGTGCGCACCACCGCAAACACAATCGCCGCAATGAAGGGCGCCGCGACGTGGGCGGTACCGCCGAGCAAGGCAATGAACACGAACTCGCCAGAGGTGATCCAGTACGCCATTTCCGGGTCGATGTGCCCGGCCGACAGCGCCATGAAGCCGCCGCCCAGGGCCGACACCGCAGCCGCCGCCACGTAGTTCATGTACAGCACCCAACGGGGAGATTGGCCGAGGTACTCGACGCGCACTTCGTTTTCGCGAATCGCTTCGCACATCATCCCGGCACTGCTGCGGCTGTAGCGGTGCAGCAACACCGCCAACACCGCGCAGACGCCGACGATGATGATGAACAGCGCGAGCGGCGCCTGGCCCTGGGCCGGGCTCCAGCCGAACAGGCTCCAGGCCTTGACGTTGAAGCCGTCGGTGCTGCCCAGGGCCGAGCTCTTGACCAGCACGCCGTACAGGATCATCGAGAACGCCAACGACAACATGGCGAAAAAGATCTCTCGGTAGCGGGTCATCAACAGGCCCAGCAGCATTGCCAGCAACACGGCTGCGCCCACCCCGATCACCAGCAGCAAGGCCAGGTCGGAGATCTCCAGGAAGTGCCCGCTCATGCCCACGGCATAACCGCCGACGCAGAAGTACAGGCCCTGGCCGAAGGTCACCAGGCCCGCGCGCATCTGCATCACCACGCCCTGCACCACCATCGACTTGGCCAGGGCCATCGTCAGCAGGAACACCAGCCATTGCGGCGCAATCAAGCCGCCGGCGGCCAGCAGCAGCGCGACGCCGAGCAGTATCAGTTCGGTTCTATTGAGGCGCATATCAGATTTTCCTCGCCAGCACGCGGCCGAACAGGCCCTGCGGACGCACCGCAAGCACCAGCGCCATCACGCCGTAGATCACAAAGAGTTCGAATTCCGGGGCGTAGTGCACGGCGGCGGCACGGCTCAGGCCCACCAGCAAGGCACCAACAGCGGCCCCTTCGATGCTGCCCATGCCACCGACCACGACCACGGCAAAGGCCAGCACGATGATTTCCACGCCCATGCCCGGCACCACGGAAATCGCCGGCGCCGTCAGGGCACCCGCCAGCGTGCCGAGCATGGTGCCCAGCACGAACACCAGGGTGAACATGCGGCGCACGTTGACGCCCATGGCCATCGCCACTTCCCGGTCATGGATCACCGCGCGCAGCACCTTGCCCTGGTGGGTGCGCTCCAGCCACAGCCACAGGCACAGGCCCAGCACCACCGACACACCGACCAGCATCAGGTCGTAGTTGGACACCTTGAGCCCCGCCAGGGCGCTGCGGCCCATCTCGGCATACGGCTGATAGGCGAAGTAAGGATTCACCCCCCAGACCATCTTCATGCTGTCTTCGAGGACCAGCAGCAAGGCGTAGGTGATGATCACCATCAGCACTTCGTCGCGGCCGTACATGAAGCGCAACAACCCGCGCTCGATGATCAGCCCGACGATCAGCCCGGCCACCAGCGCGCAACCGAGCATCAACAGATACCCCGCCCACACCGGCCCGATGCCGTTGTTGAAATACCAGCCCACCAGCGACGCGGCGGTATAGGCGCCGATGGCGTAGAAGCTGCCATGGGCCATGTTCAGGATGCGCATCACCCCGTAGATCACCGTAAGCCCGGCGGCTACCAGGAACAGCCACGAGGCATAGATGGTGCCGTCAATCAGCACCGCAAAAAGACTCATCATAGGGGTCCTACCTTGGCAAAGAGGTGGCGGCGCCCGCAGGCCCGCCACAGTGGATCAATCACGCGGCGCGGCTCAGTTGCACTGGGCACCCGGGAAGCCGGCCTTGATCCATTCCAGCGCGGTGGTACCGTCCGGCGGGGTCACGCACTCACCGTTGAAGGCGATGACGTTCTGCACGCCGCCCTTCTTGTTCGCCGCGTCGTACTGGTACTCGCCGTAGGCAATGCCTTGCATCGCCTGGTGACCACCGGCCCGGGCCATTTGCACCTGGCCCGAGACCGACTCGAAGGTCGCGCCCTTGAAGGCCTTGGCGATCTCCAGCGGTGCCGGGACCTTGCCCGACTCGACCTTGGCGTTCTCCGCCGCGTGCTTGAGGCCGAGAATCGCCTGGGCCATCTTGCTCGCCGGGTACGTCGGGTCGGTCTTGTAGGCCGCCTGGTAGCTGCCCTTGAACCAGCGGTTGAGCTCGTTATCCGGGGCAAACGCACCGAATGGCCCACGGCCGCCGATGATCATGCCGTTGGGTGCCTGGTCCTTGTAGCGGTCGATCGCCGACTCGCCGCACGTCAGCACGGCGGTTGCATCCTCCAGCAGGCCACGGGCGTTGGCCTGCAGTACCAGGGCCTCCATGTCGCCACCCCAGAAGCTGGAGTGGATGATGTCCGGGCGCTTGACCGACAAGGCGGAAATCTCGGCGCCATACTGGCCCTGGAACACCTTGGGCATTTGCGACTCGACCACCTTGGCCTTGGGCATCAACTGCTCCATGGAGTGGGTGAAGTCGTTCCAGCTGTCCTGGCCCCAGGCGTAGTTCTGCTGGATCCCGGCGACCTTCTGCGCGTCCGGGCGGACCTTGGCCAGGTAACGCGCCGCGCCGATGTTGTCCACGGCCGCATCGAGGCTGGTGCGGAACACGAACTGCGGGGTCTTGTCTTCATTGAACAACTGCGAAGTGCCGCAATCGTAGAACACCGTCATCGCGCCCAGCTCTTCGGCCACCGGGGCAATGGCCAGGCAGTCGCCGGACGAGATGTAGCCCACCACTGCATCGACCTTCTGGCGCTGCACCAGGTTACGGAACTCTTCCACCTGCTTGGCCGCACCACCGGCCTCATCGATGATCACCACTTCGATCTCGGCACCGTTGATGCCAATGGTGTTATAGGGCGCGGGCAGCTTGCCCTGGTTCAGCCCTTCCACCAGCACCTTGGCGGCATTCGCCGAGGGTTCGCCGAACGGGCCGGCCGCAGGGCCCGAGAGGAAGGTCACGATACCGATGCGGAACTTGCCGTTCTCGGCTGCCTGGACGCTGGTGGTCAAGGACAGGGCCAGGCCCGTGGCAGCGATGGCCAGGGCCAGGGGATGTTTGATCATGGTTTTTTTATAGTTGTACATGGGCTGATGTCTCGGTGGATGAATGAACGGCCTAAGGTGCCTGGCCCTCGGTACTGCGTTTACGTGCGGCCAGTCGCCGCGCCAGCGTGGCGTCATCGAGCTGCAGCTCCTGCGCCGAATACACCGACCAGTCCCCCAGCATCAGTTGCGCCGGAGGAAAATCGGCATTGGCCACAGGAGTGCCAACCGCCTGGGTTTGCTGGATCTGGTGGGTGATCGGGTCAATCCGTGAAGCGAAACCGTCCGGGTCTTCCGGCAGGGCGATCTCCAGCCCCTCCAACGCCTTGATCAACGCCTGGCTGTCGGTGGCCCCGGCGGCTTTCTCATAGGCCTTGGCCAGCACCATCACGCCGGTGTAAGCGCCCTGGGCGGCGTAGGTCGGGTATCGCCCGCTCAGGGCACGAAAGCGCTCGACAAAGGAGTGGTTGCGCTCGGTGGCCGGCCAGTTGTTGTGGTGACGGGCCGAGAGAATCAACCCCGGCGGCGCCTTGGCTCCCAGTGACACCAGGAAGTCGTAGTTGCCACCCGTGTCGAAGTTGGCCAGGCGCGAGGTTTCGAACAACCGGGTACCGGCTGCCTGCTTGATGAAGGCGTGCAGGTCGCCGCCCCACAGGGCCGAGACAATGATGTCGGGCTTGGCCTGCTCGAGGGCGGCGATGTACGCCGAATAGTCCGGCTCGTACAGCCGTGGCCACAGCTCGGTGACATCTTCGAATTGCACGCCCAACTGGCTGAAGGCTTCATGCAGGTCATCACGGGAGACGTGGCCGTACTCGTAGTCCGGACCGATGAACGCCAGGCGCTTCCACCCCGTGGTTTTCTGCAGCGCTTGCAGATAACGGGCACCGGCCGCCATCGAGGTCCAGGTGTCGTTGGTCACGCGAAAATAATACGGATGGCCGTTTTCCAGGGTCATGCGCGAGGACGCATGGTCGGTGCCGATCATCAGCACCCGCTCCTGGTAGGCCAGCTCGCTGACCGCCAGCGCCACCCCCGAAGACACCATGCCGCACAACACCTGCACGCCGTCCTTGTGGATAAAACTCTTGGCCAGGCTGACGCCATAGGACGCCTTCGACTGGTCGTCATCGACGATCACCCGCAGGCGCGGCAGCAACTCGCCCGCCTCACGCCGGGCATGCAGTTCGTCCAGCGCCACCTGGATGCCGACGATGCTGTCCTGGCCGTAGATCGCGGCGCGCTCGGTCATCGGGTACAGGCAGCCCATGGTCAGGTCGGCCTGACCGGCGGCCACACCCAACTCCAGCCGGCCAACCTGGGCACAGGCGGCAACGCTCACGAGCACACTGCTGAAGGCCAGGGCAACCTGAAACCAATGACGGGGCAGGGACATACAATGAATTCCTGTTGGGCGTTGACAACGCCTCTTGTTGGACAGCCGGGTTGCTAGAGCAAGGGCTGTGCCAGAGGTGTTGGGGAAGGTCTCAAGGATGGGCAAAGCGAACCAGCCAAACCCTTGTAGGAGCGAGCGCCCGCTTGCGGCTTGCTCGCGATGGCGGTGTGTCAGGCACCGTTGATGTTGGCTGTGCCTGCCCCATCGCGAGCAAGCTCGCTCCTACAAGGGTTTGGCGGGTGTGGTGGTGGCGGGGATGTTGAGCGGTTAGCGCTCATCCCCCGCGCAAGGTTGAGCGGTTAGCGCTCGATGCCCAGGCGTTGCAAGCGACGCTTGAGCGCATGCCGGGAGATCCCCAACAGGTGCGCGGCCAGGCCCTTGTGCCCGGCGGTCCGGCTGAGGGCATCGGTCACCAGCTCGCGCTCGGCGCGCTCAAGTTGATCGCCCAGCGCCGGGGCCTCGCTCGCCAGTTCGGGGCCGTGCATCGGTGCCGGCAACAACGCCGCGCTGATCGCCCGGCCCGGGGACAGGATGGTCAGGCGCTCGATGAGGTTCTTCAGCTCGCGAACATTGCCCGGCCAGCGATGGGCACGCAGCGCCGCCAGACAATCTGCCTCGAACCGGATCGCCTCGACGCCCTCCTCCAGGGCCTGGCGCCGGGCAAAATACTCGGCCAGCAACACCACATCATCGCCGCGCTCGCGCAGGGCCGGGATGTCCACGGTGATCACGTTCAGCCGATAAAACAGGTCCTCGCGAAACCGCCCCAGGCGCACATCTTCCGCCAGGTCGCGATTGGTCGCCGCCACCACCCGTACGTCGGCGTTGCTGGCGCGATTGGCCCCCACCGCACGGTAACTGCCGTTCTCCAGGAAGTGCAGGAGCTTGGCTTGCAACGCCAGGGGCAACTCGCCGATTTCATCGAGAAACAGCGTCCCGCCATCGGCCTGGCTGACCAGCCCCACACGCTTTTGATGGGCACCGGTGTAGGCGCCCTTCTCCGAGCCAAACAGCTCGGCCTCGATCAACTGCTCCGGCAAGGCGGCGCAGTTGACCTCGATAAAGGCGTGGGCCACCCGCGAGCTATGGGCATGCAGCGCCTGCGCCACCAATGTCTTGCCAGTACCGGACTCGCCCAACAGCAGGATGCGCGTCGCCGAACTGCGCGCGATGCGCTGCACCGCCGCACTCAGGGTGCACATCGCCGGGCTCTGGCCGTGCAGGCCGGCGTCCATCTGCTTGCCATCCGACTCGGCCACGGGCCCGGGTGTGGCCAGGGTGCTGGCGATGGTCGCCAACAGGTCATCCAGTTCGAAGGGTTTGGTCAGGTAGTCGGTCGCCCCGCCTTTCACCGCCTGCACCGCCGCACGCGTATCGCCGTGCGCAGAGATCATGATCACCGGTAACCCGGGCTGCAGCGCGCGCAGGCCGTCGAGCGTGGCCAGGCCATCGATGCCCGGCAGGCCGAGGTCGAGCAGGACCATATCGATGTCGGCGGGCCCGCCCTTGACCCGCTCCAGCGCCGCCTCGCCACTGCCGGCCGTGCTGATGCGCATGCCCTCCGCACGCAAGGCATAGCTCAGAGAGCGCACCAGCGCCTCTTCGTCATCAACGATCAAAACGTGAATTTCAGACATCAACGACTCACTTAGCGCGTGCACTGAGGCCAGGGAAATCAAGCGTGACCTGCGTGCCCTCCCCCAGCGTACTGACGATTTCCATGCGGGCGGCGTTGGCCTCCAGCAGTTGTTGGCAAATGCTCAAGCCCAGCCCGGTGCCCCGGGCTTTGGAGGTGAAAAAGGGTTGGCGAATCTGTTGCAGGTCGGCCTCGGATATCCCGCAACCACGGTCCAGCACGCTGATGCAAACGCGCTCGCCTGAGGCTTCGCCGCGCAGGTGCACCACCTGGTCATCGGGACTGGCCTGTACCGCGTTCAGGCACAGATTGAGCAGCACTTGCTGGGCTTGCTCCGGGTCGACGTACAGCTGCAACCCGGGTTCGGTCCAACAGCGCAGCTCGATATTGTGCGCCTGGCTATCCGCCGCCACCTGCCGTGCGATGCGCTCGAACAACTGCGCCACGTCCACTGCCTGGGGCTGGGCCGGGTGTGGCCGGCCGTACTCCAGGAGATCGCTGGTGACATGGGACAGTCGATCGATTTCCTGACCGAGATCGCTCAACAGCATCCGCCGCTCCGGCTCCTGTTCACGCCGCAGCAGCGCTTGCACGGTGGTCTTCATGGTTGCCAGGGGGTTACGCACCTCATGGGCAACCCCGGTGGCGAACGTACCCAACACCGCCAGGTTTTCACTGCGCACGGTGTTTTCCATCACAGCCGCCAAACGCTCGGCCATCACATTGAAGGCCCTGGCGACATGCCCGATTTCGTCGTTGTGCGGCTGCTCCGCCAGGCGATAACCGAGGTCGCCCATCGACAGTTGGTGAGCCCCTTGCAACAGGGTACTGACCCGTGCGCGCAGTTGCCGCGACAGGGTGAAAAACACGATGAGGATAAACCCGATGAAGCTCGCGGCCACCCAGTACAACCACTGGCGAGCATCGTTCAAGGGTTCGAGGATCGCCCCCGGCTGGACGCTGAATACCAGTTGCCAACCCGGCAGGATCTGCGGCCCCTCGCGCCACTGCGTGGGGGCCGGAACCACGCGCCCGGTGGGATCGATGAACACCCCGCCCGGCACCCGCAACAACGGTGCGACCACTCCACTCATACCGGCGCTGACCAGCAGTTCGGTCAACGACGCCAGGCGCAGGTGCAAGGCGATACTCGCCCCATGATCGGTGCGTCCGCTGCGAATCAGCTTGCGAATCAAAAATCCACCGGAACGCCCGGCCTTGGGCAGCAACGGCCCGATCACCTCGACATCACCGACGCGGGTGCTCGGCAAGCCGGCGACCGACCACTGCGAATTGGTCCAGTAGGGTTCACCCGAGGCCGCTTGGCCGGGCAGCACATTGAGCAACTGCTCGTGCTCATCGAAGAACAGCACGCCGTACAGGAACGGCAGGTCGCCCTCAAGCTTGAGCAGTGAATCCACATCGCTGCTGGGACGCGACTGGTCGGTGATGAAGTCCGGCATGTTCGGGTGGTTGGACAACGCCGACAGCTGGTAGAAGCGGTCATCGAGAAACGATGACAGACGGTTGGCCGTGGACAGCGCCTGGGCATCGAGCCGCTCACCGGTCAAGCGGTTGAGCAAATCCTTGGCCAGTTGCTCGTAGAAAATCGCCAGGGCAATCAGGGCGATGCTCATGACCACCACGGAAAGCAGGGTGTAGCGCGCCACCAGACTGCGCCGCGGACGCGCGAGCCAGTGCCACAGCACAGAGGTTGGAGCGTTGGGGTTCATAATTTTTTGTTTGTTTTTGTATGAACCCGGCAGCATAAGGACCCAGGCGCGCTCCTGTCCACCGCGCCCCTTCAGATCTCCAGAATGCCCGATGCCATGAAACCGCCGTCCACCGGAATCACATGGCCGCTGATGTACGACGAATCATCGGATGCCAGGAAGGCCACCGCCCCAGCCATTTCCGCCGGAGTGCCATAGCGGCGCATCGGTACGGCGCGGGCATAGGAATCGCGCGTCGCGGCCGAGTGCAGCCTTTGCGTCAACGGGGTATCCACCGGGCCTGGGGCAATGCCGTTGACGGTAATCCCGTACTCGGCAAGCTCGACTGCCATCTGCCGGGTCAGCCCGATGAGCGCGGCCTTGGACGTGCCGTAGGCCGTGCGACCCAAGCTGGCGCGCAGACCGCTGATCGAGGCGACGTTGATGATCCGCCCCCAGCCATTGGCCTGCATCAGCCGTGCCGCGTGTTGGCCGCAGAGCAGCGAACCGGTCAGGTTAATGTTCAGTACCCGTTGCCAGTCGCTGAGGTCGCACTCCAGGAACGCCTGAGTCTTGGCCACCCCGGCATTGTTGACCAGCACATCACAGCGCCCGAAGCGCGCTTGCAGCAAGGCAAACGCCGCGGCTATGGACTGCGCGTCACCGACGTCGATGACCAAGGCCATCGCCGTTATGCCTTGGGCATCCAGCCCGGCGACCATTTCTTGTGCCGCCGCCAGGTTGATGTCGGCCACCACCACGGTATGCCCGTCGTGCCCCAGGCGTTCGGCGATGGCGGCACCGATCCCCATGGCGGCCCCCGTCACCAGGGCCACGCGCCCAAGCTCCGCGGCGCCTGGCAGTTGTTGTTTGGCTGATTGGCTCATGACAAGTGCTCTCTTAAAGGAAACCGATGGAAATCCATGGGAAACAGGCGACGATAATCAACGCCAGGATCAATGCCGCGAGGTAGCCCCAGACACGCCGGATGACCAGGTCGGAGGAAACCTTGCTGATCGCGCAGGCGGCGTAGAAACCAACCCCCAGGGGTGGTGCGAACAGACCGATGCCCATGGCCAGGATCACCACCATGGCGTAATGCACCGGGTGAATCGAAAGCATCTCGGCCAGCGGGAACATCAGTGGCCCGAACAGCACGATCGCCGGGATGCCTTCGAGCACGCTGCCCAGGATCACGAAAGTGACGATGGTGACGATCATGAAGCCGATGGCTCCGCCCGGGATTTCACTGATCAGGTCCACCAGCGATGCCGAGAAGCCCGACTGGGTCAGTGCCCAGGCCATGGCCGATGCCATGCCGATGATCAGCAGGATGGCGCCGGAGAGTGCCGCCGCTTCGAGCATCATCGGGTAGACCTTCTTGAACTCGATGTGGCGCATGAACAGGTGCATCACCAGCCCGACCATCACCACATACGCCACACCGATCGTGGAGACCTCGGTCGCGGTGGCCGCACCTTCCAGCACTGCCACTCGGATCAGCACCGGCAGGGCCAGCGCCGGCACGGCGATCATGAACGTGCGCGCGACCACCGACAGCGGCGCACGCTGAACATTGGGCATTGCTTCCTTGCGTGAGCGCCACCAGCACACCAGCGCGATCACCACGGTGGCCACCACCGCCGGCATCAGCCCACCGATGAACAGCGCGGTAATCGAGACGCTGCACACCGCGCCGATGGTGATCAACACCAGGCTTGGCGGAATGGTCTCGGTCATCGCCCCGGTCGCCGCCAGCAGCGCGGCCAATTCTTCGGGCTCGGAACCGCGTTTTTTCATTTCAGGAAACAGGGCCGGTGCTACGGCCGCCATGTCGGCGACCTTGGAACCGGAAATCCCCGAGACCAGGAACATCGCCCCCAGCAAGACATACTGCAGGCCGCCGCGCACATGACCGAGCAACGAGGCCATGAAGTCGATCAGCGTGCGCGCCATGCCGGACAGTTGCAGCACCACGCCCAGCATCACGAACAGTGGCACCGCCAGCAGCACCATGTGCGACATGCCTTCGTCCATGCGACTGACCACAATCGACAACGGGGCATGGGTGGCCAGCGCCAGGTAGGCCATGGTCGCGGTGCCGAAGGCGAACGCGATGGGAATCCCGCCGAAGACACAGGCCCCCAGCAGCACCAGGAAAAAGATAATCAGGTTGTAGTTGCCCAGGTCCACCAGCAACGGCTGGCTGATCCACAACACCGAGGCCACGAGCGCCACCACGGCAATCCCGGCCATGAACTGGCGCACCGTGGAAAACCGCGCCATGCGCGACACGGCGGCCAGCAGCATCAACACCGCACCGACCGGCAAGGCCGCTGCGCGCAGGCCATCGGGAATGCCCAGCGCCGGGGTGGTGATCGACATCTGCTCATGGGAGTGCTGCATGGCCGGGGCGATGATCATCACCACGAACAGGCACACCACCAGCGCCGACAGCGTCTCGCAGAAGCCGCGCCAGGCTTGCGGCAGCTTGTTCACCAGCGCCGACATGCGCATGTGTTCGCCGCGGTCCAGCGCCAGCACCGCACCAAACATGGCCATCCAGATAAACAGCGAAGACGCCAGCTCATCGGACCAGATCAGCGGACTGTGGAGCAGGTAGCGGTAAATCACTCCCGCCAGCAGCACGCAGGTTTCAATCACCATCAACGCGACGGTGATCAACCCGACTGCCCGCATGGTCCATGTGTTCAGACAGACAAGCGCCCGGGCCGGCAGGCGCATGGTAGACGTGGGGGCCACTGCCGCTGGCGCGACCATCATGCCAGTTTCCCGGCATATTTCTCGAGGATGGACCAGGCGGCGTCGCCGAACTTGTCGTGCCAGTCGCCATAATAATTGGCGCTTTGCAGGCGCTCGCGGAACGGTTCCGGTGGCGCCGCCACCAGCTCCAGGCCTTGCTGCTTGAGCGTATCGCGGATGGTGCCCTGCAGCTTGGCCAGGTCATCGCGCTGCGCGAGCACGGCGGTATTGATGTGTTTGCTGACCACGGCCTGCACGTCCGCGGGCAAGCGCTTGAAGGAGGCGCTGTTACCCAGCATCCAGAAGCCATCCCAGACATGGTTGGTCAGGGAGCAGTACTTCTGCACTTCGTAGAGTTTCGCCGAGGCCACCAGGGTCAGCGGGTTTTCCTGGCCCTCGACGATGCGGGTCTGCAGTGCCGAGTACACTTCGGAAAAGTTGATGCTGGTCGGCGCCGCTTCAAAGGCGCGGAAGATCGACATGATGATGGGGCTCGGCGGCACGCGCAGCTTCATGCCCTTGAGGTCGTCGGGGGTGGCAATCGGGCGGGTACTGGTGGTGGTCACCCGAAAACCGTTGTCCCAGATTTTGTCGAACGCAAACAGGGTCTCGGTCTTGGCGATCTCGGCCCGCACATGCGCGCCGAGCTCACCGTCCATCGCACTCCATACTTGCTCGTAATCCTTGAAGGCGAACCCGACGGCGCTGATCTGCACTGAAGGCACCATCGTGCCCAGGATCACCGGCGACAGGGCAAACATGTCGACGGCACCCGAGCGCACTTGGGCCAGGGTATCGGTGTCGCTGCCCAGCTGGCTGCTGGGGAAGATCTGGATCTGCACCGCGCCGTTGGTTTCTTCACGAATCGCCTTGGCCATTTCCCGCGCCCGCACATTCATGGAGTGGCTGATGGGCATGTTGTTGGCAAACTTCAGCTTGAACTCGGCAGCCTGGCTCTTGCCGCTGTACAGACCGAGCCCGGCGGCGGCAACGGCGGCAGAAGCAAGGGTGGCCGTTTTGAGAAAGTTGCGGCGCGAAAAGTCGCTCATTTGGTTCTCCTGACTTTATTGTTTTTATGGATCAATGGCCGTTATGCCGGCGACTGGCTAAGCAAGCTATAGCAATTGGGGTGCCACGAATGGCGCAGTCCTCCTGGCGGCAACCCAGGCTGCTACTCAACCAGCTGTTTTCACAAGGAAAAACAGCGCCTAAAAGGATGTATCTATTTCTTGCAGGGCAATTGCGGCGACGGCGGATGTAACAGGTGTCTCCTGCAAGTGTCGCTACACCTGGCATGGCAAGCGACACCTGTCCTGTACATCTGCAGCATAGGTGTCTACACAACTGTGGTGCGACGTTGCACCAGGGTGTTGGATTAGACCGAGTACATATCCATTTTTGCGGTAACGGCCTCCTATGGTTCCGCCTGACGGCGGCTCACTTTTGAACAGCGCAAAAGTAAGCAAAACGCTCTTACCCCACCACTCGGTGCCTCGCTTAGGCTCGGCATGCCCGTACTCCGACATTGATTTGGGGGGCCGCCGCAATGGGCCCTCCCTGGCCCAGTGCGGCTAAACCGGCGTCCTGCCGGTTTACCCCCCAAATCAATATCGGATTCCGGCCAGCGTGGTTAACGGGGCGCCCAGGATCAAAAACAAAGCGAGGCGGCCTAAAAGCCGACCTGATCGCTAGGGCATGCGCGGTGTCGCTTCTACTTCCTAAGACGCTGACGAAGTCAGCCATCTTTTGATCTGGCTCTGGCTCTGGCTCTTGATCCTGGGCGCCCCGTTAACCACGCTGGCCGAACGCAGGCTTGAAGCCGTGGGTAACCCGGCAGGACGCCGGGTTAGCCGCCCCGCGCCAGGGATGGCGCGTGGCGGCGGCCCACGGATTCAAGCCGGAGTGAGGGAACACCGAGCCTAAGCGAGGTGCCGAGTGGTGGGGTAAGAGCGTTTTGCTTACTTTTGCGCTGTTCAAAAGTGAGCCGCCGTCAGGCGGAACCATAGGAGGCCGTTACCGAAGAAATGGATATGTACTCCGCCTAATCCAACACCCCACAGGCCGCTACAGTTGTGTAGATACCTATGCATCTGCAGGGCCGCCAACCCTGCCGCCAACGGACAAGGGGCCCTGTTCAAGCGACCCCCACGGGATCAGAACAACGCCAGGGTGTAGTTGACCGACACGCGGTTCTGGTCCTGGGAATACTCGCTGGGTACGCCGCTGCGCATCGTGCCGTTACGCCAGCTGAACCCGACGCCCTTGAAGGTGCCGCTCTGCACCACGTAATCCAGCGCCAGGTCACGCTCCCACTCTTTCTCGTCGGACCCGCTCGCCATGCGGATATGGGTGCCCTTGAGGTAGGTGACCGACGCCACCAGCCCTGGCACACCCAAGGAGGCGAAGTTGTAGCCGTATTGGCCGAAAGCCGTGCGCTCGCCGGCCCGGGTGAAGCTGGTGATCAAGCGGTCGGTGAACAGGTAGATGCTGCTGCCGGCCGCACCTTCGTTGGTATTGCCCTGGTTGGCCTGGACAAAATTGCCGCTGTCGGAGACGTTCTGGTAACCGAGCAGGAAGGAGTTGCCACCCAGGGCGTAGGTGAACATCGCGCTCCAGGTGTCGTTGTCGATTTTGCCGGGGGTGTCCCCCAGGCCACTGACCCGGTACCCGGCAGCCCGACCCGAGGCAGTGTCGTTGCGGCCATCGGCGTCGGTCTTGAAGTAACGCAGGTCGGTGGTCAGCGACTGGCCTTCGCCCAAAGGCAGCACATGCACCAGGCCGCCGAAATGCTGCACGTAGTAGTCTTCCAACTGGGCTGCGTAGTATTGCAGGGTCAGTTGTTTGCTCAGCTTGTAGTCGGCGCCGGCAAACAGGAACTCATTGCTTTGCTGGGTGCCACCAGCAACCGCGAGCCCCGAACTGTTGGTCGAACCACGGCCAGTCGCGTGTTCCAGGCGACCACCGAGCAGGGTCAGGTTGTCCACTTCCTTGGAGGTGATCATGCCGCCCTCGAAGGTTTGCGGCAGCACGCGACCATCGTTGGCCACCAGGATCGGCAACTTCGGCTGCAGGGTCCCGTAGCGGGCCTCGGTCTGGGAAAAACGCACCTTGCCGGTCAGGCCCAGTCGGCTCCAATCGTCCACGGCGCTGCCATCGCTCTCATCCGGAATCATCGAGCTGCCACGGTGATTGCCTTTGCCGCCATCCAGGCGCACCCCCTGCAAACCGAGCGCGTCGACACCAAAGCCGACGGTGCCGTCGGTGAAGCCTGACTTGTAATCGAGAAAGAAGCCCTGCGCCCATTCGGCGGTCTTGCTTTGCCCGGCGGGACCGGCGCGATCGCGGTAGTCGTTGTTGAAGTAGTAGTTGCGAAACCCCAGGGTGGCCTTGCCGTCCTTGATGAAGTCAGCGTGGGCCAGGGGTGACAGGAGCACCCCGCTGGTGGCGAGTAAAGACAGGCGAACGAAAGGATTTATTGTCATTTTTGTTTCTCCTAATGGGTGCGGTCGACAATCCGGGGCGCGGGGCATGAAAGAGCCCGCGGCACCTGGCTTCGACTTTCTTGTTATGGCTATGGCGGGTGAAAGCGTCAGTCGGGCAGCCACTCTTGCAGCGTCAGCTCGACCGTGATGAAGGTGAGGTTTTTGCCGCGTTCCAGGCGGCCGGCGTACAGCTTGCCATCGGCATCGGCAACCACCGCCTGCAGGCGACTTGCACCGCTGAGGATTTCGCCGCTGACGCTAAGGATTTCCACCCCAGGTCCCGGGACGTGGATCTGGATCATGCCCTCGCGACCCAGGTAGCTGAGTTGCCCGTCAATCAGGCTGCCCAAGCCACCGCGAACCACCGCCAAATCAATGCCGTGCTCTTTGCACAGGGCCTCGGCGCTGTCGATAAGGTCTTCGTTGGGCTTGAGGCGGGCGATCACCAGACGGCCCAGGCGGCCGTCCTGGACCAGCGATTCTTCGGTTACGGCAACGCTCATGACAGCTCCTTGCGGACAGGATGCAGCAGGTTGAAATGGGTTTCTGCGTCAGGCTGTACCTGGTAGGCAACCTGGTCGAACAGGCACAGGCGAATCGTCAGTGGCTCGCTGCCGACAATCAGTTTGTCCAGCACCAGATGCCCGCCGTGCTGCTCGCCATCGCGGTCCAGAAAACCGGCATGGCAATGCAACAACGGCGCGCCCCGGGCGTCGCGCCCCACGGTGATGGCGCCGCTGATAAAGGTGATGTAGCCGTCCAGGACCACCGGCTGGCCGTAGTCATACGGACGCTCGGGCTGGTCGGTGACGATCATCCGGTGATAGCTCAGGTGTGCGGCACCGCCACACAGGATGCGCCCCACGGCGCTGCCGTAACGTCGACCTTCAAGCGCCTTGAGCACGCCTGCCGCGACGTTGCTCGCCAGGGGCAGGACGATGCGCAGCTCTTCGCAGCACGGTACTTCCAGGTCCAGCAGTCGCGGTGCCAGGGACGGCCCCTCGTGAATAAACGTGCGTACTCCGGCACGCTCAGCGAAATGCGGCGTCATCAGGCCACCTCCTGGCGTTCTTCGAGCAACGCGCGGATCTGCTTCTTGACGATCTTGCCGTAGCCCGACTTGGGCATTTCCTCCCAGCGGACAAAACGCTTGGGCCATTTGTAGCGGGCGATTCGCGGCTCCAGATGGGCCAGCAGTTGTTCGTCGCTGACCTCGCCGGTGGTGACGATCACGGCGTAGCCGGACTCGCCCCACTTCACGTCGGGCATGCCCAGTACGGCGGCTTCGGTCACCGCCGGATGGCTGAGCAGGGCCTCTTCGATCTCCCGCGGGTACACGTTGGAACCACCGGAAATGTACATATCCGAAGCCCGCCCGGTGATGAACAGATAGCCGTGTTCATCCACATGACCAAGGTCGCCGGTGTGGAACCAGCCGAACTTGAAACAGCTCTCGTTGGCCTGGGGGTTGTTGTAGTAGCCGCTGAACACCGCCGGTCCACGTACGCAGATTTCACCGTCGACTCCCGTGTCCAGTTCGTTGCCGGCCTCATCGAGAATCGCCACCTGCATGCCGGTGCGCGGGTAACCGCAGCTACCGACCTTGGCATTCGGCGAGTCCTCGTTGTCGTGGCAATCGGCAGGCAGCACGGTGATGTTGCCCGTCACTTCACCCAGGCCGTAGTACTGCACCAGGACCTTGCCCAACTTGTCCAGGGCATGGCGCTGGTCGGCGCGATACATCGGCGCGCCCGCGTAGATCAGGTGGCGCAGGCTGCTGTGGTCGTAGCGGTCGACGGCCTCGCTTTCGGTGAGCATCTTGACGATGGTCGGCACGGTGAACAGGTTGTCCACGCGGTATTCCTGCACCAGGCGCCAGGCTTCGTCACAGTCCAGCTTGTCGCTGGCCGGCAGGATGCAGGCAGCGCCCCGGGCGACGTTGACCAACGCATGGATGCCCGCACCGTGGGACAGCGGGGCCAGGACCAGCGAACGCGAATGCTGATTCAGGCCCGGCATCAGGTCGGCGATATGGTTGGTGATGACAAACGCCATCTGGCCGTGGGTCAGCACCCCGGCCTTGGGATGGCCAGTGGTGCCCGAGGTGTAGAAGAACCACAGCGGGTCGTGGTACTTCACTTCGGCCGCACGGAAGCTGGCCTGCAGCGCGCTGCCCTCCTCCAGCAATTGCTCGTAGCCCAGTTCGCCGGCACGCGGCTGACCGATGGCGATCACCTGTTGCAGGCTCGGCGATACCGCACGCACGGCGTCGACATAATGCTCCAGGCCTTCGTCATACAGCATCGCTACCGCGCCGCTGGAGCTGCCCAGGTAGGCCGCTTCCGCCGGGGTGATCCGCACGTTGGTCGGCACCCACACGGCGCCAAGGCGGAACGCGACCCAGGCACTTTCGAACAGCGGCAGGTTGTTGCGCGAATGCACCAGCAGCTTGTCGCCTTTACCCAGGCCGCGCGCGCGCAAGGCCGCAGCAACACTGTCGACCCGCCTGGAAATTTCTTGCCAGGAATGCTCACGACCGTCACGAATGAAACCCGGTGCATCCGGATAGCGACGCGCGACCTGGTTGAGCATTTCCCCCAGATTCATCACGTTGTCGATGCCCATCATTGCGCGCGCTCCAGGATGCTCACGTAGTTGGTCACTGCCGCACCGCCCATGTTGAAGACCCCGGCGCGATCGGCCTTGGGCAACTGCATGTCGCCGGCCTGGCCGCAGAGCTGCATGGCCGCCATCACGTGCATCGACACGCCGGTGGCACCGATGGGATGGCCCTTGGACTTGAGGCCGCCCGAGGGGTTGATCGGCAGGCGCCCGTCCTTGCGGCTGATGCCCTCGGCGATGACGCGCGCACCTTGACCCCGCTCGGCCAGGCCCATGGCTTCGTACTCCAGCAACTCGGCGATGGTGAAGCAGTCGTGGGTCTCGACCAGCGACAGGTCGGCCAGGCTCAACTCGGCCCGCTGCAGGGCCTGTTGCCAGGCGCGGGCGGCGCCTTCGAAGTAGGTGGGGTCGCGCTTGGACAGCGGCATGTAGTCGTTGACTTGCACCGCGGCACGGAAACGCACGGCATGGCGGCGCTCACCTATCAGGTCCTCGCGGCTGATCACCAGGGCGGCCGCGCCATCGGTGATCAACGAGCAGTCGGTGCGTTTCAGTGGCCCGGCCACGAACGGGTTTTTTTCCGATGGCTGACGGCAGAACTCATAACCGAAATCTCGTCGCATGTGGGCGTACGGGTTGAGCACACCGTTGGCGTGGTTCTTGGCCGCGATCATTGCCAGCGCATCGGACTGGTCGCCGTAACGCTCGAAGTAGCTTTGTGCGATGTTGCCGAACACCCCGGCAAAGCCGCCCTCGATGTCGGCTTCTTCCTTGGCGTAGCAGCACTTGAGCAGGATCTTGCCCACCTCGGCGGTGGGCAGGGTATTCATCTTCTCGAAGCCCACTACCAGTGCGTGTTGGCTTTGGCCACTGAGGACGGCTTGCAGCGCCGAGTGGATCGCAGCGGAGCCGGTGGCACAGGCATTCTCCAGCCGAACCGAGGGCGTGAAGCGCAGCGCCTCAATGTGGTTGGCCAACAGGGACGAGGGAAAGTCCTGATACACAAAGCCGGCATTGAAGTGGCCAATGTGGATGGAGTCGATCTGCTGCGGCGCGATGTCGGCATGCGCCAATGCGCCAACGGCGGCCTCGGCCATCATCATCTCGGGATCGAGTTGGTCGAACTTACCGAATGGGGAGTGATACCAGCCTGTGATAACGGGCGATCGCATAAGGGGTTCCTTGCATGAATGGTGTTTGCAAGGGCGATAGCAAGAGCGGTGCCAAGGCTTGGCAAGGCCAGCACAGGCCTTATGGGACGGGGTTTTGCGCGATAGAGGTCAGGTCCAGGCAGCTGTCGCCTGGACAGGGGTGGGAGACACTTGGGGAGACACGTGTCGCTTCAGTTGTATCGTCTGGGCCAGCCGATTTTTCCGCAGCTCACCCCGCTTGCGCCTCGCGAGTCACTTGCAGGCAAGCGTGCTCTGCGCTGTCGATGAAGGTGGCGATGCAGGGGTTGTGATTGTCGGCCTTCCACACCGCGACCACCTCGATGACCGGGGCATCGCGCAACGGTTTGAAGGTGGTGGTGGCCAGGCGCATGTTGCACATCGAGCGCGGCACGATCGCGATTCCCAAGCCTTCGCCCACCAGGTTGACGATGGTTTGCTGCATGTTGATTTCCAGCCCGATGTTCGGGGTGACACCGTGCTGCAGGCAGTAGTTGAAGATCATGTCGTGCAAGGCGGGAGCGATCCGTCGCGGCACGATGATGAAGGTTTCTCCCGCCAGCTCCCGAGGGTCGATCAGCGCCTGCTCGAGGAGCCGATGGCCCGGCGGCAGGACCACGGTCATTTCTTCGCGAAACAGGGTCACGGTTTCCAGCCCGGAGCAGTCCTGCGGGCGGTACATGATCGCCACGTCCTTGTTTCCGCTGCTGATGTCCTGGGCCAGGTCCAGGGGCAAGGTCTCGGTCAGCTTCAGGCTGACCTGGGGAAACTGCGCAGCGTAGCGCCGGGTAATCGCCGGCGTAACGCTGTAGGCCGTCGACATCATGAACCCCACCGACAACTCGCCCGCCGCCCCCCGCGCTGCGGCCAAGGCATTGCGCTTGGCCTGCTCGAACGCGGCAAACACCGTGCCGGTGTCCAGGTAAAAACGCTGGCCGGCTTCGGTGAGCTCCACCCGTCGCCGGGAACGATCAAACAGCCTGACCCCCAGTTCGTCTTCCAGCAAGGCGATCTGCCGTGACAGCGGCGGCTGCGAGATATGCAGGCGTTCGGCGGCACGACCGAAGTGCAGGGTTTCTGCCAGGGTGCGGAAATATTGCAGATGGCGGAGCTCAATCATGATGCTCTCAAAGGTATCAATAGATGATTTATTATGGATTGGAAAATATAAGTGTGCCTCGTTATTGTCATTCAACGCCATATCGACGGCTGCATCACAAGTGCGGTGAGTCGACATAGTCACGAGCTATACAATAATAAAAGGTGACGCTGATGCCTTCTGTACACGAAAACCCTTCGTTTACCCGAGCCCACACAACCTCCGCCTACCCTGAATGCGATATTGCCCACGACTCCGACCCCTACGTGCGCCAGGCCTTTCGCCGTGCACTGCGGCTCATGGAGCGCGGCATCGCGGTGCTGATCCAGGGCGAGACCGGGACTGGCAAAGAGGTCCTCGCCCGTGCACTGCACGAGCACAGTCAGCGCCACGCCGCGCAACTGGTCGCCCTCAACTGCGCCTCAATCCCCGAAACCCTGATCGAAAGCGAACTGTTCGGCTATGCCCGCGGTGCTTTCTCCGGTGCCCTGCCCGGCGGCAAGAAAGGCAAAGTGGCCCAGGCCGACGGCGGCACCTTGTTTCTTGATGAAATCGGCGACATGCCCTTCGAACAGCAGACCCGCCTACTGCGGGTCATCGCCGAACGCGAGATCACCCCGCTGGGTGCCGAACGCAGCGTGCCAGTGAACTTCGCCTTGATCTGCGCGACCCACCAATCACTGTCCGACCTGGTGGAAAACGGCCGCTTTCGCGAAGACTTGTTCTATCGCATTGCTACCGGCGTGGTGCAATTGCCGCCCCTGCGTGAGCGCACTGATCGGGCCGAACTGGTGTGCAGCATGGTCGCCAACGAATTGCCCGGTTGCGACCCACGCCAGGTGATCAGTGCCGATGTCTGGCCCCTGCTGCTCGGCCATGCGTGGCCCGGCAACCTGCGGCAGATGCGCGCGGTTATCCGCTACGCCTGCGCGGTCAAGGAAGGCGCGCGCATCCAGCGCTGTGACCTGCCCGCTGACTTCCTCGCCCAAGCCGGTGGTCAGCCTGGGCTGCCGGTCCGCGCCCAGGTGCAGAACGTCACGCCGATTCGCCCGAGCAGGCCCACCGCCGCGCCCATGGGTGAGCGCGAGGACGTCCTCGGCGTACTCATCGACTGCCGCTGGAACATGACTGCGGCGGCCCGCGCGCTGGGCATCTGCCGACCCTCGCTGTATCGCGTCCTGCGGCGGCTGGACATCGCGCCGCTGAAGAACCAGTTGGCGCTGGGCAGCTTCGCCCCTTCCTGACGGTTTACCCCCTGCTGTCCATCGAAAAGCCGGCCACTTCCCGTGTATCGGGAAGGCCGACCTGCGTCCAGATCAAGGAATAACAATAATGAATGCCTCAGCCAATTTTGCGCCGATCAGTTTTTCTCTCAAGGGCCGTAACGCACTGGTGACCGGCGCCGCACGCGGCATCGGCTATGCCATCGCCGTGGCCCTGGGCCAATGCGGCGCGCGGGTCGCCATCTGCGACCTCGACCACGACGCCGCAGAACGGGCAGCCGCCCAGCTGGGTGAGTTGGGCATCGATGCCATCGGCCTGGGCGTCGACGTTGCCGATGAGCAACAGGTGCAGGCAATGGTCAGCCAGGTGGGCCTGGCGTTGGGCAGCATCGACATCCTGGTCAACAATGCCGGCATCGTCTCGACCTTGCCCCTGCTAGAAGTCAGCGCGGCAGAATGGAAGCGCGTCATGGCAATCGACCTCAACAGCGTTTTCTACTGCGCCAAAGCCGTACTCCCCGGCATGATGGCCCGCCGCTGCGGACGCATCATCAACATCGCCTCCGTCGCCGGCAAACGCGGCGGCGGCCTGCTGGGCAACAGTTGTTATGCCGCCGCCAAAGGCGGCGTAATCGCCCTGACCAAGGGCCTGGCCCGCGAGGCCGGCCCCTTCAACATCACCGCCAACGCCGTCTCCCCCGCCCTGACTGAAACCGACATGACCAGCACCCTGAGCAGCGAAGCACGGGCCAAAGTACTGGCAGACATGCCACTGGGACGCGCCGGAACCCCCCGCGACATCGCCGCCGCCGTGTGCTTCCTGGCATCGGATGCGGCGAGTTTTGTGACTGGGGAAATTATGGATGTGGATGGGGGGTATATGCGGGATTAGGAGAAGGCCTGCTCGCACGGCCATTGGTGCTGCGCGATCGCCTTTTTCCAGACGCCAAAAACCACAAACCCCCGACTTTCTCTAGGAAAATCGGGGGTTTGTGTTTGTAGAATGTGGCGGTGAAGGAGAGATTCGAACTCTCGATACAGTTTCCTGTATACACACTTTCCAGGCGTGCTCCTTAAGCCACTCGGACACTTCACCGTATCTCTTCAAACAAGTTCTGTCTGTCGAGGCGCGCTAATGTAGTCGAAAGCTTTTCTGATGGCAAACATTTTTTTCAGAATTTTCATGCGCTTAAGAGATTTGTTCGGGTATGCGGTTTTGTGGGCAGGGCAAACCGGCCATTCTCCGGCCCGGGCCGCGCTTCTATATAGAGGGGAATGCCGGGCGGCCGTGGCCGGCCATGCCTGGCGGAGCCGGTTTGGCTGACTGGCCGGTCAGTCATGGCGCTTTACCTGGCCGACGGCCATGGGTAACGTCTGCTGCACTTCAATACAAGGAATAGCGTCATGAGTGAGTTGATTTCCTACCACCTCGAAGACGGTATCGCGACCCTGACCTTGAGCAATGGCAAGGTCAATGCCATCTCCCCGGACGTGATCGCCGCGTTTAATGCTGCGCTGGACCAGGCCGTGACGGATCGGGCGGTGGTGATCATCACTGGCCAGCCGGGCATTCTCTCCGGCGGTTATGACCTGAAGGTGATGACGGCGGGTCCCAAGGAAGCCGTGAGCCTGGTGACTGCCGGTTCTACCCTCGCCCGCCGCCTGCTGGCCCACCCGTTCCCGGTGATCGTTGCGTGCCCTGGGCATGCGGTGGCCAAGGGCGCGTTCATTCTGTTGTCGGCTGACTACCGGATCGGGGTCGAGGGGCCGTTCAGCATTGGCCTGAATGAAGTGCAGATCGGCATGACCATGCACCACGCCGGTATCGAACTGGCCCGTGATCGCCTGCGCAAGTCGGCGTTCCACCGTTCGGTGATCAATGGCGAGATGTTCGACCCGCAAGGCGCGGTGGATGCCGGCTTCCTCGACAAGGTGGTAGCGGCCGAGGAGCTGCAAAGTGCTGCACTGGCGGCGGCCCGCCAGTTGAAGAAGATCAACATGACTGCCCACAAGAACACCAAACTCAAGGTTCGCAAGGGCTTGCTGGATGCGCTGGACAGCGCAATCGTCCAGGACCAGGCTCACCTGGTTTAACGTCAGGCCCTGCACTTGCTCGCGATGGACTAAAAAACAACGCGTTTTCCAGGTTTCACGCGTCATCGTTTACGTCCATCGCGAGCGCGCTCGCTCCTACAATGTTCGGCGTTGTCGCCAAGCATTGGGGTTTTTCCTACATCGGCAACCGAAAAGCGCTTAAACGCTCTAGCCCGCATCCATCAGCAGATGTTGGAAACATGCGCTTAAACATCGGCCATCTCCTACCTATATAGCGGCAATTGCCGAAAACAGTGCACATCCGTACACTGCGCCACCTTTTGCTCCGGTGGGCCTGTAGATGCTGTATCTGTTTCGTATGTTGTTGATGGGCCTGCATTTTGTTTTGGCGGGTGTGCTGGGTGTGTTGCTTGGGCTGTGCCGGCCGTTCAATCCGGATAACAGCCGATTGTGCGCCCGCCTCTATGCCTGGCCGGCGATGTGCATCCTGCGCCTGCGGGTCAAGACCGACGTCGACTCGCTGACCCACAAAAAGCAAAGCTGCGTGGTGATTGCCAACCACCAGTCCAACTACGACTTGTTTGTGCTCGGCAACGTGGTGCCCCACCGCACCGTGTGCATCGGCAAGAAGAGCCTGAAATGGGTGCCGCTGTTCGGGCAACTGTTCTGGCTGGCCGGCAATGTGCTGATCGACCGCGGCAATGCTCACAAGGCCCGCCAGTCGATGCTCACCACCACCCACACCTTGCAGCACAAGGACACCTCGATCTGGGTGTTCCCCGAGGGCACGCGTAACCTGGGCAAGGAGTTGCTGCCGTTCAAGAAGGGCGCGTTCCAGATGGCGATTGCCGCCGGCGTGCCGATCGTGCAGGTGTGCGTCAGCAACTACATCAACCACATGCGCCTCAATCGCTGGAACAGCGGCCAGATCCTGATCCGCTCGCTGCCGCCGATCCCTACCGCTGGCCTGACCCTGGATGACATGCCGCAACTGATCGCGCAGTGCCGCGAGCAGATGCGTGAATGCATCGAGGCCATGGACCACCAACTGCAAGCCGCCTGATCGCCGAGCCCGCGCTCCGGTTTACCCTCGCCCCGACCTCCACAAGCAGGCTAAGCTGCACCCTGCTTGTCACTGCCATCGGCGAAGAAGAAGTGAATCGGAATTATGGGTAGAGTCGTTGCGGCCGCGGTCTACAGCGCCGGCAAGAAAGTCACCAATATCACCCTGGATGAAGGCGCGGCCTGGGCGGCAAAACCCGGCCACTTCGTCTGGATCGGCCTCGAAGAGCCGAGTGCGCTGGAGCTGGCCAACCTGCAACGCCAGTTCAACCTGCACGAACTGGCCATCGAAGACGCCCTGGAAAAACATAGCCGGCCCAAGCTCGAGACCTTCGGTGACGCGCTGTTCATCGTGACCTACTCACCGGTGCGCGAGAACGGCGTGCTGGAGTTCATCGAGACTCACATCTTTGCCGGCACGGGCTACATCATCACCTGCCGTAACGGCCACTCGGCCTCCTATGCTCATGTACGCCAGCGCTGCGAGGCGCGCCCGCTGCTGCTGGAGCATGGCGAAGACTTCGTGCTGTATGCCCTGCTCGACTTCGTGATTGAAAACTACCAGCCGGTGGGCGAAGCGATTCACGGCGAAATCGACGCGCTGGAACACAACGTGCTGAACAGCGCCCTGAACGAGCGCGATATCCAGAACCTGCATGGCCTGCGTCGCGACGTGTTGCGCCTGCGTCGCTACGCCGCGCCCATGGTGGAGATCAGCGAAGAGCTGCAGAAGCTCAAGTTCCCGTTTATCGACAAGAACATGCGCCCCTACTTTCGGGACGTGCAGATTCATGTCACGCGACAAATGGAAGACCTCACCACCCTGCGCGACATTGCCAGCCAGACCATCGAGATCGGGGTGCTGCTGGAGGCGTCACGGCAAAGCGTGGTGCAACGCAAGTTCGCTGCCTGGGCGGCGATCCTGGCGTTTCCGACAGCGGTGGCGGGGATCTACGGGATGAACTTCCAGAACATGCCGGAGCTGACCTGGCACTACGGCTATTTCGCGGTGCTGGGGTTTATCAGCGTGGGTTGCGTCGCGCTGTGGGGCAGCTTTAAACGCTCGGGGTGGTTGTAGCCTGCAGCGAGCGACAACCGCTCAAACCGCATCCCATTGGCGCATGCGCAAGCGGCAATGTTTCATGGCATTGACGATGTGCTTCTCCACCAGGCTGCGGGAAATGCCCAGGTGCTCGGCAATCTCGGGGTGGGACATGCCTTCGAGCTTGCGCAACAGGAAACTCTCGCGGCACAGCGGCGGCAGTTCAGCCAGGGCGCGCTGCAACAGCTCCATGCGCTGCGCTTGCGCGAGACTGTTCTGCGGGGACGGGCTATGGAAGCGTTCTTCGCTGTCGAGCACTTCCAGCGGTTCGGCCGCGCGCGCAACATTGCGCCGATGACCATCGATCACCAGGTTCAGGGCAGTGCGATAGAGGAAGGCGCGCGGCTGTTCGATCGGCGTGTCGCTGGCGCGTTCCAGCACCCTCACGTAGGCGTCATGCACCGCATCTTCGGCCACCTGGCGGTTGCCCAGCTTGGCGTTGAGGAAACGCACCAGCTCGCGATAGTAGTTTTCCAACGTGACTCCCGACCGCTTTGATGAACGGTACCTGTCCTTGAACCTGGCCAACGCCTGAGGAAAACGATGGCGGCACGATGATGGCAAATCTGCGGCGTGTAATTTATAGTAATTCTCATATAGATTTAAAGCACTGCGTCGATTGCGCGGTAAATAATCCCGACGGGCAGCTGTAACCCTTTGTGTCAGCGCCTAAATTTGCCCGTCAATTCATCGTATTAAGGACAGTTCCCCGTAACTGCCGGGATTTCTGGCAGGGCCTGGCTGTGGTCGCGCTGTTTGCGCCAACCGGCAGGGGACGATTTCCATTGATCGGAACCCTGCATGAAACACCCGCGAAAGACCCGCCGTGCCTTGCTTGCAGGCCTTTGCCTGATCCCGGTTATTGCCCTGGCTGCCTGGCAGCTCAACGCCCCCGGCCGGGATCAGTTCGCCACGGTGCAGGTCAGCCGCGGCGACATCGAGAGTAGCGTCACCGCCCTTGGCACCTTGCAGCCACGGCGCTATGTCGACGTCGGCGCCCAGGCCTCGGGACAGATCAAGAACATCCACGTCGAAGTCGGGGATGTGGTCAAGGAAGGTCAACTGCTGGTGGAAATCGACCCCGCGACCCAGAACGCCAAGCTCGATGCCGGGCGTTTCTCCATCGACAACCTCAAGGCCCAACTGCAAGAACAACGCGCCCAGCACGACCTGGCCCGGCAGAAATACCAGCGCCAGCAGAACCTCGCCGCCGGCGGCGCCACCCGTGAAGAGGATGTGCAGACCGCCCACGCCGAACTGCGCGCCACCGAGGCTCGCATCCAGATGTTCCAGGCCCAGATCCGCCAGGCCGAAGCCAGCCTGCGCAGCGATCAGGCCGAGTTGGGCTACACACGGATTTACGCACCGATGGCCGGTACGGTAGTGGCGCTGGATGCCCGAACCGGCCAGACCCTCAACGCGCAGCAGCAGACGCCGTTGATCCTGCGTATCGCCAAACTGTCGCCGATGACCGTCTGGGCCGAGGTCTCGGAGGCTGATATCGGCCACGTCAAACCTGGCATGCAGGCTTACTTCACGACCCTCGCAGGCGGTGCGCGACGCTGGCAAAGCACGGTGCGGCAGATTCTCCCGGTGCCGCCCAAGCCCTTGGACCAGAGTGGCCAGGGCAGCGGTGGTGGCAGCCCGTCCAGCAGCGGTAAAAGCGGCAGCGCGCGGGTGGTGCTGTACACCGTATTGCTCGACGTCGACAACGCCGACAACGCGCTGATGGCGGAGATGACCACCCAGGTGTTTTTTGTCGCCGGTGCGGCGAAAGACGTGCTCACAGCTCCGGTTTCGGCCCTGCAGAACGGCGCCAGGGCCGGCAGCCAGAGTGTGCGGGTGGTTGCCAAGAACGGCAGCATTGAAGCTCGGGAAGTCAGCACCGGCCTCAGCGACCGCTTGCAGGTGCAGATCCTCGATGGCGTGAATGAGGGCGATCACCTGCTGATCGGTCCGGTCGACGGCAACGAGGGTTGAATGCAAACGCCGCTGATCGACCTCAAACACATCCGCAAATCCTACGGCGGCGGTGACGCCCCCGAAGTCCACGTGCTGCGCGGCATCGACCTGTCGATCCATGCCGGCGAGTTCGTGGCGATTGTCGGCGCCTCCGGTTCCGGCAAGTCGACGTTGATGAACATCCTCGGATGCCTCGATCGCCCGAGCGCCGGAGAGTACCGGTTTGCCGGGGAAAACGTCGCGCAACTGGACAGCGACGAACTGGCCTGGCTGCGCCGTGAAGCCTTCGGTTTTGTGTTCCAGGGCTACCACCTGATCCCCTCGGGCTCGGCCCAGGAAAACGTCGAGATGCCGGCGATCTACGCCGGCACCCCGGCCGCCGAACGGCATGCCCGCGCGGCCGCCCTGCTCGCCCGGCTGGGGCTGGCGGAGCGCACCGGCAACCGTCCCCACCAGCTCTCCGGCGGCCAGCAACAGCGGGTGTCGATTGCCCGCGCGTTGATGAACGGCGGCCATATCATCCTCGCCGATGAACCCACCGGCGCCCTCGACAGCCAGAGTGGCGCCGAGGTCATGACCCTGCTCGATGAACTGGCGAGCCAGGGTCACGTGGTGATCCTGATTACCCACGACCGCCAAGTCGCGGCCCGGGCCAAGCGCGTTATCGAAATCCGCGACGGGCTGATCATCAGCGACAGTGCCGCCGACAACCCGCAGGTCCAGCATTCGGCCAACCCCGGTGCCCTGCAGGCCGTCGACCTGCGCCAACGCCTGAGCCAGGGCAGCGCAGCCAGCGGCGCCTGGAAAGGCGAACTGCTGGATGCGGTGCACGCGGCCTGGCGCGTGATGTGGATCAACCGCTTTCGCACCGCCCTGACCCTGCTCGGGATCATCATCGGCGTGGCTTCGGTGGTGGTGATGCTGGCGGTGGGCGAAGGCAGCAAGCGCCAGGTGATGGCGCAGATGGGTGCCTTTGGCTCGAACATCATTTACCTCAGCGGCTCGTCGCCAAACCCGCGCACGCCCCCAGGGGTAGTTACTCTCAGCGACGTCGCGGCCCTGGCCCGCCTGCCGCAAGTCAAGCGCATCATGCCGGTCAATGGCGCCGAAGCCGGGGTGCGCTTTGGCAATGCCGACCACCTGAGCTACGTCGGCGGCAACGACACCAACTTCCCGGCGATCTTCAACTGGCCGGTGGTCGAGGGCAGCTACTTCACCGAGGCCGACGAGCGCAATGCCGCGGCGGTGGCGGTGATCGGCAAGAAGGTCCGCGACAAACTGCTCAAGGACGTCGCCGACCCGATCGGCCAGTACATCCTGATCGAGAACGTGCCGTTCCAGGTGGTCGGTGTGCTGGCGGAAAAAGGCGCCAGCTCCGGTGATCAGGACAGCGACGACCGCATCGCCATCCCCTACTCCGCCGCCAGCGTGCGCCTGTTCGGCACGTACGAGCCGGAGTACATCGCCATTGCCGCCGCCGATGCGCGCAAGGTCAAGGAAGCCGAACAGGCTATCGACCAGTTGATGCGCAAGCTGCACAACGGCAAGAAGGACTACGAGCTGACCAACAACGCCGCGATGATCCAGGCCGAGGCGCGCACGCAGAATACCCTGTCGCTGATGCTCGGCTCGATTGCCGCGATTTCCCTGCTGGTGGGCGGTATCGGAGTGATGAACATCATGCTCATGACCGTGCGCGAACGCACCCGCGAGATCGGCATCCGCATGGCCACCGGCGCCCGGCAACGGGACATCCTGCGCCAGTTCCTGACAGAAGCGGTGATGCTCTCGGTGGTCGGCGGCATTGCCGGGATCGCCCTGGCCCTGCTGGTGGGCGGCGTGCTGATCCTCAGTGAAGTGGCCGTGGCGTTCTCCCTGTTCGCGGTCCTCGGCGCCTTCGGCTGCGCCCTGGTCACCGGCGTTATCTTCGGCTTCATGCCGGCCCGTAAAGCTGCCCGGCTCGACCCGGTCACGGCCCTAACCAGTGAATGATCGACCTATGAAGCCGCCTTTGAGTCTGCTCTGCGCCTGCCTGCTGCTCAGTGCCTGCGGGACCCCCGCCGAGCGCCCGGACAGCGGCATCAGCCCACCGCCTGCCTGGCAATCGCCCGTCAGCGCCAAGCCCGAGAAAAACCGCCAGCAATGGTGGGCCACGTTCGGCAGCCCGGAGCTCGAGAGCCTGATCGCCGAAGCGCAGCTCGGCAGCCATGACCTGGCAGCCGCCGTGGCACGGGTGCGTCAGGCCCAGGCGACGGCGGTGATCGCCGGTGGCCCGTTGCTGCCGGAGGTCAAGGCCGGATTGAATGCCAACCGCCAGAAGCTGCTGCGCGGCAATGGCTACAGCCAGCTGGACGCCGACAGCAGTAACCAGGCGGTGGACTACTTTGACGCCAGCCTCAGCGCCAGCTACGAGATCGACTTCTGGGGTGCCCGGCACGCCGCCCGTGACAGCGCGCTGCAAGGGGTGCGCGCCAGCGAGTTCGATCAGGCAACCGTCGAGCTGACTCTGCTCAGCAGCGTGGCCAACAGTTACAGCCAAAGCCTGTCGCTGGCCGAGCAAAGCCGCATCGCCGAGTTGAACCTGGGCAACGCGCAAAGCGTGTTGAAACTGGTGCAGACCCGCTACGATTCGGGGTCGGCCACAGCCCTGGAGCTGGCCCAGCAAAAGAGCCTGGTCGCGGCCCAACAGCGGCAATTACCGCTGATGCAACAGCAGGCCGCAGAAGCCCGGATCACCCTCGCGGCCCTGCTCGGTCGCCCGGTGCAAGCGCTGCCGCGCAGCCACCTGAACTTCGCCCAAATGAGCTGGCCGAGTATCGCCAGCGGGGTACCCAGCGACCTACTCAGCCGCCGCCCCGACATCGCCCGCGCCGAAGCGCAACTGGCCGCCGCCCAGGCCGACGTCACCGTGGCCCGTGCGGCGCTGCTGCCCAGCGTCACCCTGAGCGCCAATATCGGCTCGGGTGCCGACACCTTCGGCGACCTGCTGCGCAGTCCGTTCTACAACCTCACGGCCGGGCTGGTGGCGCCGATCTTCAACAATGGCCGCCTGAGCGCCGAACGCGACCGCGCCACCGCGCGCCAGCAAGAGCTGCTGGAAAGTTATCGCGGGGCGATCATCAATGGCTTTGCCGACGTCGAAAAAGCCCTCACCAGCATCCGCGGCCTCGATGAGCAACGCCAATGGCAAGGCGAGGAACTGGCCCAGGCCCAGACCGCCTTCGACATCGCCCAGAGCCGCTACCAGGCCGGTGCCGAGGATTTGCTCAGCGTGCTGGAAACCCAACGCACCCTGTTCGCCGCCCAGGACTTGAACGTGCAACTGCGCCTGGCGCGGTTGCAGGCCAGCATTGGCTTGTACAAGGCGCTGGGGGGCAATTGGTGATGACACGGCAGGGCTGCGCGTCTGCATCACCGACCTGATTGTGAAAATTTCGTAAAAAACCTCATCAAGCCTTTCCGGTTTTTCCAAGGGCTCGCGTCTTACTAACAGAAGGTACAAATAATTCTCAGTCAACGCATTGAAGAGTAAAAGAATAATGCCCGCACCACACGGACTCCACCCACTGGCCAAGGCCCTGCTGATCCGCCATTCCTTTCGTCCACGGCTGCCGACCCTGTGCGCCCTGGCACTGACCGCGCCGCTGATCGGCCAGGCCCAGGCGCAAGTGGTCGAGGTCAACATCCAGGCCCAGCCACTGGGTAGCGCGCTGCAGGAGTTCGGTCGCCAGACCAACCTGCAAGTGCTGTACAGCCCGGACGATGTCGCCGGCCTGCGCAGCACCGCGATCAAGGGCAGCCTGGATTCCAACGCGGCAATCGCCCAGTTGCTGCAAGGCACCGGCATCAACTACAGCGTCCAGGGCAATACCTTGACCCTGCGCACCCGCAGCAGCGCGAACTCCGTGGACCTGGACCCGACCAACATTTCTGCGACCCAGGAATCGGCATGGGGCCCGGTTGCCGGGATTGTGGCCAAGCGCAGCGGCACCGGGACCAAAACCGATACACCGCTGAATGAAATCCCGCAGACCGTCAACGTGGTCACCGCCGACGAAGTCAAATCCCGTGGCGCGCAGACCGTCACCGAAGCGCTGCGCTATACCGCGGGCGTGACCGGCGGCGGTTTCTCCGACCGCGTGGGGATTTTCGACGAGCCGACCTCCCGCGGTTTCACCCCGACCCCGGTGTACCTCGACGGCCTGCACCTGCCCTACGGCGGCGGCAGCACCGGCGGCTCGCTGCAGATCGACCCCTACACCCTGGAGCGCATCGAAGTTCTCAAGGGGCCGGCCTCGGTGCTCTACGGACAAAACCAGCCAGGCGGGATCGTCAACCTGGTGGGCAAGCGCCCGACCGCCACGCCGCTGCATGAAGTGGTCCTGGGCACCGGCAGTTACGACCGCAAGTACGGCGCCTTCGACTTCGCCGGCCCGATCGACGACCAGGGCGAGTTGCTCTATCGCCTGACCGGCCTGGCCAGTGACGCTAACTCGAACATCGACTACGCCGACACCAACCGCATGCTGCTGGCGCCGAGCCTGACCTGGCTGCCGAACGAGCGCACCAGCGTGACGCTGTTCGCCCAGTACCAGAAAGACCGCGACACCCCGGAAGCCCAGGGCCTGCCGGCAGAAGGCACGGTGTTCAAGAGCCCCAATGGCAAGATCAGCCGCGACCTGTTCCTCGGTGAGCCAGGCCTGAACAAATACGACCGCGAGCAATTTGTGGTCGGCTATGACGCGGCCTACGAACTCAACGACATCTGGACCCTCAAGCAACGCACCAGCTACGCCTACGTGGATGACCAGTACGTCGCGCCGCTGCACGGCTACTCCTACATTCCCAACCCGGCCACCGGCGTTGACGACAACCGCTACCAGAAACGCTTCGGCGTGGACTGGTCGCAGACCAACAAGGTCTACGGCATCGATAGCACCGCCCAGGCCAAGTTCAAGACCAGTGAGCTCGACCACACCGTACTGCTGGGCGTGGACTACTACCACTTCAACACCAAGTTCCTCGGCCTGTACGACCGCAACGGCCCGGCCATCGACCTGTTCAACCCGGTCTATGGCAGCGAGTTCACCTTCAGCCAACCGTACCGCTGGGACAACACCGTCAAGCAGACCGGCCTGTACGTGCAGGACCAGATGCGGTGGGACAAGTGGTTCCTGACCCTCGGTGGGCGTTATGACTACGCCACCACCGAAAACACCCAGCCAGGCAGCACCATGGCTGACACCAAGTCCACGGATGAGAAGTTCACCGGCCGGGCCGGCTTTGGCTACCTGTTCGAGAACGGCCTGACGCCCTACGTCAGCTACGCCGAATCGTTCCTGCCGCAAACCGGCGTGGACATGAATGAAAAAGCCTTCAAGCCAACCGAAGGCAAGCAGTATGAAGTGGGCGTCAAGTACGAGCCCACTGCGATCGATGGCTTCATCCAGTTGTCGGTGTACCAGATCGACCAGGAGAATATGCTGACCAACGACCTCGACAACCCGGGCTTCAGTATCCAGAGCGGCGCGGTGCGCTCGCGCGGCGTGGAGCTGGAAGGCAAGGTCAACGTCACCCAGAACCTGCGCGTGTTGGGTTCGGTGTCGCGCAACCAGATCAAGTGGCAGAGCACCAACGATGGTCGCGAGGGTCGTACCCTGGCCATGAGCCCACCGCTGAACGCCTCGGCATGGGTTGACTACAGCTTCGACCACAGCGCCCTCGCCGGTCTCGGCGCTGGCCTGGGCGTGCGTTACGTGCGCAGCAGCTACGGATCGGACTACGAGGAAGATTCGTTCCAGATTCCGTCCTACACCGTGTACGACGGCATGCTCTCCTACGACCTGGAAAAATCGCCCCTGCGGGTCAATGGCGTGAAGGTCAAACTGAACCTGGAAAACATCGAAGACAAGAAATACGTCGCCGCCTGCAACAGCACCCTGGACTGTTACTACGGCGAAGGTCGCACCGTCACGGCGGACATGACCTACAACTTTTAAACCGGCAACCGCAAACGCCGCTGCCCCAGGAATGGGCCAGCGGCGTTTTTGTTATGGGAGCCATGCAGGCCAAGCAGTCCTGATCACGCAGGCAAGCGACGATAGCTCTGGACTGCCGCCCCCAGCACCACCGCCCCCGCGACAATCGCCAGCCAGAATCCACTGCGCGCGCCAAAGGCGTCCACCAGCCAGCCGGAACCGGCGGCGCCGATGGCCACGCCGATGCTCAGGCCGGTCACCAGCCAGGTCAGGCCCTCGGTGAGCTTGGCCGGCGGCACGATGCGTTCGACCAGGGCCATGGCGACAATCAGGGTCGGGGCAAAAAACAGCCCGGCGATGAATACCGTCAGTGCCAGCCCGACAATGTTGCTCGCCAGCAGCAACGGCAGCGTGGTCAGCGCCGTCGCCACCCCGCCATAGAGGAACAGGCGCGGCAGCGGCACCTCGGTTTTCAGCGCACCAAATGCCAGGCCCGCCAGGCAAGAGCCGATGGCATACACCGAGAGCACGATGCTCGCCGCCGCCGGCTGCCCTTGCTGTTGGGCGAAGGCCACGCTGACCACGTCGACCACGCCGACGATGGTGCCCAGGGCGACCATCAGCAGGATCAACCAGCGCACGTGCACCGAGGCGATGGCCGAGCCGGGTTGCGCCTGGTCATGGGGATGCACGCCAGGCTCGGTGCTGCGCTGCAGGACAAACGCACTGACCCCGATGGCCAACGCCAGCAGTGCCGCCAGCGGCCCGGCCTCGGGAAAGGCCACCACGCACAGCCCCACCGAGAGCGGCGGGCCGACGATAAAACAGACCTCGTCCAGCACCGACTCCAGGGCGTAGGCGGTCTGCAATTGAGGCTGGCCGCGGTAGATCTCGGTCCAGCGCGCCCGCACCATCGCCGACATGCTCGGCATGCAACCGGCCAACGCGGCGAATACAAACAATGTCCAGTGCGGCGCCTGCAAGCGGGTACAAAGCAACAGCAGCAACAGCGCACCACCGCCAAGCAACGCGGCGATGGGCAACACCCGGCCCTGACCGTAACGGTCGACCAGGCGCGACACCTGGGGAGCACACACCGCCGTGGCCAAGGCGAAGGTCGCGGCCACGGCACCGGCCAATGCATAACCGCCGTGCAGCTGCGACAACATGGTGATCAGGCCGATGCCGGTCATGGAAATCGGCATGCGCGCAATCATCCCGGCCAGCACAAAGGCCCGGCTGCCGGGTGCCTTGAACAAGGCCGAATAGGGGTTTGCCATCGGGTTCCATCCTCTTTTGGGGCATGCAACTTGCCATAAAGCGTCGACGTGGTAAAAATACATACGCCGCGTATGTACAAAAGCATGCAAACATACGCACCGTATGTCAAACCGAAAAAACCGTGAGGGACACCATGGGCCAGCGACCACGCGCCGAAATGATCGAGCAGACCCGCGCCAAATTGATCAGCAGCGCCCGCCACGCCTTCGCCACCCAGGGCTATGGCGCCACCTCAATGGACGACTTGACCGCCGACGTTGGCTTGACGCGTGGCGCGTTGTATCACCATTTTGGCGACAAGAAAGGCTTGCTGGCGGCGGTGGTCGCGCAGATCGACGGCGAAATGGACGCCCGGCTCGACGCCATCTCAGCCGTTGCCAGCGACCCCTGGAGCGGCTTCTGCCAGCGCTGCACCGCGTACCTGCAGATGGCCCAGGAAACCGAGATCCAGCGCATCATGCTGCTCGATGCCCCGGCCGTGCTGGGCGACCTGACACTGTCGCTGCAAATGGACTGCATCGCCACCCTCACCCGCCTGCTCGAACAGTTGATGGACCGGCAGACCATCGCTGCCGCCCCACCCCAGGCCCTGGCACGCCTGATCAACGGCAGCCTGGTCCACGCCGCCCTGTGGATCGCCCGCGATCAAGCTCCCGCCGAACGCCTGGACGAAGCGTTGGCAGCTCTGGAGCTGATGTTGCGCGGCTTGCTGTTAGCACCGCGGACCTGACAGTTCTGACAGTAGGCAGGATCGAAACTTTGCGCCACAGTACGAGCGAAACCGGTCACGTGGAGCCAGGCAATGGAAGAGTCGCTGATTCTGGTTGATCTGCAAGACCGCGAGATCGGCTCGGCAGGCAAACTCTACGCCCACCAGCAAGGCCTGCTGCACCGGGCCTTCTCGGTGTTCATTTTCGATAGCAACGGCCGCCTGCTGTTGCAGCAACGAGCCTTGGGCAAGTACCACTCCCAGGGGCTGTGGACCAATACCTGCTGCGGACACCCGCGGCCCGGGGAGCGTACACGTGCGGCGGCCAGGCGCCGGCTGCACGAGGAAATGGGCCTGCGCTGCCGGCTCACGCCGGTCACCACCCTGCTCTACCACGAGCCGGTGTCAAATCAGCTGATCGAACACGAGTACGACCATGTATTCGCCGGTATCAGCCGCTGCGCGCCCCTTGCCAACCCCGAGGAAGCCCACGCCTGGCGCTGGCAGAAACTCGCCGACCTGGATCGCCTCATCGCAGCCAGCCCAGAAATGTTCAGCGTCTGGTTCGTGCGGATCTTTCAGCAGGTTGGCCCCGGCGGATTGCGACGCTGGAAGGAACTCGCCCAGCGCCAGTGCTGAGCAGTGAACAGCGAAAGCTGCCGGTGAGGTAGAACGCCATGAGCCATTCCCTTGATCTTCCCTGGGTGATACCGCCCCTGCACTGCCCCGAACCGGTACGGATAAACGAGCCGCTCGGGCAGCAGGTCGACACATTGCTGATCCCCTGGGTCGAGCAAGTCGGCATTTTCGCCGGGCAGATGCCGAAATTGCGTGGCGCGCAGTTCGGTCGCTTCGCCATGCTGTGCCATCCGGACACCGACGCACCCGAGCGCCTCTTGCTTTCAGCGCAGTGCATCGCCGCGCTGTTCGCGGTGGATGACTATTACTGCGATGACGAGCAGTGTGGATCGGTGCCGGAGTTGGTGGGCGCACGCCTGTCCCTGGCATTGGCTGCCCTGGAGCCTGCGCACCTGAGCTATGAGTTTGCGCCCGATCTGCACCAGGCCCTGAATGCCGACCCCGTGCTCAAGGGGTTACGTGCCTACATGGCGCATGTAGCGGGGTTCGCCACGCCGGCGCAAGTGGCGAGGGTCCGACACGAGATCATCGCCATGTTCGTGACCATGGGGGCGGAAGCCTCCTGGCGCATGACCAAACAACCACCCCGAGTCTGGGAGTACTTGGCCCACCGCCAGGTCAACAGCTTCCTGCCGTGCATGTCGTTGATCGACATCATCGGCGGTTACGAGCTGCCGGCCAGTGTGTACTCGGCGCCCTTGGTGCGCCGGGTCACCACGCTCGCGGCCAGTGCCACCATCCTGGCCAACGACCTCTATTCCGCCCACAAGGAAAGCCTCACCGAGCAGGAGGACTTCAACCTGCCGCGGCTGTTGGCCGCCCAGCAGCACTGCTCGCTAGCCGACGCCATGGGCCTGGCGGCGAAGATCCATGACGACGTCGTGTATGCCTACGAGGCGGCCGAACAGCGGGTGTTGCCAGGGGCCAGTTGGGAACTCGAGCGATTTCTCGGCGGGGTCAAAGCCTGGGTCGCCGGCAGTCGCGAGTGGCACCAACGCAGCGGACGCTATCAGGGATGAACGACGAGCGCAGCGGCGACCCCAACGCAAATAAACCGACCTGAACCTGAACTCCCCCGCCTTTGCGTCAGTCTGCTGAATACGCTCTTTGTGCGAGGCTGACTGGACATGGCTGATCATCGTGACGAACGCCAAAGCGCGATCGACGCCCACGGCATCATTGGCGACCTGCGCAGTGCCGCGCTGGTCAACGACAAGGGCAGCGTGGATTTCTTCTGCTGGCCGGAGTTCGACAGCCCGTCGATCTTCTGTTCGTTGCTGGACACCCCCAAGGCGGGGATTTTTCAGCTGGCCCCCGACCTGCCGGACGCGCGCCGCGAACAGATCTACCTGCCTGACACCAACGTGCTGCAAACCCGCTGGCTGAGCGCCCGGGCGGTGGTGGAAATCACCGACCTGCTGGTCATCGGCGACAGTGAAGATGACCTGCCGTTGCTGATTCGCCGGGTGCGCATGGTCAGCGGCAGCGCCACCTTCGACCTGCATTGCGCGGTGCGCCACGACTACGCGCGCGCCGCCACCACGGCACGGGAGGACGGGCCGGACATCTGCTTCGAAGCCCCGCAACAGCCAAGTCTGCGCCTGCGCGCCAGCCAGCCCCTGCAGCTAGTAGACAACGCCGCCAGCGCCCGCTTCGAGTTGCAGCAGGAGCAGAGCGCCGAGTTCGTCCTCGGCGCCCTCGACGACCCGCGCTGGCAGGCCGACAACACTGACCTGTGCCTGCAGCGGACCGTAAAGTTCTGGCGCGACTGGATCGGCAAATCCACCTACCGCGGACGCTGGCGGGAGATGGTCAACCGCTCGGCGCTGGCATTGAAGTTACTGACCTCACGCAAGCACGGCGCAATCCTCGCCGCCGCCACCTTCGGCCTGCCGGAGACCCCGGGCGGCATCCGCAACTGGGACTACCGCTACACCTGGATCCGCGACGCCTCGTTCACCGTCTACGCCTTCATGCGCCTGGGTTTTGTCGAGGAAGCCAACGCCTACATGCGTTGGTTGCGCGGGCGGGTCAGTGACTGTCAGGGCCAGCCGACCCGGCTGAATATTCTGTATGGCATCGATGGTCGCCAGGAACTCCCGGAGAGCGAACTCAGCCACCTGAGCGGCCACGGCAACGCGCGGCCGGTGCGCATCGGCAACCAGGCCTACGATCAGGTGCAACTGGATATCTTCGGCGAACTGATGGACGCGGTGTACCTGGTCAACAAGTACGGCGAGGCGATCTCCCATGAGGGCTGGAAACACACGGTGGAAGTGGTCGATCAGGTGTGCGACACCTGGCAGAGCGAGGATGTCGGCATCTGGGAAATGCGCGGCGAGCAGCACCACTTCCTGCATTCGCGACTGATGTGCTGGGTCGCACTGGACCGGGCAATCCGCCTGGCCTCGAAACGCTCGCTGCCGGCGCCGTTTGCCCGCTGGGACCAGACCCGCCAGGCAATCTACGCCGACATCTGGGACAACTTCTGGAACGCCGAGCGCGGGCACTTCGTGCAGCACCTCGGCGGCACGGCCCTGGATGGCTCGATGCTGTTGATGCCGCTGGTGCGTTTTGTCAGCGCCAAGGACCCGCGCTGGCTGTCGACCCTGCAAGCGATCCAGAAATCCCTGGTGCGCGACGGCATGGTCTATCGCTACCACAACGACGACAGCCAGATCGACGGCCTCAGCGGCACCGAAGGCGCGTTTGCCGCGTGCTCGTTCTGGTACGTCGAATGCCTGGCCCGTGCCGGCCAGTTGGACAAGGCCCACCTGGAGTTCGAACAACTGCTGCGCTACGCCACCCCCCTGGGGCTATACGCCGAAGAGTTCGACAGCCACGCCCGCCACCTGGGTAATACCCCACAGGCCCTGACCCACCTGGCGCTGATCAGCGCGGCGTGTTTTCTTGACCGCAAATTGAGTGGGGATGACGGGTACTGGCAGCCGTGAGGGTTTAGGGCGCGCACCCCAAGATCAAAACACCCGCGAAAACCGCTCCCGATACACCTGCGGCACAACCCCCATGACCCGCAGAAAACCACGCCGCAACGTCTCCTCACTGCCAAACCCACACTGCACCGCGATGCGTTTGATCGGCAGCGCAGAATCACTCAACAGCCGGCGCGCAGTTTCCACCCGGATCCTCTCAATGGCACGTGCTGGGGTCTGCCCAGTGTCGGCGCGGTAGTGGCGGATAAAGCTACGTTCACTCATGCCCGCTTGCAGCGCCAGTGCCGGGATGCCGAGGTCGAGGCTGAGGTTGTCGGCGATCCAGGCGTGCAGGTCGTCGAAGCGATTGCCCTGCTGTTGCAGGTCCAGGGTCACGCTGAACTGTGCCTGGCCCCCTGGGCGCTTGAGGAACACCACCAGTTGCCGGGCGACTTCCAGGGCCATCGCGCGCCCCAGGTCGGCCTCCACCAGCGCCAATGACAGATCGATACCGGCTGTCACCCCGGCCGAGGTCCAGACCGGGCCATCGTTGATGAAGATTGGGTCGGGCTCAACCTGCAGGCGCGGGTGTTGCCGGGCCAGTTGCTCGCAACGGGTCCAGTGGGTCGCCACTCGCCGCCCATCGAGCCAGCCGCTGGCCGCCAGCAGAAAAGCCCCGGTGCAGACCGAAGCCACCCGCCGCGAAACCCTCGCCTGCTGGCGCACCCACTCCACCAGCGCGAGGTCCTGGGCCGCCGCATACACCCCCCAGCCACCGGCGATGATCAGGGTGTCGGAGGCTGTATCCGGCAAGGGTTCGGCGAGCAAGGCCAGACCGGCCGAAGACAGCACCGCCCCGCCACCCGGGCTGATCACCTGGGGCGCATAGGGCGTCGGCATCCCGCGCTGGGCCGCAACATCATTGGCCGAGGCAAAGACCTGCAGCGGCCCGGTGACGTCCAGCAGTTGCACCTTGGCGAAGGCCAGCACATGAATGGGTTTCGGTGGAGTGGTGAACATTGGCGTAATTCGAGGGCTGATTGGCGTGTACGCCAAAGACTAGAAGCCTAGAGTCAAGTCGTCCACCCCTGCCGGGGACGAATTTACCAACCCAGGAGAGAGCGCCATGCCGTTGCAGATCGGTTTTCTGTTGTTCCCCCAAGTGCAGCAACTGGACCTGACCGGGCCCTACGATGTGCTGGCGTCGCTGCCGGACGTGCAGGTGCACCTGATCTGGAAAGACCTCGCGCCGGTGACGGCCAGCACCGGCCTGGTGCTGCAGCCGACCTGCCGTTTCGCCGACTGCCCGGACCTGGATGTGTTGTGCATCCCTGGTGGCAGCGGTGTCGGGCCGTTGATGGAAGATGCGCAGACGCTGGCGTTCATCCAGGCCCAGGCGACCAAGGTGCGCTACCTGACCTCAGTGTGCACCGGTGCCCTGGTGCTGGGTGCCGCCGGCCTGCTCAAGGGCAAACGTGCGACTACCCACTGGGCCTATCACTCGTTGCTTGGCCTGCAGGGGGCGATTGCGGTGCAGGAGCGGGTGGTGCGCGACGGAAACCTGTTGACCGGTGGCGGGATCACCGCCGGGATCGACTTTGCCCTGACCCTGGCGGCTGAATTGTATGGCGATGACGTCGCGCAACTGGTGCAGTTGCAGCTCGAGTACGCACCCGCCCCGCCCTTTGCCTCGGGCGAACCGCAGACCGCACCCGAGGCCGTACTGCAGCGGGCCAGGCAACTGGCCGCCGACTCGCTCGCCCAGCGCACGCTGATCACCCAGCGGGCGGCAGCCAGATTGAGCGAGTGAAGGGTGGACCGGCACTTTATCGCACCCATAAAAAAACCCGCCGAAGCGGGTTTCAAGACCATGACGACATCCTGTCGCTGCGTTCCTTGCATATGGCCGATCATCCATGACCCTGAGTACATCCTGTGCTCAGTTGATGGGTGAAGATTACGCTTCGGATCCAATGCGTAATAGACGACATAGCCAGTAACACGTGTAAGACATTCGCCATAAGAACGAAGGTCAACCACCCTCGGGTTGTCCAACTTCCAAGGCCAACAATGCGAGATCTGCCACCTGCAGTTGCTTGTCGGCCGCGAGCACGTCGTGATCTTCCAGGAACCAGGCGGCGGACAGGCCGGCAAACGCCAGGACCCACTGCAGTAACCGCCGCCGTTCCAGCCCTGCCTGCGCCGCGACCAACGCCACTTGCCGGGTAAAACGTAGCGGGTCGGTGGCGCTCGGCAGGTCCGGGTTGCAGATCAGGTTGGCGTAGTCGTAGGTGCGCTCGCCGGTCACCCGCTTCGGGTCTATCGCCAGCCAGCCCCGCGGGCCGAAATCGAGGATGTTGCTGTGGTGCACATCGCCGTGCAGCACGACGACTTCCTGGGGCGTGGCCAGCAGGTACTCTGCGCAGGCCAGGCACTGGCGCAACCGCCCGCCATGGCGGCGCGCCGCCGGGGCCAAGGAGCGAAACCATTGCCGCATGTCGACCAATGGCGGCAGCGGTGCCGAACGGGGTGCATGCAGGCGCGCCACGGCGTCACAAATGATCCGGCTGGCCTGGTCGTCCGCCCCGTGCATAGCCATGTGCAGCAGCGAACGCCGGCCTTCGGCCCGCTCCAGCAATAGCGCCGCCCCGTCATGGGCGTAGACCCGGGCAGCACCCTCTCCCGCCCACCAGGTCATCAACAGGTTGCCGAACTTTTCTTCTTCATCGAGGGCGATTTTCAACATCGCCGGCGTCCCCTGGTAACGCACCGGGAGCAGGCGGCTGCCCAGGGTGATGATGGGCTCCCCTGCGGGGAGCAACTGCCATTGGCTTAGGTAGGGTTCAAACATGCGGGGTAATTCAAGGCTCAGCGGGGGTTCAAGGGGTGGCGAGGTAGGTCTCGATATTGTTCATTTGCTCGTCCCAGCCGCGACTGTTCATGCGAAAGGCCTTGAGACGACGCTCTGCCGGGATCTTATCAAACCCCGACTCGACCACGTGCAACAAGGTGCCAGCGTCCATGTCCTCGAGTTCGAACTGCACCAGGGTCGTCGGCTCGCCAGAATAGTCGGTGCCTGGGTCCACGGCATAGGGGTGCCAGCGGAAAGCGAACACCCGCTCCGGCTCGACCCGCATGACTTCGACATCCCACACCATGTGCTCATAGCCTGGGTAGGTAATCTGCCCCTGGGTCCGCGCGCCTGCGACGAAACGCTTGCCCTCCAGGGCCACGCCAAACCACTGGCCAAAGGCTTCGGCATTGGCAATCACGCGCCAGACGGTCGAGCGCGGGGCCTTGAGCAGGATCTTTCTTTCGATGCGATCTGATGTGTGCATTGAGCACCTCCTGTGATGAACACTAGGCGCGGACGACCGAACGAGCAATCTTGCCGTTGCATTCAACAGATCCGACTCGCAGTAACGTCCATCGTTCCGAGCCCCGACAGGCCCCGGCCAACAGTGGTAACGTCAGCTTTCTACCGCTCGTCAGTCCCGTAAAGGAATACCCCATGCCCACACTCCACGGCAGTTGCCTGTGCCAGGCCATCGCCTATGCAGTCGACAGCCTCGACATGCCGATCAGCCATTGTCATTGCCATACCTGCCGCAAGGCCCATGCGGCGCCATTCGCCTCGACTGCGGGGGTCATGCGTGAGCATTTTCGCTGGACCCGGGGCCTTGAGCTGCTGTCCTGCTTCGAGTCCTCGCCCGGCAAGCTGCGGCATTTCTGCTCGCGCTGCGGCAGTCACCTGATGGCCGAGCGCCCGGCCCAGCCCCATGTGATCGTGCGGGTCGCGACCCTTGATGAAGACCCGGGCCAGAAACCCCAGGCCCATATCTGGACTTCCCACGATGTGCCGTGGCTGGCCCATCAAGGCGTGGTCGAATGCGCACAATGGCAGGCACCGGCGGACACCGGGCGCTGAAGATTTGGCCTCTGATCTACACTCACCCAACTTTTCAGCGCCAGCGAGTTTTCCCATGCGTACCGTTTTACTTCTAAGCCTCCTGCCGCTATTGGCTGCCACTGGCGTGCAGGCCGATGACTGCGCCAACGCCAGCAACCAGAGCACGCTGAATGAGTGCGCGGCCAGGCAATACAAACAGGCCGACGCCCGGCTCAACACGCTGTACCAACAGATCAATGGCCATCTGAAGGACAACCCGCAAGGCAAAAAAAACCTGCTGATGGCGCAACGCGCGTGGTTGGCGTTCCGTGATGCCGAGTGCACCTTTGCTGCGTCCGGGGTCGAGGGCGGTAGCATTTACCCGCTGATCCACAACCAATGCCTGGCGGACCTGACGCAAAAACGCGCCGAGACACTCAAGGGCTACCTCGACTGCCAGGAAGGCGACCTCAGTTGCCCGGTGCGTTCCTGACCGCTGGATGGGCCCAGGCCACCAGTGGCCCTTTAAAAACCGCCTGCCGGGGTTTAAAGGGCCACTGATGTTTCACGTCAAGAGCATGAGCCCGTCTACCGGGTAAAGACCTGCGCCGTGGTGATCGCCATGTCGCCGCCCGGCAGCTTGATGTTGCCGATCTGCTGCATGGTCTCCGGGTCGAAGATCGCCACGTCGTTGAAGGTCCCGGCCAGGTAGATCTTGCTGCCAGCCTTGTTGAAGGAAATGCAGTAGTAGGAGTGGTCCAGGGTCGCCGCCTGAATCAGCTTCTTCTGCTTGATGTCGTACTTGGCCAGGCGATTGAGCACGCCGAACATCAGGTTGGGGTCCTTGGGCGAGCGCATGCCACTGAAGTAGATTTCGGTCAGCGGGCCGAAGTCGGTGGTCTCGGTCTTGCCGGTCTTCAGGTCGACGCTGAACAGGCCGTAGAGGTACTCGGCGGTGGCCGGGTCCTGTTTCTTGTCCTTGAATTTCGCTGCGGTGTAGAGCAGCGAGAAGTCATGGCGATAGGTCTGCTGGTTCCACACGTAGAGCACGTCCGGCGCGCTGTAGTTGGGGCGTTTCCAGTGTCGGCTGGGGATCAGCACGTCGAACTTGCCGGTCTGCACATTGACCTTGTAGACATCCGCACCGGCCACATACAGGGTGCCGTCGTCGCCACTCTGCATGATGGTCAGCTGGCGAGGCGCCGGGAAACTGCGCACCGGCTTGGCGCTGGCACCGGCGTCGGTGGCGTAGACATCCAGGCGGGGCGCCTGCACTTCGTAGCGGTCGTTGAGCATCCGCGTCGGGTTGGCGATGGTGTAGAGCTCCTTGCCGTCGTGGCTGACGGTAAAGGCAAACATCGAGCGGGCCTTCTCCCCCGGTTGCTGGGTGATGCTGGCGTGGAATACCTGCTTGCAGCTGTCCAGCTCGATGCCATAGACATCCGCATAGTGGTTGTTGAGCACGTAGGCGGTCTTGCGATCCGGCGACAGCTGGATGGTCCCCGGTCCAAAGGCATCGGGCAGCTTGCAGGACTTGTACAGGGTGTCGGTCTGCAGGTCGATGACGTGCAGGTTGTTGGGGTAATTGGTGGTCACCATGTATTCGTGACCGGCGTTGAGCGCCAGGTTTTCATCGGCCAGAACACTGAGCGAAAAACTGCCCAGGAAGGCGAAAGCGGCCAGGCCGCAGGCTTTGGTACGAAGCATGCTGGAATCCTTCTTCTTGTCCGATTACTTGTCTTTGGGGAAGACAGTGCCGAGGTTGCGCCAGTTGTCGTTGGAGGCCTGGGCATCCTTGTTCCAGTCCGGGTAGGTGCTCATCATGTCGGGCACTTGGGCCGGCCACCAGCACGGGTCCGAGCAGCCATAGAGGTCGGCCTCCATCGGTTGGCACAACGACGACACGCCGCCAAAGGCATCGATTTCCCAACCCGGGTCGGTGGTCGAGGCGCACCCGGCGACCGAACTCATGGCCACCACTTCTTCGATGCGGTTTTCATCCGCGGCCTGATCCAGCTTCAACGCTTTGTTATTGATGGGCTTGAGATGTTTCATATCAGTGAGCCTTGCGCGGAGTGATGTAACTGCTGATGAACGCAGGGTTGTGAGCCATGATCCGGGTGTAGACCTCGATGCCGAAGTCGACCCAGTCACGCATCAGTTCGCAGTAGTGATAGGTCGGGTGCGTCGGGTCGCCGTAACGGGCGTAGCTTTCGTGGTAGCAGCCGCCGGAGCACAGGTTGCGGATCTGGCAGTCCTCGCAGCCGGTGTTGCTGCGGTCCAGGCGCTGGGACAGGAAGTCGTTCAACTCCACCTGCTTGACCCCGCTGTGGACGTTGCCAAACGTCGGCAATGACGAACCGGTGAAACGGTGGCACAGGTTGAGTTCGCCCTTGTGGTCGACCGCCAGCATCTTCAGCCCGGCGCCACACGGCAGGGCTTTCTTGTGGCCCTCGTGGATGTCGGTGATCAACTGGTGCAGGTTGGAGAAACCGATGTTGCGGTGTTCCAGCGCGGCCTCCAGGTAGCGCCGACCGAGCCGTTTCATACTGGCGAAGACTTCGATCAATTCGTCGCTGGACAGGTTGAAGGTGCTGATATCGCCGGAGGTCACCGGGGCAAAGCCGACTTCGGCAAAACCCAGTTCGTTGAACAGGTGATCCCAGATGGTTTCAACGTCGGTGACGCCGGTGGTCAGGGTCACGCGGGCGCCGACCGGGCGACTGTTGTAGCGCGACAACAACATCTCGGCCTTGCGCCGCACCACGTCATAGGTGCCCTGCCCGCCCACGGTGATGCGGTTGCGGTCGTGCACGGTCTTCGGCCCGTCGATGCTCACCGACAAGCCAAAGCGGTGGGCGTTGAGGTAGTCCACCGTGTCCTCGGTGAGCAGCGTGGCGTTGGTGGTCATGACGAATTCGACGAATTTGCCCGCCTCGGCAAAGCGCTTTTCACAATAGTCGACCATGTACTCGATCAGCTTGCGGTTGCTCAGTGGTTCGCCGCCGAAGAACACCACGGTAAACCGCTCTTCATCGGGGGATTCGCGCAGGAGCATTTCCACCGAGGCGATGGCGGTCTCGACCTCCATCTTCTTGCCGGCCGAGGGCTTGTCGAGGTCTTCCTTGTAGCAGTAGGTGCAGCTCAGGTTGCAGCCGGTGTTGACGTTGAGCACCACGGTGTTGATGGCGGTGCGCTCGACCCGTTTGGCGGCGATGTCCGGGGTCAGCGGCGAGCCGTCGCTGACCAGTTCCAGGGCCATCAGCTCGCGCAGGGTTTCGTGGATTTCCTCGCCACCGAACTGGCTGGCCAGGCGCTGGATCAACTCGGCGCTGGAACAGCCGTGACCGCGCAGGGCATCAATGATGCTGCCGGTCAGGGCATCGCTGGCGAACAGCGAACTGCTGGGAATGTGAAACAGCATGCGGTCGGCATCCACCTGCACTTCGTGCAGGTTGCGTTCGACCAGATTCAAGATAGCGCCCATGGCAAACCTCCTGTGCAAACCCCTTTGGCGGGGCCTGCGTTCATTCCAAAAAAGTCTCTGAAAACTGCGGGTTCAGCGGCCTCACGGAATGGGTGGGTTGTTCCAGCGTTGCACGGTGACAATCATGTGGCCTTCGCCGGTCAGGGATTTTCCTGCGTCGTCGACGGCGGCAATCACCTTGAGGTTGCCGGCATTGTTGGTGGACATCTTGCGTGCCGGATTCGGCCCGGCATCGCCCGGGGTGAATACGCCACTGTCCGCCTGCATGGTGCCGGCAAACTTGACGTCTTCGTCTTCCCTGGCGCGGTCGTCGAAGGCTTCGACTTTCCACTGCGCCGGGACTATGCCAATGCGATAGAGCTTGCCGTCCGCGCCCTTGCCCCAGGCTTCGGCGTCGAAACGCCCCTGGACCTTGGGCGTCGAACCCCCGCCATCACCGATCCGGGCCACCGAGAATTCAGGCACCACCTTGACCTCGGCAATCTGCTGGTAGACCGACAGGCTCGGGCCTTTCAAGCTGCCCAAGGTCACGGCACGCACGCCCGGCTGGGCATCGGCGGCGGCCTTGAGGCGGACCTTGATCTGCTCGGGGCTCTGGCTGATGACTTGGAGCACCTCGACGCCTTTACCGAAGTCCGGCTGGCCTTGCAGGCCGCTGCCGATCAGGGTCACTTCGGCTTCGCTGCCGGCCTTCAGGTAGCCCGGCTGCACTGCCAGCAAACGGCTGCTGCCCTGTTTGGCGGCGAGGAAGTCGAGCCCACGTTCATCATGCTCGGCCTCGAACATCCGGCCTTGCAGTTCGTTGTCTTTGGCGGCGAACACCTGGCGCATCACTACGCCGTCGACGGTCACGTTGCCGCGCCATTCGTAGCCGCTGTAGAGGATCGCGCTGCCGTCGCCGTTGAAAGCTGTGCCGTCGGCGTATTGACCCTTGACGCTGACCTTGAAGGTATCGTCGCCGTCGGCGCTGACGCGCATGATCCCGGCCAGCTCCCCCTTGCCCGGCAGGTGCCCGCTGAAGCTCCAGTCGCCCACCAGCGCCTGGGCCTTGGGCGCGGTTTGCTGCCAGGTTTTCCAGGCCGGGTTATCCAGTCGATAGCGCTTGGCCAACAGCGGCACCATCTCCTTGCGGGCCAGGTCGAACCAGTCGCGGTCGCGAGACAGCGCCTGGTATTCCAGCGACGGCCATTGACCGAGGTGGAAGTTCACCAGGCGCTCCCACTCCTCGGCCGGGCGACGCTGCAGGGCAACCCGCGCACCGGAGTGGCAGCGGCCGCACATCTGGCTGGTCTGCTCGTCGAATTGCTCGACGGTGTTGAGCCGCCGTTCCAGGGCATAACGCACGCCATCGGTCTCGCTCGGCGCCAGGCCCTGGGTATCGGCCAGGTATTTGACCAGGGTCCGGCGGTCGTCATCGCTGATCTGCAGGCCGTGCATGACCTGCATGCGCGCGATGCTCATCAGCCAGCCCTCCGGAGTCTTGCGTTGGTGGCTGATACGGCTCAAGGCGTTCTCGGCTTCAGGGGTATGACAGCCCTGGCAGGTCTCCTTGAGGATGGTCTGGGCGTCACGCGCGGCCATGCTTTGCGGAGCATGCAGGGCGGCACACGCGGCAAGCGCCAGGAGACTGGCGCTCATGCCTGATCGGAGTTTTCTCTTCATCAACGTCGAACCTCGCACGGTGCTTTCTTATTTTTTTGAACGGTCGTTTTTATGGTTTCTACCGCCAGCGAACATGCCGCTGACGAAGGCAAGAGAAACGTCTACCAAGGACCAATACACGGAGCGTGCCAGCTTATGAATAGTTCATTGAATCAATGCTTTGCTGGTAAACACCCGGGTAATTCCGGCAACCACTGAGGTGCCCGGCGTTTAATTTCGCGACAACTGTTGCAGGCTGAGACGAGCATAGGTGAGTGTTCCTCGTATAGGATGACCAGCTATCCGCTTAACCGCTTCAGCTACGGGAACTGCGCCATGCTCAATGCTTTGCTCTTCGACCTCGACGGCACCCTCACCGACACCGACGCGCTGCACTTGCAGGCGATGCAACAGTTGTTGCTGGAGGAGGACGGCCGGATGTTTACCAAAGCCGAGTTCGAAGCTCATGTCAGCGGCCAGGCCAATGCCGCCATGTGCCGCTACCTGTTCCCCGAACGCTCGGTGGCCGAGCACGAAGCCTTTGCTGATCGCAAGGAGCAGCGCTTTCGCCAGTTGTCAGCGCACCTGACGCCGATTGCCGGGCTGGTACGCTTACTGGATTTTGCCCAGGAGCAGGCCATCGGCGTGGCGGTAGTGACCAATGCACCACGAGCGAATGCCGAGCACATGTTGCAGGCATTGGCTCTGCGCGAGCGCTTCGAGCATGTAGTGGTTGCCGAAGAACTGCCCCGCGCCAAGCCCGACCCCCTGCCCTACCTGACCGGCCTGGAGCGCTTGCAGGCCAGCGCCGAGGTGAGCCTGGCATTCGAGGACTCGATCCCCGGCCTGACGGCAGCGGTAAAGGCCGGGATCTTTACCGTGGGCCTGGTGACCAGTCAGCGCCGCGAAACGCTGCTGGCCGCAGGGGCGCACCTGGTGATCGAAGACTTCAACGACCCGCAGTTGTGGGCGGTGATTGATCGCATGGCGGGGCGATGAGAGCGGACTACCGGTGTAGGAGCAAGACTTGCCCGCGATGAACCTGAGGGACGATCAGTTTTGTCAGGCGAAGCGCCGCCCGTCTCAGCGGTGCGTCTCAAAAATTGTCGCAATCTGCGACATCAGCACTCGCTAAAGCCCAGCTCTTTCGCCGCAAGAGCCTCTGAATACAGGCCCCGGGCAAACTGGCACAAGGGTTGCGATCAGCCTCGGCACACGAATAAGACGAGGCTCCATCATGTCGCTCCCCACTCCGCTTCCCGCCGTTTCGGCGTTCATCCAGCGCGCCCCGCGCATGCTGATCGGCGCCGAATGGGTCGAGGCCGCCGACGGCCAGACCATGCCCTTGCACAACCCAGCCACCGGCGAGGTCCTGTGCGTCGTGCCCAAGGCCACCCCGGACGACGTCGATCGGGCGGTGCTCGCTGCCCGCCAGGCGTTTGATGATTCGGCCTGGACCCGCACCCGCCCGCGCGAGCGGCAGAACCTGCTGTGGAAGCTCGCCGACCTGATGGAGCGCGACGCGCAGGTGCTGGCGCAACTTGAATGCCTGAACAACGGCAAGAGTGCCGCGGTGGCCCAGGTCATGGACGTGCAATTGTCCATCGACTTCCTGCGCTACATGGCCGGCTGGGCCACCAAGATCGAAGGCTCCAGCGTCGAAGTCTCGCTGCCTTTGATGCCCGATGAGCAGTTCCACAGTTTCATCCGGCGGGAAGCGGTGGGCGTGGTTGGCGCCATTGTCGCCTGGAACTTCCCGCTGCTGCTGGCCTGCTGGAAACTCGGTCCAGCCCTGGCCACCGGCTGCACCGTGGTGTTGAAGCCCGCGGACGAAACCCCGCTGAGCGCACTCAAGCTGGCAGAACTGGTACTCGAAGCCGGCTACCCCAGCGGGGTGTTCAACGTGGTCACCGGCACCGGCATCACCGCAGGCTCCGCCCTGACCCACAACCCGCTGGTGGACAAGCTGACCTTCACCGGATCCACCGCGGTGGGCATACAGATCGGCAAGATCGCCATGGACACCATGACCCGCGTGACCCTGGAACTGGGTGGCAAATCACCGACCATTGTCATGGCCGACGCCGACCTGGCGAGTGCCGCAGCGGGTGCTGCCAGCGCGATTTTCTTCAACCAGGGCCAGGTCTGCTGCGCCGGTTCCAGGCTTTATGTGCAGCGTAAGCATTTCGACAATGTAGTGGCTGACATCGCCGGCATTGCCAATGCGATGAAGCTGGGCAATGGCCTGGACCCGAGTGTCGAGATGGGCCCGTTGATCTCCGCGCGGCAACAGCAACGCGTCAGCAACTACATCGACATGGGCCGGGAAAGCGGCGCGACCATTGCCTGTGGCGGGGAACAGTTCGGACCTGGGTTTTTCGTCAAGCCAACGGTGATTGTCGACGTCGACCAACAGCACTCGCTGGTCCAGGAGGAAATTTTCGGGCCAGTGCTGGTGGCGATTCCGTTCGATGACGAAGCCAAGGTTTTGCGCATGGCCAATGACAGTCCTTATGGGCTGGGGGCGAGCATCTGGTCCAACGACCTGGCAGCGGTGCACCGGATGATTCCGCGGATCAAGTCCGGCTCAGTCTGGGTCAACTGCCATAGCGCCCTCGACCCGGCGCTGCCCTTTGGTGGCTACAAGATGTCCGGTGTGGGTCGGGAAATGGGGTATGCGGCGATCGAGCATTACACCGAATTGAAGTCGGTGTTGATCAAGCTGTAGCGCTATCGCGAGCAAGCTCCCACCGGGGATGTGTGATCGATCCCCCTTGTGGGAGCTTGCTTGCTGGCGAATAGACCCGCCCAGTCAGCACCCATTTCAGGGCTGGTAGCCTTGCGTCAACAACCAGCGCCTGATCAATGTTCCCTGTTCTGCCGTCAGCCCTGCCAGCGCCTCTGCGGCGGGCTGACTACGCAACCGCCGCAGCAACGGCGCCAGCTCCACTCCGTGCACATGCCAGATCCCCAATGGCTGGTCTGCGGTGATCACCACCTCGGCCTCATCGACAAAGCCGTCCTTGAGCACCGGTGCCCGCTCAATCCGCAGCGCGGCAAAGTCTGCTTCGGCGTGTGCCACTTGGCTGTCTGGCCACTGCCGGCGAGCCTGCCAGAACGGCTGTTGCGGCCAGCGCTGTTCATCGACATAAAAGTCCCGGCCGATCCGTGCAAACCGCAGGAACAATTGTTCCACCCGCATCCGGTGAAATCCCTGGGCCAGCGCCGCCCGCTCGGGTTTGCGCAGCAGGGTATTGATCACCACCGGGGCCTGCAGGGCCGATGACAGGGACTGGAAAATACCGTTGCCCGACAGCGGGTCCACGGCCATCGCCGCATCACCGACCCGGATCCAGTTGTCGCCACACACCTGCGAGGACAATATGGCGGTGCTGCTGCGGGCATGCAGCTGCACGTCGAGTTGCGCTGCATCGGCAAAAAAATCCCGGGTCAGTGCCGAAGCCTCGCGCCGCTGGCGACAGTAGTCGAGCAACAGTGCCTTGGCCGGCAATGTGGCGCTGGCCACGTCCACCGTCCATTGCCAATAACACTGACCGTCAGCCCGCCGGGCCATCCATGCCCAGCCCTGCTCCAGGCTTTCCACCGCACTGGCGGTACTGCCCGGCGTGCCCTGCCAGCGATTGAGCAGGCTGACAGTTTCCGGTCCGCGCAGGCCTTTGCCGAGCGCCGGGGACTGGCGCCCCCGAGCCTCGATGAGGAAATCCGCCAGTAGCGGCTCACGCCCTTGGACCTCGATCCTATGTCCCGATGCGCTCGACTGAACGTTCAGCACCCGGCCTTCGATGACCTCGACGCCCGCTCGGCGCAGGTCCTCACGCAAGCCGCGGTCAAAGCTCGGGCGGTCCAGCAGGTACTCGATATTCTGCGCATGCTGCTGACCGTTCCACGACACCTGTCGCTGGGACGCCAGTGCGCCCTGCGCCAGCGCCTGTTCCAGCCCGGCGCCACGCAAGGCTTCCAGCACCCGCAGGGAAACCCCTTCGAGTGCCGCAAAGCGCCGCCATTCGCTGACCAGCGTCACTGGATAACCCAGCCGGCGCAGGCCCAGCGCAGTAGCCGCACCGGCCGGCCCGGCACCGAGGATCAGCAGCGCGTTCATGGGCCACTCCGCCGTTCTGGGCCACGATAGTGGGCGTTGTCCTGTAGCCACTGGATGACCTGCTCATTGCTGGCCTGGGGCTGGGCCAGCAGGAACGCGGCAATGTGCCCGCTTAGCGCCGCACAACCGAGGCTGGCACCCGACTGTCCTGGGTGGGTGCCCTGCACGCACGCGGCGAAATCCGCCTGGGCACTGTTGAGCCACGACCATTGCGACTCGGCACAACGGGCATCGCCAGTGACCCGCAGCACCTGTGGATAATTGGCTGGAAACACCCCCTCGCCTTGCGCCGGGCTGGAGGCGCAAAGCAACACGCCGCGGGCCAGCGCCGCGGCGCAGGCTTGGCGCAACAGGCTGCGATCCTGACGCAGGCCGAGGCTCAGATTGATCAGGCGAACGTCCTGCGCCACCAGCCAATCGATCGCGGTGGCGATCTGCAAGGCGCTGGTGACCCCGCGCTGGTCAAACACCTGGGCCACACAAAACCGCGCTGCGGGCGCGCGCCGGCCGATGGCCTCGAGCACCGCGCTGCCATGGCCCAGCGGATCGTCACACAGCGCGCCTTCGGCCAGCCCATCGTCCAGCAGGGAGAAACGTCTTCGCGCAACCACCAGCGGCTGCTGCGCCGCCGAGTGGCCGCTGTCGACCAAACCGACCAGCAGTTCAGGCTTCATGCAGCACCGTTTTTGCAATGAGTAGGCCGTCGAGCAATTCAAAGCGTAAATCGGCATCGGCCAGGGTCGAGGGACGGTGGCTGATCAGGATCCGCGTGCGCCCGGCAAACAGTCGGTCGATGGCTTCGATAACCTCGCGCTCGGTGGTTTCATCCACCGCCGAGGTGGCTTCGTCCAGCACCAGGATCAAGGGGTCCTGCAACAAGGCGCGGGCAATCGCGATCCGCTGTTTCTGCCCACCCGAGAGCTGCTGGCCGCGCTCGCCCAATGGGCTGTCGAGGCCTTCGGGCAACGACTCGATCAGGCTCTGGAGTTGCGCCAGCCGAGCCACTTCGGCAATCGCCTGGCGGCTGGCGTCCGGCACCGCGTAGGCCAGGTTGTCGGCCAGGCTGCCGCGAAACAGCACGATGTCCTGGCTGACCACGGCAATCCGCCGGCGCAATTGGAACAGGTCCAGCTCCCGCAGATCGACCTCCCCCAGCAGTACCCGACCGGACTGCGGATCGTGATGACGTTGCAGCAGGTCGATCAGGGTCGACTTGCCGACGCCGGAGCCACCGCTCAAGGCAACCTTCAAGCCGTAGGGAATGCGTGCCTGGATACCGCGCAAGGTGCTCGGGCGGCCGGGGTGGCTGAAGTGCACGTTGTCGAAACGCAGTTCACCGCAGGTCGGCATCGGTTGTGGTGTGAGCGGGCTCAGCACGCTCGGCGTTTCGCCCCGCAGCTCCATCACCCGGCCGAGGCTGACGGTCATGCGCTGGATCGCCACGTACAAGCCCAACAAGCTCTGGACTGGCCCGACGGCCATGCCCAGGTAGGTGGAAAAGGCGATCAATGCCCCCAACTGCCAAGTGCCCTGCACCACCCAGTAGCCACCGATCAGGAAGGCGCAGGCGCGTGACAAGGAGGTCAGGGTGCCCGGCACCGCCTGGGTGAAGAACTCGGTGATTTGCAGGCGCAGCAACTGGCTCATGTAACCATGGCCCAGGGATTCCAGGCGTCGCGCTTCGCGCTGTTGCTGGCCGGCGGACTGGATGAATTTCATCACCGGCAGGGTCTCGACCATGAACGAGGACATGTCCGCCGAGCGCTCGCGCAACTGCCGCACATCCCGTTCGACCTTGCGCCGCATCCAGCGCAACCAGAGCACGTCGAGGGGAATCAGGATCAACGCGAGCAACGACAGTTTCCACGACAGGGTCAGCAGCATGGCCACCGCGCAGACCAGGCCGATCACGCTGGATACCGCCGAGAACAGCGAGTCCACGGCAAAGCGCTGGATCTCGGCCACGTCGCCATCCAGGCGCGACATCAGGTCGCCGATCCGCCGTTGCCCGTAGAATCCCGGCGACAGGGTTTGCAGGTGCCGGTACAGGTCGTCACGCAGGGAAAATAGAATCCGCCCCGAGAGTCGGGTGTGCAGGTAACGGTTGATCCCCGACAGTGCCGTGCCAAGCAATCCCGCGCCAATCATCAGCGCGGCGATCAGCACCAGCATGGAAAAGTCCCGGGCCAGCAAGCCGTCATCGATCAGCAGCTTGGTGAGCCAGGGCTGCACCAGGACCAGCAGCGAGGCGCACATCGACAACCCCAACAACCCGCCGATCGCCAACCGGTGCGGCCGCACGAAGCTGTAGAGCCAGGCCAGCGCGGCGTCCAGTGCCTGGGGGTTGGGGCTGTCGACCAGCCTGACAATCCAGCGCCGCATCAGCTGCGCAACTGTTTAAGCTTGCGGTACAGGGTCGCGCGACTGATGCCCAAGGCGTCGGCGGCGGCCGAGACATTACCCTGGTGGCTGTCCAGGGACTGACGAATCAGTTCCAGTTCGTTCTCGCGGATGCTGCCCGCCTGCGGGCGTTCGCTGGCGTTCAATTCGTCGAGCATGCTGTCGGGCAGGTGATCCAGGGTCAGTACGCTGTCCCCCGGCTCGCGCATGGCCAACGCGGTGCGCAGGACCATTTCCAGTTGGCGGATGTTGCCAGGCCAATGGTAGCCACCGAGCAAGCGGTTCAAGTCGTCATGCAGAACGACCGCCGGAGCCTCCAGCTTGACCAGCAGGCGGGCGAGCAAAGCGCTGAAGTCCTCGCGCTCACGCAAGGCCGGGAGCATCACGCTGATGCCGTTGACCCGGTAAAACAGGTCCTCGCGAAAATGTTTGTCTTCCACCAGGCGCTTGAGGTCGCGGTGGGTGGCGCAGATCAGCGCGACGTCGATGTCCTGTTCTTCACCGGCACCCAACGGCGCCACCTTGCGATCCTGCAGCACGCGCAACAGACGTGCCTGCAAGGCCAGGGGCATGTCGCCGATTTCATCGAGAAACAGGGTGCCGCCATGGGCCTGCTGCAGGCGCCCGACCATGCCGCCACGCCGCGAACCAGTGAATGCGCCTTCGCGGTAGCCGAACAGTTCCGACTCGATCAGGCCTTCGGGGATCGCCGCGCAATTCACCGCGACGAAAGGTTTGTCACAACGGGCGCCGGCCAGGTGCAGGGCGCGGGCGATGACTTCCTTGCCGGTGCCGGTCTCTCCCAGCAGCAACACTGGCAATTGATTGGCCAGGCCCTGGCGGGCCATGCGCAAAGCGCGGGCATAACGCGGATTGTTGCCGGCCAGGGCTTCGAGCTCCACTGGCGCCTTGAGCGGTTTTGCGCTGCTGCGCGCGGGCGTGCTGAGGTTGATCGAACGCTGGGGGGCGCGCAGGGTTTTGTAGAAGAACTCGCCCTTGGCCGTTTGCAGGCTGCCGACACCGCCCTGCTGCAGACGCGCCAGCAGTTGCAAGCCGTCGACCCCAAGAAACTCTTCGCAGCGTCGTCCGACCAGCGCCGAACGCTCGGCGTGCAGCAACTGGCAGGCCTGGCCGCTGACTGCGAGGATCTGCCCGCCCAGGCTCACGGCCAGCAAGCCTTGCCAGGGGGATTCGAGGTATTGCCGGCGACTGTGGAAAGCCAGGACGATTTCGTCCGGATAACTGGCGTTGAACACCCGGCTTTCGATCTGGCTGACAGCCATGGCCAGCAGCGCGCTGCTGTCGTGGGCGCGGCCCAGCGGACCTTCGCGGGTCAGGTCGAGTACGCCGAGGATGTCGCCGTGGGGACAACGAATGGGCACGGAGGTGCAGGAGAAATCGCTCAGGCGATCGAGGTAGTGTTCGCCGCAATCGATCAGCGTCGGTCGCGCTTCCACCAGGGCGGTACCCAGCGCGTTGGTGCCACGAACGGCTTCGCTCCAGCAGGCACCGAGGGTGATGTCCTGCAGACCGCTGCCCTTGAGGCGATCGGCGCGGCCTTCGACCGCAAGGATGGTGGCATCGGAGTTGGCGAGGATAATCAGCCCTTCCTTGCCCTGGCGTTCGGCCAGGTAATCGATGGCTGGCAGGGCCGCGTCGATCAGCAGCCGATTGCTGGCCAACAGCAGGTCCAGGCTCGCGCTCGATTCCAGCGCCAGTTCATGCTTGCCATTGAAGTGCACACCGTGGCTGAGGCTGCGTCGCCATGAAGCATCGATTTCGGCGCGTAACACGCCATCGGGGACTTCGCCTTCAAGGTGCAGTTTCTCCCGGGCGAGCCGGGCTTCGTGTGGCAGCTTTGCGGTTGTTGTTTTTATAAGGCTCATCAAGCGCTCCGGATCGGTCCGCCCAGTACCTCGCCGGGCCATGTGCATACTCGCGACGAAGCACGCAAGTCATGGGCAAATGTCTACACCCGGTTCAGATGGCAGTAAAGGGAAGTTTGCCCGATGACTCGGACAACACTTTCCTCAAGCAAAACCTGCGCCATGGACAATCGGCGTCGCCTTCTATGTTTACGTTAACGTCAAGCAACTGGCAAGTGCCACGCAGGCCAACTTCATACCTGAGGGTCGCCATGAGCCTTGCTCGGGCTGGCGTATTGCGGTTTCAGGTGGCCGTCGTTGTCCAGCAGCCAGGCGTCCATGATCTGCCGCACCACGGGACCTGCGACACGACCGCCGGCCTCGCCGTTTTCGATCATCACCGAGATTACGATCTTGGGGTGTTCGGCCGGGGCAAAACCGACGAACAAGGCGTTGTCGCGGTTGCGCTCCAGGGTCTTCGCCCGGTTGTAACGTTCGCCCTGCTTGATCGCTACCACCTGGGCGGTGCCGCTCTTGCCGGCGATGCGGTACTGGGCACCCGCCGCTGCCGCCCGGGCAATGCCGCGTGCATCGTGCATGACCATCTGCATGCCGTGGTTGACCTGCTCCCAGTCGCGCGGGTCTTTCAACAGGATGTTGGGCATTGGATGTTCGTCCACTGGCGCGATGCCATCGACGCTCCTGGCCAGGTGCGGACGGTTCCACACGCCCTTGTTGGCGATCAGCGCCGTGGCCTGGGCGAGCTGCAGGGGGGTGACCTGCATGTAGCCCTGGCCGATGCCGAGGATCACCGTCTCCCCCGGGAACCAGGCCTGGCGGCGCGTAGCACGTTTCCAGGCGGGCGATGGCATCAGACCGGCTGACTCTTCGAACATGTCCAGCGAGACTTTTTCGCCGAGGCCGAACATGGCCATGTAGTCGTGCAGGCGGTCGATGCCCAGCTTATGCGCCAGGTCGTAGAAGTAGGTGTCGTTGGAACGCATGATCGCCGCGTCCATGTCGACCCAGCCGTCACCACTGTGGTTCCAGTTGCGGTATTTGTGGTCGAAGTCGGGCAATTGGTAGTAGCCCGGATCGAAGACCCGAGTCTGTGGCGTCACCACCCCGGCATCCAGGCCAGCAATCGCCACCTCTGGCTTGATGGTCGAGCCCGGCGCATACAGGCCGCGCAGCACGCGGTTGAATAACGGGCGGTCGATGGAGTCGTGCAGCGCGGCGTATTGCTTGAAACTAATGCCGGTGACAAACAGGTTGGGGTCGAAACTCGGCTTGCTGACCATGGCCAGCACCTCGCCGGTGGCCGGGTCGAGAGCGACCACCGAACCGCGCCGGTCACCCAGTGCGGCTTCCGCAGCCTCTTGCAGTTTGACGTCGAGGCTGAGGACGATGTTCTTCCCGGGAATCGGGTCGGTGTGCTTGAGCACCCGCAGCACGCGCCCCTGGGCGTTGGTCTCGACCTCTTCGTAACCAACGTGACCGTGCAGCTCGGACTCGTAGAACTTCTCGATGCCGGTCTTGCCGACCGACTGGGTGCCGCGGTACTCCACTGAGTCCAGGGTCTTGGATTCTTTCTCGTTGATCCGCCCGACATAACCGATGGAGTGGGCAAAGTGCGCGCCCAGCGGATAGTTGCGCACAAACTGCGGTTCGACATCGATGCCGGGCAAGCGGAACTGATTGACGGCGAGGATGGCGATTTGCTCTTCGCTCAACTCGTAGAACAGGGTGACGGGGACAAAAGGATGGCGCATCTGTTTCAGCGCCTTGTCGAACAATGCACGGTCTTCGCCAGGCAGGTGCAGCAAACTGATGAGGGTATCCAGTTCGCCTTTCACATCGCTGGCGCGCTCACGGGTGAGGGTGAGGTTGTAGCTGGGCCGGTTATCGGCCAGCAGCACCCCATTGCGGTCGTAGATCAGGCCACGCGTTGGGGTGATGGGCAGCACGTGCACCCGATTGTTTTCGGAGATGGTCGAGTGGTAGTCAAATTCGACGACCTGCAGGATGTACAAGCGCACCACCAGGGCGCAAGTGATGGCCGCCACGAGCAGCGCGCAGGCCATTAGCCGTTTGTTGACCAGGCGGGTTTCTTTCTCGTGGTCCTTGATGGGGATGGGTTCAGGCATTTCTACGGCAACTCTTTGACTGGATTAACCGCCGGTCCCTGGGCGTGTCATCAGTCCCTTGAAAAACGAGCTGCACCTTAACAAAACCCTGGGTCCACTTCAGGGTTAATCCACCCAATGGCGGCCCTGGAACATGAAAGATATGTCAGGTTGGCGCCGGACTTTCTCGCGGACAAAAACAAAACCCCTACCTGCATACGCAGATAGGGGTTTCGGAATTTAATCTTGACGATGACCTACTCTCACATGGGGAAACCCCACACTACCATCGGCGATGCATCGTTTCACTGCTGAGTTCGGGATGGGATCAGGTGGTTCCAATGCTCTATGGTCGTCAAGAAATTCGGGTACTGAGTCGTGGCCAGAGGGCCTCGCTTCAGCAAATTGAGTATGTGATAGCTTTCGGTGTTGTGCGTTGCTTCGAGCAGATTCGAACTTTCGGTTCGTTTCGTCTTCACACACCGCAATCTGATGCTTCTTTCGAAGTAGTCAAATTGCTTGGGTGTTATATGGTCAAGCCTCACGGGCAATTAGTATTGGTTAGCTCAACGCCTCACAGCGCTTACACACCCAACCTATCAACGTCGTAGTCTTCGACGGCCCTTCAGGGGACTCAAGGTCCCAGTGAGATCTCATCTTGAGGCTAGTTTCCCGCTTAGATGCTTTCAGCGGTTATCTATTCCGAACATAGCTACCCGGCAATGCCACTGGCGTGACAACCGGAACACCAGAGGTTCGTCCACTCCGGTCCTCTCGTACTAGGAGCAGCCCCTCTCAAATCTCAAACGTCCACGGCAGATAGGGACCGAACTGTCTCACGACGTTCTAAACCCAGCTCGCGTACCACTTTAAATGGCGAACAGCCATACCCTTGGGACCGGCTTCAGCCCCAGGATGTGATGAGCCGACATCGAGGTGCCAAACACCGCCGTCGATATGAACTCTTGGGCGGTATCAGCCTGTTATCCCCGGAGTACCTTTTATCCGTTGAGCGATGGCCCTTCCATACAGAACCACCGGATCACTAAGACCTACTTTCGTACCTGCTCGACGTGTCTGTCTCGCAGTCAAGCGCGCTTTTGCCTTTATACTCTACGACCGATTTCCGACCGGTCTGAGCGCACCTTCGTACTCCTCCGTTACTCTTTAGGAGGAGACCGCCCCAGTCAAACTACCCACCATACACTGTCCTCGATCCGGATAACGGACCTGAGTTAGAACCTCAAAGTTGCCAGGGTGGTATTTCAAGGTTGGCTCCACGCAGACTGGCGTCCACGCTTCAAAGCCTCCCACCTATCCTACACAAGCAAATTCAAAGTCCAGTGCAAAGCTATAGTAAAGGTTCACGGGGTCTTTCCGTCTAGCCGCGGATACACTGCATCTTCACAGCGATTTCAATTTCACTGAGTCTCGGGTGGAGACAGCGCCGCCATCGTTACGCCATTCGTGCAGGTCGGAACTTACCCGACAAGGAATTTCGCTACCTTAGGACCGTTATAGTTACGGCCGCCGTTTACCGGGGCTTCGATCAAGAGCTTCGCGTTAGCTAACCCCATCAATTAACCTTCCGGCACCGGGCAGGCGTCACACCCTATACGTCCACTTTCGTGTTTGCAGAGTGCTGTGTTTTTAATAAACAGTCGCAGCGGCCTGGTATCTTCGACCGGCGTGGGCTTACGGAGCAAGTCCTTCACCCTCACCGGCGCACCTTCTCCCGAAGTTACGGTGCCATTTTGCCTAGTTCCTTCACCCGAGTTCTCTCAAGCGCCTTGGTATTCTCTACCCAACCACCTGTGTCGGTTTGGGGTACGGTTCCTGGTTACCTGAAGCTTAGAAGCTTTTCTTGGAAGCATGGCATCAACCACTTCGTGTTCTAAAAGAACACTCGTCATCAGCTCTCGGCCTTAGAATCCCGGATTTACCTAAGATTCCAGCCTACCACCTTAAACTTGGACAACCAACGCCAAGCTGGCCTAGCCTTCTCCGTCCCTCCATCGCAATAACCAGAAGTACAGGAATATTAACCTGTTTTCCATCGACTACGCTTTTCAGCCTCGCCTTAGGGACCGACTAACCCTGCGTCGATTAACGTTGCGCAGGAAACCTTGGTCTTTCGGCGTGGGTGTTTTTCACACCCATTGTCGTTACTCATGTCAGCATTCGCACTTCTGATACCTCCAGCAAGCTTCTCAACTCACCTTCACAGGCTTACAGAACGCTCCTCTACCGCATCACCTAAGTGATACCCGTAGCTTCGGTGTATGGTTTGAGCCCCGTTACATCTTCCGCGCAGGCCGACTCGACTAGTGAGCTATTACGCTTTCTTTAAAGGGTGGCTGCTTCTAAGCCAACCTCCTAGCTGTCTAAGCCTTCCCACATCGTTTCCCACTTAACCATAACTTTGGGACCTTAGCTGACGGTCTGGGTTGTTTCCCTTTTCACGACGGACGTTAGCACCCGCCGTGTGTCTCCCATGCTCGGCACTTGTAGGTATTCGGAGTTTGCATCGGTTTGGTAAGTCGGGATGACCCCCTAGCCGAAACAGTGCTCTACCCCCTACAGTGATACATGAGGCGCTACCTAAATAGCTTTCGAGGAGAACCAGCTATCTCCGAGCTTGATTAGCCTTTCACTCCGATCCACAGGTCATCCGCTAACTTTTCAACGGTAGTCGGTTCGGTCCTCCAGTTAGTGTTACCCAACCTTCAACCTGCCCATGGATAGATCGCCCGGTTTCGGGTCTATTCCCAGCGACTAGACGCCCTATTAAGACTCGCTTTCGCTACGCCTCCCCTATTCGGTTAAGCTCGCCACTGAAAATAAGTCGCTGACCCATTATACAAAAGGTACGCAGTCACCCAACAAAGTGGGCTCCCACTGCTTGTACGCATACGGTTTCAGGATCTATTTCACTCCCCTCTCCGGGGTTCTTTTCGCCTTTCCCTCACGGTACTAGTTCACTATCGGTCAGTCAGTAGTATTTAGCCTTGGAGGATGGTCCCCCCATATTCAGACAAAGTTTCTCGTGCTCCGTCCTACTCGATTTCATGACTAAGAGATTTTCGCGTACAGGGCTATCACCCACTATGGCCGCACTTTCCAGAGCGTTCCGCTAATCTCAAAGCCACTTAAGGGCTAGTCCCCGTTCGCTCGCCACTACTAAGGGAATCTCGGTTGATTTCTTTTCCTCAGGGTACTTAGATGTTTCAGTTCCCCTGGTTCGCCTCTTAAGCCTATGTATTCAGCTTAAGATAACCATCTTATGATGGCTGGGTTCCCCCATTCAGACATCTCCGGATCAAAGTCTGTTTGCCGACTCCCCGAAGCTTTTCGCAGGCTACCACGTCTTTCATCGCCTCTGACTGCCAAGGCATCCACCGTATGCGCTTCTTCACTTGACCATATAACCCCAAGCAATCTGGTTATACTATGAAGACGACATTCGCCGAAAATTCGCACTTGCTCATAGAGCAACTCACAAATTTTACCTTAGCCTGATCCGTTACCAGTGAAAGTAACGTTCAGTCTATCTTTCTATCACATACCCAAATTTTTAAAGAACGATCTAATCTTAAAGATCAGAAATCAACATTCACCATCGCCTTGATGGAATGCTCATTTCTAAGCTTTACGACAAACAACAACCCTATGCCTCAGGGCTGTTTCTCGTCTTCTTCAATGAATCAAGCAATTCGTGTGGGAGCTTATGCAGCAGCTGATGTCGTCGATTAAGGAGGTGATCCAGCCGCAGGTTCCCCTACGGCTACCTTGTTACGACTTCACCCCAGTCATGAATCACACCGTGGTAACCGTCCTCCCGAAGGTTAGACTAGCTACTTCTGGTGCAACCCACTCCCATGGTGTGACGGGCGGTGTGTACAAGGCCCGGGAACGTATTCACCGCGACATTCTGATTCGCGATTACTAGCGATTCCGACTTCACGCAGTCGAGTTGCAGACTGCGATCCGGACTACGATCGGTTTTGTGGGATTAGCTCCACCTCGCGGCTTGGCAACCCTCTGTACCGACCATTGTAGCACGTGTGTAGCCCAGGCCGTAAGGGCCATGATGACTTGACGTCATCCCCACCTTCCTCCGGTTTGTCACCGGCAGTCTCCTTAGAGTGCCCACCATTACGTGCTGGTAACTAAGGACAAGGGTTGCGCTCGTTACGGGACTTAACCCAACATCTCACGACACGAGCTGACGACAGCCATGCAGCACCTGTCTCAATGTTCCCGAAGGCACCAATCTATCTCTAGAAAGTTCATTGGATGTCAAGGCCTGGTAAGGTTCTTCGCGTTGCTTCGAATTAAACCACATGCTCCACCGCTTGTGCGGGCCCCCGTCAATTCATTTGAGTTTTAACCTTGCGGCCGTACTCCCCAGGCGGTCAACTTAATGCGTTAGCTGCGCCACTAAGAGCTCAAGGCTCCCAACGGCTAGTTGACATCGTTTACGGCGTGGACTACCAGGGTATCTAATCCTGTTTGCTCCCCACGCTTTCGCACCTCAGTGTCAGTATCAGTCCAGGTGGTCGCCTTCGCCACTGGTGTTCCTTCCTATATCTACGCATTTCACCGCTACACAGGAAATTCCACCACCCTCTACCATACTCTAGCTTGTCAGTTTTGAATGCAGTTCCCAGGTTGAGCCCGGGGATTTCACATCCAACTTAACAAACCACCTACGCGCGCTTTACGCCCAGTAATTCCGATTAACGCTTGCACCCTCTGTATTACCGCGGCTGCTGGCACAGAGTTAGCCGGTGCTTATTCTGTCGGTAACGTCAAGACAGCAACGTATTAGGTTACTGCCCTTCCTCCCAACTTAAAGTGCTTTACAATCCGAAGACCTTCTTCACACACGCGGCATGGCTGGATCAGGCTTTCGCCCATTGTCCAATATTCCCCACTGCTGCCTCCCGTAGGAGTCTGGACCGTGTCTCAGTTCCAGTGTGACTGATCATCCTCTCAGACCAGTTACGGATCGTCGCCTTGGTGAGCCATTACCCCACCAACTAGCTAATCCGACCTAGGCTCATCTGATAGCGCAAGGCCCGAAGGTCCCCTGCTTTCTCCCGTAGGACGTATGCGGTATTAGCGTCCGTTTCCGAGCGTTATCCCCCACTACCAGGCAGATTCCTAGGCATTACTCACCCGTCCGCCGCTCTCAAGAGAAGCAAGCTTCTCTCTACCGCTCGACTTGCATGTGTTAGGCCTGCCGCCAGCGTTCAATCTGAGCCATGATCAAACTCTTCAGTTCAAACATCTTTGGGTTTTTAAGAAACCCTAAACTTGGCTCAGCAATCGTTGGTTACATCTTTGATTTCTCGCGGAGTAACTTGTGATGCTGATAATCTTTTTGACTATCAGTCTGACAGCACAAGCACCCACACGAATTGCTTGATTCAGTTGTTAAAGAGCGGTTGGTTAAGATCTTTCGTCTCAACCGAGGCGCGCATTCTACAGCAGCCTCATTTGCTGTCAAGCGGTATTTTCAGAAGTTTTTGAAGATTTCCTCAACAACTTCAACCACTTGCGCTTCCGATCACTCGGTAGCGGGAGGCGAATTCTACAGCGTTACACGCTGCTGTCAACACCTCTTTTTCAACTCCTTTCGTGCTTCGATGAACTGAAGCAACCTGCTGCCGAAAACTGCGTAACTCATTGTTTACCAAGGAGTTTTCCGTTTCGACTGCGCCGGAAGTGGGGCGAATTATAGACATATAGAATCTGCCGTCAACTGCTAATTTGGTTTTTCTATCAAAAGCCGGCACTCCACGGAAAATCGGCAGGCAACCCCACAACCGAGATAAAAAATGCGCAGTATATTGCTCAACTGATCTTAGTTACGCATGATGTAACACATACCTGACTTTTACCCTGGAAGACGCCCCGCAATGAATGAGCAATCCCGCAGCCTGACCTCGACCCTGTTCCCGGTTGGCCTGCTATTAATAGCCATGGCGTCGATTCAGTCCGGCGCCTCCCTGGCCAAGAGCATGTTCCCGGTGGTCGGCGCTCAAGGCACCACAACCCTGCGCCTGATTTTCGCCAGCGTGATCATGATCCTCCTGTTGCGCCCCTGGAAGGCCAAGCTTACCGCCCGCTCACTGCAGACCGTAGCGGTCTACGGCGTGGCATTGGGTGGCATGAACCTGCTCTTCTATATGTCGCTGCAAACCGTTCCACTGGGCATTGCCGTGGCACTGGAGTTCACCGGCCCCCTGGCCGTAGCAATCTACGCGTCACGCAAGGCCATCGACTTCCTGTGGATTGGCCTGGCCATCGTCGGCTTGCTACTGCTGGTCCCCACTGATGCGGCCAGCGCGAGCATTGACCTCATGGGGGCCGGTTATGCACTGGCAGCGGGCGTCTGCTGGGCGCTGTACATTCTCTTCGGGCAGAAAGCCGGCGCCGACAACGGCGTGCAGACAGCCGCCCTGGGCGTGATGATCGCCGCTATCTTCGTCACACCCTTCGGTGTTGCCCACGCCGGCGCTGCCTTATTCACGCCATCGCTGATCCCCGTCGCACTGGGCGTCGCAGTATTGTCCACGGCCCTGCCCTACACCCTGGAAATGATCGCCCTGACCCGAATGCCAGCGCGCACCTTTGGCACCCTTATGAGCGTCGAGCCTGCCATTGCAGCCATGTCCGGCCTGCTGTTCCTCAATGAGTACCTGTCAGTGGCCCAGTGGATGGCCATCAGTTGCATCATCCTGGCTTCGGTGGGTGCTACTTTGACCATGGGCCGTGAAGCTAAACCTATGGTGGCGACTGATTGAGAAACATTCCTACAAAGGTCTGGTATTTCTCTTTCAATTAGGCCATGTTTAGTCGCTATCCGGCATTTGACATGGACAGTTCGGATAGAGAACTTACACCCCGTAAAGCAAAAGCGTAGGCTGTCAGGCTCGGTTGCCAGACCCGAGACCGCAATAGGGAAAGGAATGAAACGATTTTTGGTATTTATAGCAGTACTTGCCATCGCAGGATGCGCCGCAACCTCTAAAACCGAAGTCAAGCGCGGGAAGAAAGGCCTGCATATCAATTGCTCCGGCCTTTCCTCTTCGTGGGACCAATGCACGGCGACCGCCGTCAAGGCGTGTGGACCAAAGGGCTACAGAGTCGTCGCCAAGTCCGGGGACAGCGTTGAAGACTCGGGGGACTATCCCTTCGGCCTCAACCCTGCCGGTTATACCAGCCGCAGCATGATTATCATCTGCAAGTAACAGCGTCGGCGCTTGCGGTTCAGCGAGCGTCTATCTGGCGTGCGATCTCTTCGTAGCTCGAGGACAACACGCTGCTCTGGATCTGCGGGCTCACCAGCATTCGCGCCACCACCAATGCCCCGACACATTGCGACAGAATCGCCCACGCCAGGCTGTCACTCTGCAGAATGGCCGCCCAGTTCTCGTGCAACCGGCAGATCCAGTGTTCGGCCTGCTGGCGCACCGCAGTGTCGGCACGGGCAATTTCGGCGCCCAATGCCGGTAGCGCGCACCCGGCGCCTGGCTGTTCGACATGGGCCATGCTCAAGTAGTGCTTGAGGCAACGCTCCAGCCTGACGCGACTTAATTCACCGTCGCCACTCAAGCGCTCAAGACTCTGGCGTAATTCACGCTCGACGATTGAGGCAAAGAGCTCGTCTTTCGACGAGAAGTGACTGTAGAACGCACCGCCACTGAGACCAATGGCTTTCATCAAGCCATCCACTCCCACGGTGGCAAACCCCTCCTGCTTGGCGGACACCGAGCTGCTTTCCAGCAGTTTCTGCCGGGTTTCCAGCTTGTGACTGGCTGAGTAACGCATCGCGGCTCCCAAAATTGCATCGTCTTGACGTCGCGCTGATCGTAGCATAACGTTCGTTTAGTTAACGACCGTTTACCAAAGAGCGATGACTATGACCACAGCTACCCATAACAACAAAGTCGTGCTGGTTGTCGGTGCCGGCGACGCCACTGGCGGAGCCATTGCCAAACGTTTTGCCGAAGAAGGATTTATTGCCTGCGTCACTCGGCGCAGCGCCGATAAGCTGCAGCCGCTGGTTGACGCGATCAATGCCAATGGCGGCCAAGCCCACGGCTTTGCCTGTGATGCGCGCAAGGAAGAGGAAGTCATTGCGCTGGTCGAGCAGATCGAGAGTCAGATCGGCCCCATTGAAGCGCTGGTCTTCAACATCGGCGCCAATGTCCCCTGCAGCATCCTCGAAGAAACCGCGCGCAAATATTTCAAGATCTGGGAGATGGCCTGTTTTTCGGGGTTTCTCAATGCCCGCGAAGTGGCCAAGCGCATGGTCACCCGCCAACGCGGCACGATTCTGTTTACCGGGGCCACTGCCGGCCTGCGCGGCGCCGCAGGTTTTGCTGCATTCGCCGGGGCCAAGCATGGCATTCGTGCCCTGGCACAAAGCATGGCCCGGGAACTGGGGCCGCTGAACATCCACGTCGCGCACGTGGTGGTCGATGGCGCCATCGATACCGACTTTATTCGCGACAGCTTCCCGGAAAAATACGCACTCAAGGCCGAAGACGGGATTCTCGACCCTGAGCACATTGCCGAGAACTACTGGTTCCTGCACAACCAGCCGCGCGATGCGTGGACCTTCGAGCTGGACCTGCGGCCCTGGAGCGAACGCTGGTAAGCACTGCCTCCCAACAATAATCAGAGTGCATCGAACATGAGCAAGTGCGTGGAGTTTTTCTTTGACCTGGGCAGCCCGGCCACTTACCTGGCCTACACCCAACTGCCAGGCATCTGTGAACAGACCGGCAGCCAACTGATTTACCAACCGATGTTGCTCGGCGGGGTATTCAAGGCGACTGGCAACGCGTCACCCGCGACCATTGCAGCCAAGGGGCGCTACATGTTCCTGGACCTGGATCGCTACGCCAGACGCTACGGCGTCGAGTTTTCGCTCAATCCGCATTTCCCGATCAACACCCTGTTGCTGATGCGCGCTGTCACCGGCATGCAGGTGCGCCATCCCGAACGTTTCCTCGACTTTATCGACTGCCTGTTTCGGGCGCTCTGGGTCGATGGGCGCAACCTCAACGACCCGGCGACCGTTGCCACAGTCCTCACCGAGCACGGCTTCGACCCGCAGGAGGTACTGGCGTTGACCGTCGACGATGAGGTCAAGGCCGCGCTCAAGGACAAGACCGAGCAAGCGATTGCGCGGGGAGTATTTGGCGCGCCGAGCCTGTTTGTCGGTGACCAGTTGTACTTCGGTCAGGACCGCCTGGACTTTGTCCGCGAAGCATTGAGCTGACGCAGCGCGCCGCAGCCGCAAGGGCTGAGGCGCACTCTGTAGTCAAATGGCAGCAGTGCGCGTGAGCAACCACTCAAGCGCTGGCCCTTCGAGCAACGGGCTCAGGCGCCGGCGCACTTCGGCGTGATAGCCGTTGAACCACTCGCGCTCATCCTCGGTCAGCAAGGAGGTTTCCAGGCAGCGGGTGTCGATCGGACACAGGGTCAGGGTTTCGAACCTGAGGAATTGACCAAATTCGCTGCTACCCGCCTCGCGGTTCAACACCAGGTTCTCGATACGTACCCCCCAGCGTCCCGGACGATAAGTGCCAGGCTCGATGGAGGTAATCATCCCCGGCTGCATCGCGGTCTGTGGCGCGGCCGCCGCCTGATAGGCAATCACCTGCGGGCCTTCGTGCACATTGAGGAAGTACCCGACGCCATGCCCGGTGCCATGACCGTAATCCACGCTTTCGGCCCAGATCGGCGCCCGCGCAATGGCGTCGAGCAGCGGCGAGAGAATGCCCCGCGGAAACTGCGCACGGGACAAGGCGATCACGCCCTTGAGGACTCGGGTGCAGTCGCGTTTCTGCTCGGCAGTCGGCGTGCCGACGGGGACCATCCGAGTAATGTCGGTGGTGCCGCCCAGATACTGGCCGCCGGAATCGATCAGCAGCAGGCCGTCGCCTTCAATCACCGCATGCTCTTCTTCGGTCGCGTGATAGTGCGGCATGGCACCGTTGGCGTTGTAGGCGGCAATGGTGTTGAAGCTCAGCGAGACATAACCCGGGCGTCGGGTCCGGGCCGCGGTCAGGTGTTCGTCAATGGTCAGCTCGGTAATACGCTCGCGCCCCAGCGCGCTGTCGAGCCAGGTGAAGAACTCGCAGAGGGCAGCGCCGTCCTGCTCCATGGCCTGGCGAATGTGCTCGGCATCGGCCAGGCTTTTCTGCGACTTGGCCAGGGTGGTCGGGTTCAAACCTTCCACCAGCTTCACGCCGCTGTGCAGGTTGCCCAGCAGGCCGGCTGTGACCCGCGCCGGGTCGATCTGCAGGCTGCTGCCACCCGGAATGGCCGCCAAGGCCGCAGCCACTTCGCTGTAATCGCGCAGCGTCACGCCGTCCTGCTCGAGGATCGCCCGCAGTGGCGCATCGACCTTGCTCAAGGCCACAAACAAGGTTGCCTGCTGCTGGCTGATCAGCGCAAAGGACACGAATACCGGGTTGAACGACACATCGGCGCCACGCAGGTTGAACAGCCAGGCAATGTCGTCGAGGGTGGCGATGAAGTGCCAATCGGCACCGCGGGCGAGCAGGGTTTCGCGCAAGGTAGCGAGCTTGTCGCCACGGCTGACGGTCGCCTGGGGTGGCAAGTGCTGATAAATCGGTTGGTCCGGCAAGCTCGGGCGATCGCTCCAGGCTTCGCTCAACAGGTCGAGATCGGTGCGCAGGCGTGCCCCGCGCTCTTCCAGCTTGCTACCCAGGGTACGCGCCGAGGCAACGGCCATAACCGCGCCATCCACCGCTACCACGCAGCCTTCCGGCGTTTGCTCGGCCAGCCACTCCAGAGGTCCCGGCTGGCCCGGTTGCAGTTTCACCAACTCGATACCGCTGCCCTTGAGTTCCTTGCCCGCCTGTTCCCAGTAACGGCTGTCGGCCCAGATGCCGGCAAAGTCCTGGGTGACGATCAGGGTCCCGACCGATCCATGAAAGCCCGACAGCCACTGGCGCCCTTGCCAGTAACCCGGCAGGTACTCCGACAGATGGGGATCGGCCGACGGCACCAGCAACGCGTGAATACCCTCCCGGCTCATCAGCTCGCGGGTGCGCGCCAGGCGCTGGGGGACCGTTCCCTGGGTCAAAGGCTGCGTACTCATCATGTCTCCTGCTAACCACTTCAATATTGTTATAGGGCGCTGACTTATGGTCGGCGCATCAGGGTTGGGCGGTCGCCCAGAACGCCGGTGCACTGGCGGTTGCCGCCTTGATCAACTGGGCGGCCTGATCGATATCCTGCTCACGGGTGAAGCGCCCAAGGCTCAAGCGAATCGTGCGCCCCGCCGCCCGGGCATCGTGGCCCAGGGCCAGGAGCACATGGGAGGGAGCGTTGCTAGCGGAATTGCAGGCCGAGGTCGCGGAGAACGCTATCGAAGCGCTCAACGCCTGGGCATTGAACTCGCCTTCGTGGAAGGTCAGGCTCAGGGTGTGGGGAATACGCTGGCTCGGACTGCCATTGAGCCGCAGGCCCGCGATGCCTCCGAGTTGCTCCAGCAAGCGCTCGCGCAACCGCGAGATGATCCCGGCCTCCTCGGCAAAATGTTCGGCCGCCAATGCAAAGGCAGCGCCCATGCCCGCGATCTGATGAGTCGCCAGGGTGCCGGAGCGTAAGCCGCCTTCGTGTCCGCCACCATGGATCTGCGCCTGCAGGCGCTGCTCGGCCCGCGGGCCGACGTAGAGCGCGCCGATGCCCTTGGGGCCGTAGATCTTGTGGGCGGAAAACGACATCAGGTCGACCGGCCACTGCGCAAGGTCAATCGTCACCTTGCCCGCGCCCTGGGCGGCATCGACGTGGAACAAGGCCCCGTGTTCGCGCACGCGCTGGCCGATGGCCGGGATGTCGTTGACGGTGCCCAACTCGTTGTTGACCAGCATCAGCGACACCAGGAAGGTGTCTTCGCGCAGCGCCGCGCTGACCGCTTGCGCGGTGATCAGGCCATCGGCGTCGGGCAGCAGATAAGTGACATCGACCCCGGCATCCTGCAATTGCCTGGCCGTATCGAGGATCGCCTTGTGTTCAATCTGGCTGGTGATGATGTGCCCGCCCGGCTGTTGGCGGGCCTGGGCCACCCCCTTGAGGGCCAGGTTGTTGGATTCTGTGGCGCCGGAGGTCCAGACGATCTGGGATGCCTGCGCGCCCACCAGGTCGGCGACTTGCTGACGCGCCAGTTCGACCGAACAGCGGGCCTGCTGGCCAAAGGCATGGGAGCTGGAGGCTGGGTTGCCGAAGTTGCCGTTGAAGCCCAGACAATCGACCATCACCTGGATGACCCGCTCATCCACCGGCGTGGTGGCGGCGTAATCAAAATATAAAGGACGTGTATTCATAAAAAAGGCTCGCAGAGCAGGTTCCGGGATCAGGTGCGGCGGATGCATTCACTGCGCGCTGCCCGCTTGCGGCGCCCGCTTGCGGCGCTCGCTTGCGATGGCGCATGACGGCAGCAGTTCCAGCAATACCTGATCGGATGCAGTTAAAGAAGGACAACTTCATTAAAAGTGCGTAGGAACGCTCCTGAAGTTGAGCTTAACAGGCATCTGCCACCGGGTTGAAGCACCAGTCAGCCAAAGCTCTGCTGCAACATGGGGTACAGCGAGGCCACCAGCAGCAATGCCATGCCCCAGTTGAATAGGCGCAGCCAGCGCCGGTCCCGCAGGACATTGCGCAACAGCGAGCCACAGACCACCCAGACACCGACGCTGGGCAGGTTGATCAGGGCAAACACGGCCGCGATCACAATCACATTGGTGAAGTAGCCCTGCAGCGGTGTATAGGTACTGATGGCACCAATTGCCATGATCCAGGCCTTGGGATTGACCCACTGGAAGGCCGCCGCGCCCAGGTAGCTGATGGGCTGGCCGCGCCCCTCTTCGCTGTCCGAGACCGGCCCTGCGTGGGCAATCTTCCACGCCAGGTACAGCAAGTAGGCCGCGCCGACAAAACGCAGCACGTTATAAAGCAACGGATAGGTTTGAAATACCGCTCCCAGGCCAAACCCCACGGCCAGCACCAGGACAAAAAAGCCGCAGGTAATCCCCAGCATGTGCGGGATGGTACGGTTAAAGCCGAAATTGACCCCGGAGGCCAGCAACATGGTGTTGTTCGGCCCGGGCGTGATCGAAGTCACCAGGGCAAACAGAGCAAAGCCGAGCAATACATCCAGGGAGAGGGTCATGGTGCGATTCCATCAGGTCAGTCAGGACTCGACCCTATCGCAGCGTCCACACGGCGGGCACGCACAGTTAGCAAAAACTTCAAGCAGTACAGTCGCTCAACTCGCCCGGCCGTGCAGTTGTGGGGAGCGCTCGGCGTTCATCTCGGCCTGCGGGTCAAATCCGCTGGCTTTGCTTGGCTGGGGTAGCAACTGGGCCTTTTTCGCCTGGTATTCATCAAACGACAAGCCACGACGACTCAGCGCTTCCAATGCCAGTTCGCGGCTTTCCTCGGCCGAATAAGGCCGCAGTTCCGGGGCCGGGTGAGTGGCGCAACCGGCAAGCAGCGAGGCGATCAACAACAATGTGGCGCTTGGCAAATGATTCATGGGGGGCGATTCCTGAGAGCTGTCCTGAAGCAATGGACACAGGCTACGCCCCAGCCTTTCTCGAGAAAAATCATCGCGCTCGATAGTCCTTATCGAGTTTTTTGCGCGTTAGCGCGTCCTAGCCCACCAGGCTGCATTGCAAGGCATTGTCCGGGCTGCGCTCAATGCTGCGCAGAACCTGGAACGAGCCGAAGGTCACACCCTTGGCCTGATGGGTGCGGATCAACTGCCAGAAATCCTGCTCACCGCTTTCGAAACTGCGAAACGCCGCCTCGCCTGCCTCACGGGTTTGCCACTGCAGGTAATTGAGCACTCGCCGTCCGTCATCGCTGGCCTGCACACTGGCGCTGAGAAAGCCGCTGTGGTGCTGGGCCAGTCGCTCGGTCTGGGCGGATAACGCCGACACCAGGCCATGTTGTTGGTGGGGCTCGATCTCGAATTCGATCAGTTGGGTAAAACTGCGATTGTTCTCTATCGATTGCATGAGGATTCCCCCTGGCACGTAAGTCGCATCTTGCGAATTGAAGGTTGGCAGGATAAAACCTCTAGTTAAGTCAAGGTCAAGTGGCAATTGAAATGATCAGCAAGGAACACCTGCACAAAGAGTTGAGTGTCGGGCAACTGGCGCAGCGCAGTGGCGTGGCGGTTACCGCCCTGCACTTCTATGAGTCCAAGGGGCTGATCCACAGCAACCGCAACCCGGGCAACCAGCGTCGTTATCCACGGGAAGTGCTGCGTCGGGTGGCATTGATCAAGGTGGCCCAACGCCTGGGCATTCCCCTGGCGGAAATCGGCGCGGCCCTCAAGTCCCTGCCTGACCATCGCGCGCCGACGGCGGCAGACTGGAAACTGCTGTCGGAAAAGTGGAGCAATGACCTTGATGAACGGATCCGTCAACTGAGCCTGCTGCGCGACAAACTCAATGGCTGTATCGGTTGCGGTTGCTTGTCGATGGAGGCCTGCCCGCTGCGCAACTACGGGGATGTGCTGGGTGAGCAAGGCGCCGGCGCGCAGTTGCTGGTACCGGGTCATTGATAGCCCCTGATTGATAGCCACTTGCTGGCCATGCAGCAACCCGTCGGCCGATCCGTGGCGGCATCAGGGCTGGCCTATAGTTACTCGACCGCAAATCGGCGAGAAACAGTGCGCCATCCCCCACCCACCCTGGAGAACCGTCATGAGCGTTAAACCCATCCCGGAGGGTTATCACAGCATCACGCCTTACCTGGGAATCCACAAAGCTGCCGAGGCCATCGAGTTCTACAAAAAAGCCTTTGGCGCCACTGAGGTCATGCGCCTGTCGATGCCCGACGGCAGCATCGGCCATGCCGAACTGCGTATCGGCGACTGCCCGATCATGCTTGGCACGCCGTGCGACCAAGGCCCCTTGAGCAATCCCGACACCTCGCCCTCAGTCGGCCTGCATCTGTATGTCCAGGATGTGGATCAAAGCTACGCCCAGGCAATCAACGCCGGTGGCATCGTGGTGTCCGAGGTCAAGGACCAGTTCTACGGCGACCGTTCGGGCACCCTGAAAGACCCCTACGGCCATTTATGGTTTCTGGCCACCCGCAAGGAAGACCTGACTCAGGAGCAGATCGAACAGCGCGCCAAGGACATGTTCAATCAGCAATAATCCCCAGCCCCTATAGGAACTGGCTTGCCCGCGAACCACAATCTTCAGCCTGAGTGCTTGTTTTCGGGGCGCTGGCGATTGTTTTTGCTGGCAAGCCCGGGCCAACCATTGCGGCGCCTGCAGCCATGAATGCGTCTTGGAAACATTTGCTTTCATATTGTTTTTCGGGATTTTTGATTCTCATTCGTCTTAAATAGATGCAGCAGGTCGCGTAGGCAAAAGCTACGGCCGGCTTTTTCGGGAATCACGGTGCATCCACACCGCTCCTCTCATCGAATCAAGACCCTCATTCATGTCGAAGAAGTCCCGTTCCAAACTGTGGTTTCTGGTGCACAGCTGGCTGGCATTGCCCATCTGGTTCTTTGTACTGATCGTCTGCGTCACCGGCACCCTGGCGGTAGTCAGCCAGGAGATCGTCTGGCTGGCCAATCCGGACATCCGTGCCGGCCAACCATCCGACGACGCCGAACTGTTGAGCTATGACCAGGTCATTGCCGCAATCAAGCAGGCCGAACCACTCACTATCGTCGAATCCATCAGCCGCCCGGATGAATCGCACTTCGCCCTGTCAGCCCAGGTGAGCTACCCGGACGGACGCTCGGTCGAGGTCTATGTGAACCCCTACAGTGGCGTGATTCAAGGGATCAGCCCGGACTTCAACTTCCAGGCCTTTACCCGTGCACTGCATGGCTGGTGGCTGGTGCCCTTTACCAACGGTTTCAGCTGGGGCTGGTACCTGGTGTCGTTCCTCGGCATTCCACTGCTGGTGTCTTTGATCACTGGCCTGGTGGTGTACAAGAAGTTCTGGAAGGGCTTCTTCAAGCCCACCCTGCGGTTCAACCACGGAGCGCGGATCTTCTGGGGCGACTTCCATCGCCTGAGCGGCATCTGGTCGATCTGGTTCATCGCGGTGATTTCCATCACCGGCATCTGGTTCCTGATCCAGGCCCTGTTGTTCGACAACCAAATTTCCATCTCCAGCGAGCCGGTGGTCCCGGTGGTCGCCCGCGAAAGCGTGCCCCTGTCGGCTGATGGCTCCCCGCCGAAAATGCTCGACCTGGACAACGCTATCCTGATCGCCCAGGAGAAAATCCCCGGTTTGGAAGTGAGCTTCGTCAGCCTGCCGAGCAACGCCTACAGCCACCTCAACATCGGTGGCCGTGGCTGGTATCCGCTGATGTTCCAGACCGCCACGATCAACCCCTACAACGGCGACATCGATGCCTCGCGGCTGCTCTCGGACCGCACCGGCCTGGAGTTCGTCACCGAATCCATGCGCCCGTTGCACACCGGCGACTTCGGCGGCCTGTGGATAAAACTGATCTGGTTCTTCTTCGGCCTGGTCCTCAGCATGATGGTGCTCAGCGGCTTGCTGATCTGGACCAAACGCACCGCCCTGGCCACCGCCCACGCGCTGAAGCGCAGCAACAAGACGCCCCGCCCGGCCAAGGTCGAACAACCGGTGGCAGCCATGAACGACAACTCACCGGAGGGTAACCTGTGAGCAAGGCCATCACCGCAGTCACTCCTTCGCGCCTGAGCGTGTTCTGGCGTAAATGGCGCTTTCACATCAACATCCTGCTGCTCCTGATTCCACTGGGGTTCATGCCCAAGTACTTCGCCGACGTCGCGCTGTTTCGCGGCGACAGCGGCCTGGGTGAGCGGGAAGTCGGTGAAATCCAGGTCGGCCCCTGGAGCCTGCGCCTGGCCGAACTGCGCAATCAGGAACCGCAACTGTCAGGCCCGGCCGGCTACATGAAGAGCTTTAACGCAGCGCTGTGCCAATCCTGCATCGGCCAGGTCAAGGCGACTTACCTGCGCATTGGCAAACCCCGCAGCCTGCGCGCCGCCGGGGTGATTTTCTTCGGCGCCCCCTATCGCATGGGCGCGACCTTGCCGATCCCCGAGAAGAGCAAAACCGACGCCGAAATCTGGATCACCATGGAAGGCTGGGACGGCAGCATGCATCAGGCGGCCGTGCCGCTTGCCCAAGCATCCCCGGCCACTATCGCCTGGCTGAACAAACAAGGAGGCAAACCATGACCGTTGCCCGCAGCTTGACCCCTTTGCGCCTGCTTGGCAGTGCGCTGGCCCTGGCCCTCGGCGCGGGCTTCAGTGCCCAGGCGCTGGCCCACAACCCGATGTGCGAATGCAAGGCCATCGACGCCGAGCAGATCCAGTGCACCGGCGGCTTCTCCGATGGCAGTGGCGCACCTGGCGTGACCCTGGATGTGATCGGCTATGACGAAACCATCCTGGTGCCGGGCAAACTCGGCGCCGACTCGACCCTGACCTTCAAGAAGCCCGGATCCGAGTTCTATGTCTTGTTCGACGCCGGCCCAGGCCACGTGGTCGAGATCGACCAAGCGGATATCGAGACCCCATGAGTACGCCCACCACACAGCTCGTCCGCCCGGCCGGTGCCGGCCATGAAACCCTCTACGTACTGTTGCTGTGCCTGGCGATTCTCGCAGTTGCCGGTTCCGTGGTGCTCTGGCGTGGCGAGCCAGAGGTGGTCAGCAGCGTGCAAACCCATCAACTGGATGCGCGGCGCGATCTCGGCGCCTCGGAGCAAGGCATTTATGCCGACCTGCGGGTGACCCTCGATGAAATCCACCTGCTGCGTGAAGAGCAGCAAGCCCTGCCGACCCCGCAAGTCCTGGCCGACGAGGGTTTTGCGCCTTTCGCCCAAGACGCCAGCTCCGTCAGCCGTGGCGCTCACGCCTGGCAGTTGTTGGACAGTGGCGCGTACTTCGGGCAGAGCCAGGTACCGAGTGTCGCCGGTTCCTTCCTGATGCGCCTGAGTGCGCACGGCAACACCGAACCGGATATCTGGCTCAACCGCAGCGCCAGCCTCCAGGCCCCTGCCGATCTGGCCGACGCCGCGCTGATCAGCGCAGGCTGGCAGCAGGTCATCGCCCAATTCGACGCCGGCGTCACTCGCCAGCATCGTCACTGATTTGCGTATTTACCCCAGAGAAGACCGTTTGCTCATGCCTAGTTCATCTGCGCACCATCGTTTTCTGTACCGTGCACGCCTGCTGCTGGCAGGCCTGCTGGCCCTGGTGGTCATGCCCCTGGCCAGCGCCGAAGAGGCCAAGCGCCTGCGCATCGGCATCACCTTGCATCCGTACTACAGCTACGTGGCCAATATCGTCGGCGACAAGGCCGAAGTAGTGCCGTTGATTCCGGCCGGTTTCAATCCCCATGCCTATGAGCCTCGTGCCGAAGACATCAAGCGCATCGCCGGCCTGGACGTAATCGTGCTCAACGGAGTCGGCCACGACGACTTCGCCGACCGCATGATCGCCGCCAGCGAAACCCCCAACGTCAAGGTGATCGAGGCCAACGAAAACGTGCCGCTGCTGGCGGCCACCGGGATTGCCGCGCGGGGCGCAGGCAAGGTGGTGAACCCGCACACTTTCCTGTCCATCAGCGCCTCCATTGCCCAGGTCAACAACATTGCCCGGGAACTGGGCAAGCTTGACCCCGCCAACGCCAAGACCTACACCCAGAACGCCCGCGCCTACGGCAAACGCCTGCGGCAGATGCGGGCCGACGCCCTGGCCAAGCTGACCAAGGCGCCCAATGCCGACCTGCGGGTGGCCACGGTCCACGCGGCCTACGACTACCTGCTGCGCGAATTCGGCCTGGAAGTGACCGCCGTGGTCGAGCCGGCCCACGGGATTGAGCCGAGCCCGAGCCAACTGAAAAAAACCATCGACCAACTGCGCGAACTGGACGTCAAGGTGATCTTCTCGGAGATGGATTTCCCCTCCGCCTATGTCGACACCATCCAGCGTGAGTCGGGGGTAAAACTCTACCCGCTGTCGCACATTTCCTACGGTGAATACAGCGCCGAGAAATATGAAAAGGAAATGACCGGCAACCTCGACACCGTGGTCCGGGCGATCCAGGAGGCCGGGGCATGACCATCCAGCAAACCCTCACCACGCCACTGGCCGGACCCGCCATCGAGTTCGCCGACGTCAGCCTGACCCTTGGCCGCACGACCATCCTCGACCAGGTCAGCTTCCAGGTCCAACCCGGCAACGTGCACGCCCTGGTTGGCCCCAACGGCGGTGGCAAGAGTTCTCTGATCAAGACCCTGCTTGGGCAAATGCCCCACCAGGGCCGCTTGAGCCTGCAATGGCCGGGTGAGCCCGGGACCATCGGTTATGTGCCACAGGCCCTGGAGTTCGACCGCGGGTTGCCGATGACTGTCGACGATTTCATGGCCGCGATGTGTCAGCGGCGTCCGGCGTTTCTGGGTATCAGCCGGCATTACAGCGTGGCCATCGGCGAAGCCCTGGAACGGGTTGGCATGCAGGACAAGCGCAAGCGCCGCATGGGCGCGCTGTCCGGCGGTGAGCGCCAGCGCGTTCTGCTGGCGCAGGGCTTGATCCCGGCGCCCCAGTTGTTGGTGCTCGATGAGCCGATGTCGGCCCTCGATGAAGCCGGTATCCAGGTGTTCGAACGTTTGCTGGGAGACTGGCGTCAATCCGGGATCAGCGTGCTGTGGATCGAGCACGACCTGGAAGCCGTCGGCCGCCTGGCCGACCGCGTCACCGGCCTCAATCGCCGGGTGCTGTTCGATGCCACACCCAAACAGGCCCTGACCCCGGAGCGTTTGCTGAGCCTGTTTTCCACCCACCCACGGACGAGCGGGAGCGCTGCGTGATGAGTTACGAAGCCTTTCGTTTGATGATCCAGGGCTGGGCATCTTCCGGCTATCTGCCCGAAGCGCTGGCCTACGGGTTTGTGGTCAACGCCCTGCTCGCGGGCCTGTTGATCGGCCCGGTACTGGGCGGCCTGGGCACCCTGGTGGTGGTCAAGCGCTTTGCGTTTTTCTCCGAAGCCGTCGGCCATGCGGCGCTGACCGGCGTGGCCATCGGCATCCTGCTCGGCGAACCCTACACTGGCCCCTATGGCAGCCTGTTCGGCTACTGCCTGTTGTTCGGCATACTGCTCAACTACCTGCGCAACCGCACCGGCCTGGCGCCGGACACCCTGATCGGGGTGTTTCTCTCAGTGTCGCTGGCCATGGGCGCGAGCCTGCTGCTGATTCTCGCCGGCAAGATCAACGTGCACATTCTGGAGAACGTGCTGTTCGGTTCGGTGCTGACGGTCAACGGTAACGACCTGCTGGTGCTGGCCATCGTCGGCACGCTGGTGATGGGCCTGAGCCTGCCGCTGTACAACCGCATCATGCTGGCCAGCTTCAACCCACAACTGGCGGCCGTACGCGGGGTGGCGGTGAAGACCCTCGACTACCTGTTCGTGATCCTGGTGACGCTGATCACCGTGGCGGCAGTAAAAGTCATCGGCGCGATTCTGGTGGGCGCCCTACTGGTTATTCCAGCCGCTGCGGCGCGCCTGTTGAGCCAATCGCTCAAGGGCTTTTTCTGGTGCTCGGTGCTCATCGCCACCATCAGCACCCTGTGCGGGATTCTCGCGCCGATTGTCTTCGACCTGCCGATTCCATCCGGTGCGGCAATCATTCTGGTGGCCGGTATCGCCTTCGCCCTCGCCGCCATTGCGCGCGGTGTAGTGCCCAGCCTCAAAGGGAATATTGGATAAATGGCTTTCTCCATGCGTCAGCTGACTTTGGCCATCGCCCTGTGCGGCCTGGCCACCAGCAACACCTTCGCCACCGACCGCTTCGAACCGATGCGCCTGGTGGCCAATAACGGCGTCGGCAACACCGTGCTGCATGCGGCCACCTCGGCCCACAAAGTGCGGGTGCTGGCCTCGCTACCCATCACCTATGGACTGGCCAACAGCCTGGTCGAAGGCAGCGAGATCATCCTGGAACGGGCGGCTGCGGCCAACCTCCCCGGCTCGCGCCAGGCCGCCTACTTCACGGGTCGCGGCGCACCCGCGCTGCACAAATTGTCCATGGACGCCGATGCTGTGATCGGCCTGCGCTCGATCTGGGCGGATGACCCGCTGTACCCCAACGCCCGACGCAGCAATATCCGTATCATTGAAATCGACGCGGCGCGCCCGGTCGATGGCGCGCTGCCTGGCGTGGCGCTCCAGCCGGGCACCAGCGACGGGCTGAACAGCCAGCCGTGGATGGCCACCAACAACATGGGGCGCATGGCTGACGTAATCGCCGCCGACCTGGTGCGCCTGGTGCCAGAAGCCAAACCGCAGATCGAGGCCAACCTGGCTGCGCTCAAGCAGCGCCTGCTCAAGCTCAGCGCCGACAGCGAAGCGAAACTGGCCGAGGCAGACAACCTCAGCGTGTTCAGCCTCAGCGATCACTTCGCTTACCTGATCAGTGGCCTCAATCTGGAGCCGGTAGGTGTCGATGCCCGCGCCGATAACGAGTGGACGGCCGACGCCCTGCAACAACTGAGTACCACTCTCAAGGACAACGACGTGGCACTGGTGCTGCATCATCGCCAGCCGTCGGCCGCCCTGCAGGCCGCCATCACTGCCGCTGGCAGCCAACTGCTGGTCCTGAACACCGAGGGGGTGGACCCGGTGGCCGAACTGTCCGGCAACATCGAACAAGTACTCAACGCCCTGCTGCAGAAGTCCTGAAGCGCCCCGCCTGATTGCGCGGGCCCCGGTGCCCGCGCTTACAAAATCCCTCAAGAAACCCCGTCCCAGCCGGTGCTAGTCTGCCCTGCACATAATCAGGACCGACCAGGATGGGGTCTTCACCATGAGTGACTATATCTCGCTGAACAAGGCCAACTGGGACGAGCGCGCCCCGCTCCATGCGGCCTCCAGGGACTACGCGACCCAGGCCTTCGTCGAGGCCACCGATCATCTGTCGCAGGTGGTGCGCTTCGACCTGCCATTGCTGGGTAACATCCGCGGGCTGCGCGGGGTGCACCTGCAGTGCCACATCGGCACCGATACCCTGTCGCTGGCCCGTCTGGGCGCGCAGATGAGCGGGCTGGATTTTTCCCCCGCGGCCCTGGTCCAGGCGCGCTCCCTGGCCCTGCGCTGTAACACGCGGATCGACTATGTCGAAGCGGATGTCTACAACGCCTGCTCCGTATTGCCCGCGGCCTCCTTCGATCTGGTCTACACCGGCATCGGCGCTTTGTGCTGGCTGCCGAGCATCGACGCCTGGGCGCGCACTGTCAGTGGCTTGCTCAAGCCCGGTGGCCGGCTATTCATTCGCGAAGGGCATCCAGTGCTCTGGTCACTGAATGAAAGCCGTGCGGACCTGTTGTCCATCGAACAACCCTACTTCGAGCGCGAGACTCCGCTGGTGTGGGATGACGACAGCACCTACGTCGATACCGACGTTTCACTCAAGGCCACACTAACCCATGAGTGGAACCACGGCCTGGGGGAGATCATCAGCGCACTGCTGAACCACGGACTGGCCATTAGCGGATTGGTCGAGCATCAGAGTATCCCCTGGGACGCCCTGCCAGGGCAGATGAGCCGCGATGAACAAGGTGAATACCACCTCAAGCAGGCACCTTGGCGCCTGCCGCTGAGTTACACCTTGCAGGCCATCAAGCACGGCGCCTGAAGCGCAAACACGAAAAAGCCCGTTGAACCGAAGAATCAACGGGCTCGGGGGGCATCAATTGCTTCGCGGGCACGCCTTGCTCCTGCGGGCCTGGGGTCAGGCCTGGAGCGGCATGGTCAGCTCGACGCGCAAGCCATCAGGACGGCTGTCGAAATGCAGGACACATTCGCAGCGCTGGACAATTGCCTGGACAATCGCCAACCCCAGGCCACAACCGGTGCTCCCGCCGTTGCGCCAGAAGCGCTGGGTCAGGTGCTGCAGGTCATCGTCGGCAATTCCCGGACCATGGTCACGGACCTGGAAGCGCACTCGATTAGCAGTGGTTTCCAGGCTCAGCTCCACCGGTCCGTCATCGGGTGTATGCCGCAGCGCGTTGTCCAGCAGGTTACGCAAGGCGGCAATCGCCAATACCGCGGGCATCTGCAGCGGTGCCTGGGAACAACCCGGCGGCACATGCAACTGGATCCGCCGGCGATCACCGCTGGACGCGTCCTGGATGGCCAGGCGGGCGACCTGCTCGGCATTGCACTGCACGCCGTCGTCGAACGACAGGCTGCCCTCGACCCGTGCCAACAGCAACAACTGCTCGAGGGTCCGATGCAGACGATCGGCACCCTCCTCCGCACGGGCCAGGGATTGGTCGCGGGCCGCGCCCTCGGTCATGCGCGCCACTTGCAGATGGGTCTTGATCGCCGTCAGTGGACTGCGCAGCTCATGGGCGGCATCGCCGGTCAGGCGCCGTTCGCGTTCGATGGCCTTGCCGATACGCTGGAACAGTTGGTTCTGGGTTTCCAGCAACGGCTTCAATTCACTGGGAAATGCCTGCAATTGCAAGGGTTCCAGCGAGTCGGCATTGCGCCGCATCAAGGCTTCGCGCAGACGGTTGAGCGGTGCCAGGCCCTGGCCGATCCCCAGCCACAACAGGCACAGGCAGCCGAGCAGCGCCACCGCCACCGGCACCGAGGCCGCCAGCAGAATCGACATGTTCAGGGCCTCGCGCTCGATCTGCCGATCCGCCGTGGTGATCCGCACATCGCCCCGAGCCAGGGTGAAGCTGCGCCACGGAGCGCCGTCGATCATCTGGTCGTGGAAGCCCATCTTCTCGGCTTCCAGCGCTTGTTCGGGATGATTGTGGCTGCGGGCCAGAATTTCGCCGCGCAACGAGCTGACCTGGCAGGCCATGCCCCCGGGCACGTTCAGTTGTTCGGCACTGAAATGGGTGCCCTCGCCCTTGCTCGGCAGGCTCGGCAACTGCTCCAGCAACCCGGCCACCATGCGCGCCGACGCCACCAGACGCTGGTCGAGGGAAAACATCATCTGGTTGCGCAGGTCGCTGAGCATCCAGGCCGCGGCCAGGGCCCAGATCAGTGCAAATGCGGCGCCGAGGGTCAGGCTCAGGCGCAGGCGCAGACTCATCACTTGCTTGGCCCTGCCCCATCCGCCGGCCCCAGGCGATAGCCCAGGCCGCGCACGGTTTCAACGATGCCTTTGCCGAGTTTGCTGCGCAAATGGTGGATATGTACGTTCAGCGCGTTGCTCTCCAACTCGTCGTTGAAACCGTACACGCTGTCCTTCAGTTGCTCGGTCGACAGCACCCGGCCGCGGTTATGTAGCAGCGCTTGCAACAGCGCTTGCTCGCGACGCGAGAGGTCCACCGGCTGGCCGGCCAACAGTGTTTCCCGGCTGCTGGGGTCATAGCTCAGGGCGCCATGCTCGATCAGGTTGACGCTGCGCCCCGCGACCCGGCGCAGCAGGGTGTGCAGGCGCGCGGCCAGTTCGCGCAGGTCGAAGGGTTTGAGCAGGTAGTCATCGGCACCGGCTTGCAGGCCGTCGACGCGGTCGGTGACCGAGTCCCGGGCAGTCAGGATCAGCACCGGAATCTCCAGGCCCTGGTGGCGCAACTGCTGCAGCAGTTTCAGGCCGTCTTCGTCCGGCAACCCAAGGTCGAGCACCATCACATCGAACTCGGCAACCTTGAGCATGGCCCGGGCCGCCGATGCCGTGGCCACATGCTCGACGGTCAGGCCCTGAGCGGTCAGGCCGGCTACAATGCCGCTGGCAATCAGCTCATCATCTTCACAGACAAGTACGTGCATGGTGAGACCTGCAGAAAAATGTTGATTAAGAAGGCGACGGATTAAGCGGGCATTATGCACCGCCCGCCGTTGCCACAAGGATAACGCGGTTAATCATCGGTTAATCGTCACCCCTCATGGTGCATCCAAATTGCACCGGTATAAGGCTTGCTCATGCGTCGTCTGTTTTTACTGTTCCTGGTTTTTTTTGCCAGCCTGGCCCAGGCCGCGTCGAACCCGTTCGAGACCAAACCCGATTTCCTGCCCGTCGGCAAAGCTTTCGTTTTTACCTCCGAGCGTCTTGAGTCGGGCGAAACCCAACTGTTCTGGCAGATAGCCGACGGTTACTACCTGTACCAGAAGCGCATGAGCTTCAACGGCATGGCCGAGGCCCACAAGCCAGCATTGCCTGAGGGCGAGGCCCACAGCGACGAGTTCTTTGGCGACCAGCAGGTCTACCGCCAAGGGCTGGAACTGAAGATCCCGGCCGGCGCCACCGGTCAGATCAAGGTCGGCTTCCAGGGCTGTGCCGATGCCGGCCTGTGTTACCCACCACAGACCCAGGTGGTCGACCTCGGTGGCGGCGCGGCGCAAGCCAACGCCAGTGAGGCGCCGGACCAGGCCCTAGCCAGCGGCCTGCAGCAACACGCCCTGGGTTGGAGCCTGCTGGTGTTCTTCGGCCTGGGCCTGCTCCTGGCCTTCGCCCCTTGCTCGTTGCCGATGCTGCCGATTCTCGCCGGCCTGGTGGTTGGCAGCGGAGCCAGCGCCAAGCGCGGCTTTGCCCTGGCCGGCAGCTACGTGGTGAGCATGGCGCTGGTGTATGCCGCGCTGGGGGTACTGGCCGCCCTGCTGGGTGCCAATTTGCAGGCCCTGTTGCAGAACGCCTGGCTGCTCGGCAGTTTTGCCGTGATCTTCGTGCTGCTGTCGTTGCCAATGTTCGGCTTCTTCGAACTGCAACTGCCGGCCGCCCTGCGTGATCGCCTGGAGAACGCCAGTCGCAAACAAGGTGGCGGCAGCCTGGTCGGCGCGGGCATCCTCGGGGCGCTGTCCGGTTTGCTGGTGGGACCGTGCATGACCGCACCGCTGGCCGGCGCCCTGCTGTACATCGCCCAGAGCGGCAATGCCCTGCACGGCGGGCTGATCCTGTTCAGCATGGGCCTGGGCATCGGTTTGCCATTGTTGCTGCTGGTGACCGTTGGCAATCGATTCCTGCCCAAGCCCGGTGCCTGGATGAACCTGCTCAAGGGGGTTTTCGGCTTCCTGTTCCTGGGTACCGCGCTGGTGATGGTGCGCCCAGTGCTGGACCCGGTGCTGTGGGTCGGGTTGTGGGGTGGGCTGTTGCTGGTCATCGCCTACAGCGCCTGGCGCCAGACCGAAGGTTTTGGTCGCGCCACCCACCTGTTCGGCGGCCTGGCCCTGTTGTCCGGGTTGTGGGGTAGCCTGCTGCTGATCGGGGCCGCCGGTGGCAGCGACGACCTGTTCAATCCGTTGCAGGTGTATCGCGCGCCGAGCTCCAGCGCGATCGCTGCGCCGACCGCCCACGATGCCTTCATCACCGTCAAGGATCCCGCCGAGTTGCAACGCCAGCTCGACGATGCCCGCGCCCAGGGCCAATGGGTGTTGCTGGACTACTATGCCGACTGGTGCGTGTCCTGCAAGATCATGGAGAAACAGGTATTCGGCAAACCCCAGGTCATGGAGGCCCTCAAGGAAGTGCGTCTGCTGCGCCTGGACGTGACCGCCGACAACCCCGCCAGTCGCGAACTGCTCGCTCGCTACAAGGTTCCGGGGCCACCCAGCCTGTTGTGGATCGGTGCCGACGGTGTCGAGCGTCGCAGCCAGCGCATTACCGGCGAAGTGGATGCCGCCGGTTTCCTGCAGCGCTGGGACATTACCCGGGACGCGCGCTGATGCTGACCTTCACCCTCGGTACCTTCGCCATCGCTCTCAATCACCTGCTGCTGATCAGTGCCCTGGCACTGGCGACCTTTGTCGGCTGGCGGGTGGCCAAGCGTGGCGGAGATAACCCCGAGTCGGTGCTGTTCGGCCTGTTCATGCTCGGCATGCTGGCGGCGCGCCTGGCTTTTGTCGCGTGGTACTGGCCCCACTACCGCAACGATCCCTGGCAGATCATCGACCTGCGCGACGGCGGCTTCCTCGCCTGGCCGGGGGTGATCGTGCTGTTGCTGGCCGCCTTGTATCGCGGCTGGCGGCGACCCGGGCTCCGACGCCCGATGGGTTTCGGCGTCGCCAGCGGCCTGGCGTTCTGGCTGCTGGCAAGCCTGTCGCTGAGCATCTACGAACAAGGCACGCGCCTGCCGGATATCACCCTGCGCAACGCCGCCGGGGAAACCCTGCAACTGACCGACTACCAGGGCGGCCCACTGGTGATCAATCTGTGGGCCACCTGGTGCCCACCCTGCCGCCGGGAAATGCCGGTGCTGGAAAACGCCCAGCAACAACGCCCCGACCTGACGTTCCTGTTCGTCAACCAGGGCGAAAGCATGCAAAGCGTCGCTACCTTTCTCGAGACCCAAGGCCTGAGCCTGAGCAACATGCTGTTCGACCGCGGCGGCCGCCTGGGCCAGGCCGTGGGTTCGATGGCCCTGCCGACCACGCTGTTCTATAGCCCGGACGGACGCCTGCTGAGCAGCCACCTGGGCGAACTGTCCAATGCGAGCCTGGCCCACGCCCTGGAAGCCTTCGAGCCCTCCACCCCTGCCACAGCACCCGCCACCTCTGTAAGGAAACTGCCATGCCCCGCCTCCGCCACCTGCTGACGCTGACCCTGGGCGCTGCCCTGTTGCACCTGCCGTCGGTGCAGGCCGAAGAACTGCCCGCCGCGATCAAACAGATGGAAGCCAAGGGTGCAAAAATCATTGGCAGCTTCGATGCGCCCGACGGCCTGCGCGGGTATGCCGCGCAATACCAGAACCGCGGCATGGCCTTGTACCTGACACCCGATGGCAAACATGTATTGCTGGGCAATTTGTATGACGCCGAAGGCAAGGACCTGAGCGCCGAGCCGCTGCAAAAACTGGTGTATGCACCGATGGCCAAGGAGGTATGGGCCAAGTTCGAGACCAGCCACTGGATTCAGGACGGCAACCAGGATGCACCGCGCGTGGTGTACCTGTTCAGCGATCCCAACTGCCCTTACTGCACGCTGTTCTGGGAGCAGGCACGGCCTTGGGTGAAGTCCGGCAAGGTGCAGTTGCGACACATCATGGTCGGCATCATCCGTGAAGACAGCCCGGGCAAATCCGCCGCCCTGCTGGCCAGCAAAGACCCAAGCAAGGCCTTGGACGCCCACGAGAAGGCCGGCAAACAAAGCACCCTCAAGGCGCTGAAAACCATCCCGGCAGACGTGCAGGCCAAGCTCGACGCCAACTTGCAGTTGATGGACGAACTCGAACTGTCCGCCACCCCGGCGATTTTCTACCTGGACGCCAAGGGCGAACTGCAACAGCAACAAGGCGCGCCGTCGCCGGCAAAACTGGCCGCGATACTCGGACCGAAATAACCCACCGCTCTCAACGACATTGCAAGACTCGGCAGCCTTTTCGCTGGCAGGCTCCGCTTGCCAGCAATGAGCCTGGATTATCTTCAACGTAGGACCGTCAACGATTGGCCAGGAATGCCAACAACGCCTCGGTGACGAATTGTGGGTTTTCCAGATTGCAGATGTGCCCCGCCTCGGGCACCAGTTGGTAAGGGCAACCGATCAACTCGGCCATTTCCATGGTTTCTGAAGGCGGCCTTGGCGTGTCCTGCTCCCCGCACATCAACAGCGTCGTATCCGGGTTCAATTGATTCAGGCGCGCCAGCATGTCTTCGCGACCGAAGGTGATACGCCCCAGCGGCACGATGCTCCTGCGCAGCCGTTCGGCTGACAGCGCGGCCAATGAGTCGCGCAACTGTCGATACAACGCTGATTGCGGGTCGATTCCCGGCCGGAAGAAGATTGGCACCACGACATCGAGGATCTGCGGTGTAATTGCACCCGCCTCCTCAATCTGCTTGAGCAGTGAGAAATAGTATTGCCGAGTGGCTTCGGGCTCAGCCCCCAGGTACGTGTCCATCAGTACCAGGGCGCTTATGCGTTGCGGGTGCGACAGGGCCAGGCGCGCTCCCCACATTCCGCCCACTGAAAGACCCACCAGTGCGACACGCTCAATGCCCAGGTGATCGAGTAACGCCAGTGCCTGGCGCGCCAGGTCATTGAGTGAAGCGGTTCCCTGCGGCAGCGTCCCGGACTCCCCGTGCCCCCACAAATCCAGGGCAATCACCCGATAGTGTGAGGACAACGTGGCAATCTGCGGCGCCCACATGGTCTGGTCCCACAAGTAGCTTCCAGCCAGGAGCACGGCAGGGCCAGTGCCCTGATCAATATAGTGAAGGGGCTCACCATCAATAGTAACGAAGGGCATCCTGTATCTCCTGCGTAGGCTCTGTTGAAAAAATCCCCGCAAAGACTGTTCCGCCCGGGTACCTCCGTCAATTCAAGCCTTAACAGTAGATATTACAGAACCCCCGACAACAGAAACCACGAGCCCAAACAAACCGCGATCAACAGCAGTGGCCCATCCGACCGCGCAAAACTTGGTAAACCAAGGCGCAATTGCCCCATACGAACGGATGGAGCAACGAACGAATTGATTCTGGCAGGCGAGCCAGCGCCGCAACCCAAAGCGTGTCAGCGTGAGCTTGTCGGCGAAAGACAAACGGAATTAATTCTTCCTCTCAATTGACAATTATTATCATCCAGCCTAGCTTGTCGCTCAATGCGTTGGACGGATCCGAAGCGCTGGTCGTCCCACTAACTTTTTGCAGCGAGGTGACTTCCATGGCGCAATCCGTTTCCACAGACAGCTGCGACTCATCCTTACTCCAGGCGTTCGTCGACAACCGGCTGATGCTGGTGAAGACTGCGGCACGTATTACGGGTTGCCGGTCGCGTGCCGAAGACGTGGTGCAAGACGCTTTCTTCCGCTTGCAATCGGCGCCCCAGATCACCTCTTCGTTCAAGGCCCAGCTCAGCTACCTGTTTCAGATCGTGCGCAACCTGGCGATCGATCACTACCGCAAACAGGCCCTGGAGCAGAAGTACTCGGGCAGTGAAGAAGAAGGCTTGAATGTGGTCATCCAGGGTGCTTCACCGGAAACTTCGCACATCAACTTCCGCGTCCTGGAAAACATCGCCGATGCCCTTGGCGAATTGCCCAGCCGGACCCGCTACGCCTTCGAAATGTATCGCCTGCACGGCGTGCCACAAAAAGACATCGCCAAGGAACTGGAGGTCTCGCCGACCCTGGTGAACTTCATGATCCGCGATGCGCTGGTGCACTGTCGCAAGGTCTCGGACACCCTCAGCGATACCTTCGCCCGCCGCTGACCAATCCCTCCCCCCGACCTCGCAGAGTTATGAGCTGATTTCAGCCCTGGGGCACAGCGACGAGCGCAATCTTGTAAGGCTGGAAAATCTTCAGCATCTGGCCGTTATCCCGCAGGCCCTGCAACATCTTGCCGAACGCTTCGCCACTGAGCGGTGCCTGCGGACGGATCAGGGCGTAATGGTGATAGACCTGATCAACCCGCTCGGACACCAGCAAGTGGGAGGCGACCTGTTCGTTGCACAACACGTAGTCACTCAAGAACGAGCGGGTAACCAGGGCGATGTCGGCACGACCGCGCAGCACCATCAGCAGGTTGCTGTCGTGGGAATACGTCAGCGTCACGTTGTAGCGGCTGGCGAGATAGCGAGTGTCGGAATTGAAGTCGGCAAAGGCATAGTGATAGCCATTGAACAGCGCGAGGCGTTTGTCCTGCAGGTCGGAAAAATAGCTTTGCGCGCGCTCAGGGAGCAGTTGCGAGACGAACACCTCCGCATCCTCCAGGCCCATGTCGACGGCGGTGTGCGGGACATCCTTCCAGCCCCACTGGGGATTCTCGAAGATAGCCACGTCGATCCGGCCCTGCTTGAAATCACCGAAGCGGCGCGGAATGGAGGTGGGCACCTGGACAAATTGATAGTCGCTCTGCAACTGGTTGAGGGCGACGATCAATTGCGCGAGAAGACCGGTATCGGCGCCGGTTTCCGGGCGAATGGTGTAAGGCGGGAAATGCGCCGCGCCGATGCGCACCAGTTGTGCGGCCGAACTCGGCGCTACCGACAGCGCACCTAGCGCCATCAACAACATCCGCGAAGCCATCCGAACTGGCGAATACATCAACCAACACCACCCCTGAAAATAGACCCACCTGGATTAAGCTAGGCGGTTTCGCCCACTAAGACAACGCGATGGTGGCTATTTAATGCGTTTTGCCCAAATCGTCATGCTTGCGTCAGCACCAGAATCAACGCCTCATCGGCCAACTGATCGAGGTTCATGCTGCCATCGGGGCGAAACCAGGTGGTGGTCCAGGACAATGCACCGGTGAGGAAACGACGGGTGATGAACAGATCCCCGCGAATCAGCCCCGCGTCCTTGGCTTCTCCCAGTACCTGCAGCCAGATCTGCTCGTAAATGTCGCGCAGCGCCAGCACCTGGGCCTGCCCGCCTTCGGACAACGAGCGCCATTCGTAGACCAGCACCGCCATCGCCTCGCCGCTGCCGCCCATGATCGACTGCAACTCGCAGCGGATCAGCGCCAGGACTCGCTCGCGCACGCTGGTTGATTGCGCCAGGGCGGCGCGCATCAACGCGGTGTTGTAGCGAATGGTTTCCTCCATCACCGCGCGCAGGATTTCGTCCTTGCTCTTGAAGTGATGAAAAATGCTGCCGGACTGAATCCCTACCGCACTGGCCAGGTCGCGCACCGTGGTGCGTTCATAGCCCTTGTTGCGAAACAGGTGGGCCGCCATCTGCAGCAGTTTGCCGCGAGCGCTGTCCGGATCGGTCAGTTGCCCGTTGTCGACCAACTCGCGCATTACCAGCAGAGCTTTTTGCTCGTCCACCCATTCTCTCCTACAGTCGCTCGAACCCAGTGCACACACCACAAATGCCGTGGCTGGCGCGGGCAATTTAAGCCGCCGAAGGAAACCAAGCAAGCGCTCGGGTAAAAGTCCTGTCCGGGATTTACAAACCAAGCGCTTGCTTGGTAGTCTCGAAACACTTCTGTCGGAGGCTTGCCATGAACAAGACGGTTCGTATCGGATGTGCCAGTGCCTTTTGGGGGGATACCTCGACCGCTGCCGCTCAACTGGTGGAAGGCGCCGCCCTGGACTATCTGGTCTTCGACTACCTGGCAGAAATCACCATGTCATTGCTGGCCGGGGCGCGCATGAAGGATCCCCAGGCCGGTTACGCCAGCGACTTCGTCGAGGTCCTCAGTCCGTTGCTCGGGCAGATCGCCGAACAGCGCATTCGGGTGATCAGCAACGCCGGCGGGGTCAATCCACTGGCCTGCGCCGCCGCCTTGCAGCGCGCCTGCGACCAGGCCGGCGTGCCCCTGAAGATCGCCGTCCTGCTGGGCGATGACCTGCAACCGCAGTTCAAGCAACTGGCCGCCAGTGGCGTGCGCGAGATGTTCAGCGCAGCGCCCCTGCCGCCCGTCTGCGTATCGACCAACGCCTACCTTGGCGCTCCCGGCATTGTTGAAGCCCTACGCCTGGGGGCGGACGTGGTCATCACCGGGCGAGTCGTGGACAGCGCGGTGGTCAGTGCAGCGCTGGTGCATGAGTTCGGCTGGGCGTGGCACGACTATGACCGCCTGGCCCAGGCAGCTCTGGCCGGGCACATCATCGAGTGCGGCGCACAGTGCACCGGCGGCAACTTCACCGATTGGCAGCAGGTGCCGGACTACGAGCACATCGGTTTCCCCGTGGTCGAGGTCAGCGCCGACGGCCAGTTCATTGTCAGCAAACCCGAAGGCTCCGGTGGTTTGGTCACGCCCTTGAGCGTGGGCGAACAATTGCTCTACGAAATCGGTAATCCACGGGCCTACCTGCTGCCGGACGTAATCTGTGATTTCAGCCAGGTCAAACTCCAGCAGCAGGGCCCGAACCGGGTCCAGGTCCACGGCGCCAAAGGCTTGCCGGCACCGGCGCAGTACAAGGTCAGCGCCACCTACCCGGATGGTTTCCGTTGCACCGCCAGTTGCTTGATTGCCGGGATCGACGCCGTGGCAAAGGCGCGCCGGGTGAGCGAGGCGATCATCAACAAGACCGGGCAAATGTTCAGTCAGCGCGGTTGGGCACCCTATAGCGAAGTGCACATCGAACTGCTCGGCAGCGAGGCCACCTATGGCCCCCACGGGCAACGCCAGGACAGCCGCGAAGTGGTGATCAAGCTCGCGGTACGGCATCCGAACAAACAGGCACTGATCCTGTTCTCCCGGGAAATCGCCCAGGCAGCCACCGGCATGGCGCCGGGCCTGACCGGCATTGTCGGCGGCCGTCCTACGGTCTACCCGCTGATCCGCCTGTTCTCGTTCCTTATCGACAAAAACGCCTGCACCCTGCAGATCGACCTGCAAGGTCAGCGCCACCCTTGCACCCTGCCGGCCCTCGATCACCTCGACAGCGCTGACCTGCCCTTGCCCTTTATTGCCCCCAAACCCCAAGGCCGTGCCGATGCCAGCGTGGCACTGGTGAAACTGGCGGTCGCGCGCTCCGGTGACAAGGGCAATCACAGCAACATCGGGGTCATGGCCCGCGCCCCCGAATACCTGCCGTGGATCGCCGAAGCACTGACTCCCGAGGTGGTCGTGGACTGGATGAGCCACGTGCTCGACCCGCTCCTGGGGCGCGTCGAGCGCTGGTACCTGCCAGGCAGCCACAGCCTCAATTTCCTCCTGGAAAATGCCCTTGGCGGTGGTGGCGTGGCCAGCCTGCGGATCGATCCACAAGGCAAGGCATTCGCCCAGCAACTGCTGGAAATCCAGATTCCGGTGCCGCAAAGCATCGCTGACCAAGTCAACTAGAGGGCTGTCGCCGTGGCTTTTGATTCGATCTTCAAACCCGAGCTGTTTGCCGGTCAAAACATCATTGTCACCGGTGGCGGTAGTGGCATCGGCCGCTGCACCGCCCACGAGCTGGCAGCCCTTGGCGCCCACGTGCTGTTGGTGGGGCGCAAGGCGGAAAAACTGCAGCAGGTCGCCGCCGAAATTGCCGCCGACGGTGGCCAGGCCAGTTGGCAAGCTTGCGACATTCGTGAGGAGGAAGCGGTCAAGCAACTGGTCAGCGAACTGCTCAAGACCCACGGCCCGATTCATGGCCTGGTCAACAACGCCGGCGGCCAATACCCCGCGCCACTGGCGTCGATCACCCAGAAAGGCTTCGAGACGGTGATGCGCACTAACCTGGTGGGCGGTTTCCTGATGGCACGGGAGGTGTTCAACCAGTCCATGTGCAAGACCGGGGGCGCCATCGTCAACATGCTCGCCGACATGTGGGGCGGCATGCCGGGCATGGGCCACTCGGGGGCTGCACGCTCGGGCATGGACAACTTCACCAAGACCGCCGCCTTCGAATGGGGCTACGCCGGGGTCCGGGTCAATGCCGTGGCCCCCGGCTGGATTGCGTCCAGCGGCATGGACACCTATGAAGGCGCGTTCAAGGCGGTGATCCCGACCCTGCGCGAGCATGTGCCGCTCAAGCGCATTGGCAGCGAATCGGAAGTCAGCGCCGCCATCGTGTTCCTGCTGAGTCCTGCGGCCGCCTTTGTCAGCGGCAGCACCTTGCGCATCGACGGTGCAGCCAGTCTCGGCAGTCGGGCGTGGCCATTGCACAAGGCCCAGCACAGCGAGTCCTTCAATGGCTTTCACCGCGCCTTCCTGCCCGATGTACTCAAGGACGAGGACTAAGCGATGCCAATGATCGAATCCCAACTCGACCCCCACAGCCCGCAGTTCGCGCAGAACCGCGAGGCGATGCTGGCCAGCATCGAGCAGGTCCGCCAACTGGAACGTAATCTGCTGGCCAAGGCCGCCGAGGCCAAGGCGAAATTCGACCGGCGCGGACAACTGCTGCCGCGTGAACGCTTGAATCTGCTACTGGACCCCGGCGCGCCGTTTCTCGAACTGGCGAGCCTGGCCGGCTATAAATTGCACGACGACAAAGACGGTAGCCAGGCAGGCGGCGGCTTGATCGCCGGGATTGGTTATGTGTCGGGGGTGCGGGTACTGGTGGTGGCCAACAACAGCGCGATCAAGGGCGGGACCATTTCCCCCAGCGGCCTGAAAAAATCCCTGCGCCTGCAGCAGATCGCCATGGAAAACAAACTGCCGGTGATCACCCTCGCCGAAAGCGGCGGCGCCAACCTCAACTACGCCGCAGAGATTTTTGTCGAAGGCGCGCGCAGCTTTGCCAACCAGGCGCGGATGTCGGCCATGGGGCTGCCACAGATTACCGTGGTGCACGGCTCGGCCACCGCCGGTGGCGCCTATCAGCCCGGGCTTTCGGACTACGTGGTGGTGGTGCGCGGCAAAGCCAAGCTGTTTCTCGCCGGCCCTCCGCTGCTCAAGGCTGCCACCGGGGAAATCGCCACCGATGAAGCCCTGGGCGGCGCCGAAATGCACGCGCAGACCGCCGGCACCGCCGAGTACCTGGCCGAGAACGATGCTGACGGGCTGCGTCTGGTGCGCGAGATCGTCAGCCTGTTGCCGTGGAATGCCCGCCTGCCACTGCCCGCCCGCACCGACTTCGATGAGCCGCTGTACCCCATCGAAGATCTGCTGGGGCTGATTCCCACCGATCCGAAAAAACCCTACGACGTGCGCGAAATCATCGCGCGTATCGCCGACGGTTCGCGCTTCCTCGAGTTCAAGGGCGAGTTCGACCAGCAGACCCTGTGTGGTCATCTGAAAATCCAGGGCCGGCCCTGTGGTTTCATCGGCAACAACGGCCCGATCACCCCGCAAGGCGCGAGCAAGGCGGCGCAGTTCATCCAGCTGTGTGACCAGAGCCAGACTCCGCTGCTGTTTTTCCACAACACCACCGGCTTCATGGTCGGCACCGAGTCAGAACAGCAAGGGGTGATCAAGCATGGCTCCAAGCTGATTCAGGCCGTGGCCAATGCCCGGGTGCCGAAGCTGACGCTGGTGGTCGGCGGCTCCTACGGTGCCGGCAACTACGCGATGTGCGGCCGGGGACTCGATCCGCGCTTCATCTTCGCCTGGCCCAACAGCCGCACTGCGGTAATGGGCGGCGCCCAGGCCGGCAAGGTGCTGCGTATTGTCACCGAGGCCAGGCAGCTCAAGGATGGCCTGGTCCCGGACCCGAAGATGCTCGACATGCTGGAGCAGGTCACCGCACAGAAACTCGACAGCCAGTCCACCGCCCTCTACGCCAGTGCCAACCTGTGGGATGACGGGCTGATCGATCCACGGGACAGCCGCACGTTGCTGGGCTACCTGCTGGATATTTGCCAGGAGGCCGAGGTTCGTCAGCTGCAACCCAACAGTTTTGGTGTCGCCCGGTTCTAGTCCGGCCAAAGGAGAACAACAACAATGATCTTTACCCAGGAACACGAAGCCCTGCGCCGTACCGTGCGCCAGTTTGTCGACAGCCAGATCAACCCCTACGTCGATGAGTGGGAGAAGGCCGGGCGCTTCCCGATCCACGAGATTTTTCGCCAGGCCGGCGAACTCGGCCTGCTGGGTATCAGCAAACCGGAAAAATTCGGCGGCATGGGGCTGGACTACAGCTATTCGATAGTCGCGGCCGAAGAGTTCGGCACCATTCACTGCGGCGGGATCCCCATGTCCATCGGCGTGCAGACCGACATGTGCACCCCGGCGCTGGCGCGCTTCGGCTCCGATGAACTGCGCGAGGAGTTCCTGCGTCCGGCCATCAGCGGCGAACAGGTCGGCTGCATTGGCGTCTCGGAAGTCGGCGCCGGGTCCGATGTCGCCGGGTTGAAGACCACCGCGCGCAAGGACGGCGACGACTACGTGATCAACGGCAGCAAGATGTGGATCACCAACGCACCGAGTGCCGATTTCATCTGCCTGCTGGCCAACACCTCCGACGACAAGGCGCACATCAATAAGTCGCTGATCATGGTGCCGATGAACACGCCTGGCGTCAGCCTCGGCTCGCACCTGGACAAACTGGGCATGCGCAGCTCGGAAACTGCCCAGGTATTCTTCGATGACGTGCGCGTGCCGCAACGCTACCGCATCGGCCACGAAGGGGCCGGGTTCATGATGCAGATGCTGCAGTTCCAGGAAGAACGCCTGTTCGGCGCGGCCAACATGATCAAGGGCCTGGAGTACTGCGTCGACAGCACCATCGAGTACTGCAAGGAACGCAAGACCTTCGGCAATGCCCTGATCGACAACCAGGTCATCCACTTCCGCCTGGCCGAACTGTCCACCGAGATCGAGTGCCTGCGGGCGTTGGTCTATCAAGCCACCGAGCAGTACGTCAAAGGCCAGGACGTCACCCGCCTGGCGTCCATGGCCAAGCTCAAGGCCGGTCGCCTGGGCCGGGAAGTCAGCGACAGTTGCCTGCAGTACTGGGGCGGCATGGGCTTCATGTGGGACAACCCGGTGGCCCGCGCCTATCGCGACGTGCGCCTGGTGTCGATCGGCGGCGGTGCCGACGAAATCATGCTGGGGATTATCTGCAAGCTGATGGGTACCCTGCCCGGGAAGAAAAAATGAGCACCCTGCCCAATTGCCAGACCCTCTTGCTGGAACTGCACAGTGGCGTGCTGCACATCACCCTGAACCGCGCCGATTGCCGCAACGCCATGAGCCTGCAGATGGTGGCAGAGTTGCGTGCGGTGCTGGCGGCGGTCCGCGATGACCGGCAGGTACGCGCACTGGTCTTGGGCGGTGCCGGCGGGCATTTCTGTGCCGGCGGCGACTTGAAAGACATGGCCAACGCCCGAGCGCAGGGCGCAGACGCTTACCGTGAACTGAACCGGGCCTTCGGCGCGTTGCTGGAAGAAGCCCAGCACGCGCCCCAAGTGCTGATCTGTGTGTTGCAGGGCGCGGTACTCGGCGGCGGCCTGGGCCTGGCCTGTGTCAGCGACATTGCCCTGGCCGACCACAAGGCACAATTCGGTCTGCCGGAAACCAGCCTGGGGCTGCTACCGGCGCAGATCGCGCCCTTTGTGGTCCGGCGCATCGGCCTGACTCAGGCCCGGCGCCTGGCCCTGACGGCGGCGCGTTTTGACGGGCACGAGGCACGGCGCCTGGGCCTGGTGCATTTTGTCGAGCAGGATGCGCAAGCCTTGGCCGAACGCCTGGACGCGGTACTCGAGCACGTCCTGTGCTGCGCGCCAGAGGCCAATGCCGCGACCAAGGCCCTGCTGCTGGCCAGCACCGAACAACCGTTGGGGCCATTGCTCGACCAGGCCGCCGAGTGGTTCAGCGCTGCAGTGACAGGCGCAGAAGGCGTCGAGGGCACCCTGGCGTTTGTCCAGAAACGCAAACCAGGTTGGGCGCCCTGACAACATCGCAAGCAGGCCCTTACCGACTCCGCACTCACCAATGGGAACCCGACCATGCCGACCCTGCGCAAAATTCTCATCGCCAACCGCGGTGAAATTGCCTGCCGCATCCAGCGCACCGCCCAGGCCCTGGGCTATCGCACCGTGGCCGTCTTCAGCGATGCCGACGCCGACGCCCTGCATGTGCAACTGGCCGACGAAGCCGTGCACATCGGCCCTGCTGCGGTGGCCCAGTCCTACCTCAATGCCCAGGCGATCCTCGACGCAGCACGGCGCAGCGGGGCCGACGCGATCCATCCCGGCTACGGTTTCCTCTCGGAAAACGCGCCGTTCGCCCAAGCCTGCGCCGACGCCGGGCTGACCTTTATCGGCCCAAGCCCCGAGGCCATCGAACTGATGGGCAGCAAACGCCTGTCGAAGATCGCCATGCTCGCTGCGGGCGTGCCGTGCATCGCCGGCTACCAGGGCGCAGAGCAGGACGATCAGACCCTGGCGCGCGAAGCCGAGCGCATCGGCTATCCCTTGATGATCAAGGCCAGCGCCGGTGGTGGTGGACGCGGCATGCGCCTGGTGCACGAGGCCGACCAGCTAGTGGCGCAACTGCGCACCGCGCGCTCCGAAGCCCTGAATGCCTTTGGCAGTGCCGAGCTGATTCTGGAGCAGGCGCTGATCGCTCCGCGCCACGTTGAAATCCAGTTGTTCGGCGATCAACACGGCCACCTGATCTATCTCGGCGAGCGTGACTGCTCCATCCAGCGCCGCCATCAGAAAGTCATCGAAGAGGCGCCTTGCCCGATGATGACCCCACAGCTGCGCCAGGCCATGGGCGAAGCCGCATTGAAGGCGGCGCGCGCGGTCAATTATGTCGGTGCCGGCACCGTGGAGTTCTTGCTCGATAGCCGGGGGCACTTTTACTTCCTCGAAATGAACACCCGGTTGCAGGTCGAGCATCCGGTCACCGAACTGATCACCGGCCTCGACCTGGTGGCCTGGCAACTGCAGGTCGCCGCCGGAAAGCCCCTGCCATTGCGCCAGGAACAGGTCGAACTCAAGGGCCACGCCATGGAGGTGCGCCTGTATGCCGAAGACCCGGCGCAGGCGTTCATGCCACAGACCGGGCGTATCCACCACTGGTTGCCGGCGCTGCAAGAAGGGGTGCGCATTGACCATGGCCTGCTCGAAGGGCAGCAGGTCAGCCCGTTCTACGACCCCATGCTGGGAAAAATCATCGCTTACGGCGCTACTCGCGAAGAGGCCCGGCGCAAACTGTTGCGGGCAGTCGAAGACACGGTCCTGCTGGGGGTGCAGACCAATCAGCGCTTGCTCGCCGCCCTGCTGGACCATCCGCAGTTCATCGATGGCGCGTTCAGTACCGACTTTATCCCCGAGCATTTCAGCGCTCACCCAAGCCTGCACCCCCACACCCCCAACGCCGAAGAACTGGCAATCGCCGCGGCCTTGTTCTACCAGCAGTCCGCCCAGGTGCACGGCGCAGGGCTCACGGGCTGGCGCAACAATGCCAGTGCCCCGCTGCAACTGCAGATCGGCCTGCTGGGTGCCCGTTGGCCTGCGCAGATAACGGTGCTGGCCGAAGGTCAGTTGCGCATTGAGGTGGCCGCGCAAACACTGCACCTGAAGTTGCTGGAGATCAGCCCGCACTCAGCCTATCTGGAGCTCGATGGTATCCGCCGGCGTTGTGCCTATGCCTTGGTCCACGACCAGCTCTGGCTGGGCACCCGCCCTGGCGCCCTGGTGCTGCAAGACCAGACGCTGGCACCGGTGCGTGGCCAGGCCGCCGCCAGTTGTGGGACCCTGAAAGCGCCGATGGACGGGGCGATCGTCGATGTGTTGGTCAGCGAAGGCGCACAGGTCAGCAAGGGCCAATTGCTCCTGGTACTGGAGGCAATGAAGATGGAACACCCGCTCAAAGCCGGCATCGACGGCGTGATCAAACGCTTGCAGGTCAGCCGGGGCGACCAGGTGAAAAATCGTCAGATTCTGTTGGAGGTTGAATAAGCCCCTAGGCGGAACCGCCGCGGTTGGCTACGCTCAGCCTCATCAGTACGCGGATACCGGGAAAGCTGCGATGCCTCATTGGCTGGTAATTGATCTTGAAGCGACAACTGATGATGGCGGCTGGCCTATCGAAGAGATGGAAATCATTGAAATCGGTGCCACCCTGGTCAACCGCCAGGGCCGCGAGCTGGATCACTTCCAGCGCTTCGTCCGGCCGTTGCGACGGCCCTTGTTGACCCCCTTTTGTCGGGAACTGACCCATATCACCCAGGCCAACATCGACGCGGCCCAACCGCTGGCAGACGTCTGGCTGCAGTTCGAACGCTGGCTCGGCCAGCATCACAGCCGCCTGGAGGGCTGGGCCAGTTGGGGCGACTACGATCGCAAACAATTACTCCAGGAATGGCAGCGCCTGCAACTCGACAGCGCCCTGAGCCGGGTGCCGCACATGAATCTCAAGCAGCGCTTTGCCAAGGCCCGCCGACTGGAGCGGCCACTGGGCCTCAATGCGGCCCTGCAACTGGCCGGCCTGCAGTTCAGCGGGCAACAGCATCGGGCGCTCGAGGATGCGCGCAATACCGCACGTTTATTACCGTTGACCCTGCCCGCCACTCCATGAGTGCAACAGGTGACGGGCGAAAAGGCCTTGTGCATACTGGCCGGCCTTTTTAGCCCTTTTCGAGGAATCGCCCATGTTCAAAGTCAACGAGTACTTCGACGGCACCGTCAAGTCGATTGCTTTCGGCACTGCCGAAGGTCCGGCCACCATCGGCGTCATGGCAGCGGGCGAATACGAGTTTGGTACTAGCCAGCGCGAAATCATGCACGTGGTCTCCGGCGCCCTGACCGTCAAACTGCCGGACAGCGACGATTGGCAAACCTTCGCCGCCGGCAGCCAGTTCAATGTTCCGGCCAACAGCAAGTTCCAACTCAAAGTGGCGGTCGACAGCGCCTACCTGTGCGAATACCGCGGCTAAGCGTTATTGCGCTACAACAAAAATGCCCGTGTCCTGCGACACGGGCATTTTTCGTTTTGCACCCACGGGATTACTCGAGAATCGTCACCGGCATGCCAACTTCCAGCCGCCCATTGGCGTCGTTGACCAGATTCTGCCCAAACATCGCACCATCGGCTTGCGCGCGATACTGCTGCAAGGTTGCCAACGGCTCGCGGTCAGCGCTGCGCTCACCGGTCTGCGGGTCGATGGTGGTCAGGATGCAGCGCGAGCACGGCTTGACCACACGGAACTCGACATCGCCAATACGAATCCGCTTCCAACCGTCCTCGGCAAACGCTTGGCTGCCTTCGATCACCAGGTTGGGCCGGAACCTGAGCATCTCCAGCGGCCGACCGACCCGTTGCACCAGGTCATCGAGCGAAGCCTGGCCAATCAACAGCAGGGGGAAACCATCGGCGAAGGCGACTTTATCGTCATCCTTGCCATAGCCTGCCTGGGTGGTCCGGGCCAACGCCTCGGGCACTTGCACCAGGCGCGTGGGCTTTCCGATAAACGCGCTGACCCAGGCAGCCGCGGCGTCACCGGCATCAGGCACCCGCAAGGTGTCGCGCCAGATGGTCACGCCACGCAGTTCGGCGTCGTCCACCGGCAAGGCCACCTCAATCGGCGAATGCCCAGGCGCCGCCAGTGTCAGGCCACCCGTGGCATTCCACAGGGCCGACAATTGACTCATCGCCGCAACCGCCCGCTGCGTCAGAAACCGCCCACTGGCCTCGTCCACCAGCATCCAGCGACGGTCACCGACCAGCCCCAGCGTGTCCAGGTGCGCCTGTTGCAGGACTTCACCCTTGGCGGACTTGAGTGGATAACGGTACAGCGCGCTCAGACGCAACATGGCCAGCTCCCTGATGGGCAAAAACGCCACCCTATACGAGCTTGATCGCCGAATCAAAGGCCGGGGGGGCTCCAACGCCTTGCAGGTGCGGATTTTGTGGGGCTGGCAACGCGAGTAGACGGAGCGCCGCCCGGCCCACAGTAAATCTGCCTACCCGCAAGTATTGTGTACCGCCAGCAAACCTGTGGGAGCAAGGCTTGCCGCGATAGCGGTGTGTCGGGGGCCATCGATGTTGAATGGACCGGCCCCATCGCGGGCAAGCCCGCTCCCACAGTGGTTCTGGGTGTTCGCAGATTCTGGGTACACCCACTCAACCTGTGGGAGCTGGCGCCCGCTTGCGGCTTGCCCGCGATAACGGTGTGTCAGGCACCATCGATGTTGAATGGACTGGCCCCATCGCTAGCAGGTCGGCAGGCCGCCTCGCCCGCCCTTACCACTCATCAGGCTGGGACTTCATCGAGCATCAACCGCTGGCGCACCACATCGACCAGTTTGTCGGGCTGGAACTTGGAAAGGAAGTTGTCGCAACCGACCTTCTTCACCATCGATTCGTTGAAACTGCCGGATAGCGAGGTGTGCAGCACCACGTACAGCCCCCGCAAACGCGGATCGTTGCGGATCTCGGTAGTCAGGCGGTAGCCGTCCATTTCCGGCATTTCCGCGTCGGTGAAGACCATCAGCAGCTTCTCGGTCATCTCCACCCCACTGTCTGCCCAGCTCTTGAGCAATTTCAAGGCTTTCAGGCCGTCGCTGGCAATGTGCATTTTCACCCCCAACTGGCTGAGGGTATCGCGCATCTGCGCCAGCGCCACGTTGGAGTCGTCCACCAGCAACACTTCACGATGGCGGGCACGCTCGAGTACTGGGTCCTCGAGTTTCTCGCGCGAGACCTTGGTGCTGTAGGGCACGATCTCGGCGAGGACTTTTTCGACGTCGATGATTTCCACCAACTGTTCATCGACTTTGCTGATGGCGGTCAGGTAATGCTGGCGACCTGCGCTAGTCGGCGGAGGCAGAATGGCTTCCCAGTTCATGTTGACGATGCGGTCCACACCGCCGACCAGGAACGCCTGAACCGAACGGTTGTACTCGGTGACGATAATCGTGCTGTTGGGGCCCGGCACCAGCGGGCGCATGCCAATGGCCTGGGACAAGTCGATCACCGGCAGGGTCTGGCCACGCAGATTGACCACACCACAGACAAATGGATGACGATGGGGCATCAGCGTCAGCTTGGGCAATTGCAGGACTTCTTGCACCTTGAAGACGTTGATCGCGAACAACTGCCGACCGGCCAGGCGGAACATAAGGATTTCCAGGCGGTTCTCACCCACCAGTTGGGTGCGTTGATCTACCGTGTCGAGAATGCCGGCCATTATGACTCCTGGGTTTACCGATGAATTCACTCAGGCAAGGTATCGGCGGCGGCCTGCACTTCTTGACCCTGGAGAGACGGGCCGCGTAAAAAAATTGATGTCATATTGGCATCATGCTCTACTGAATGAATCTCCCCCGGGTAACGTGCTCCACGAACAGCCCCCATCAGCCTTGCGTGTAGCGCATCAGGGAAACCCCTAGATGCAATCGGGACTCGCCTGATATTCGTGATATCCAATAGCCATTAATGTGACGCCATTCTCATTGCATGAATGGAGTCAGGCTTTTGTTGTTGATCGCGGAGCCACCGCCAGGCCCTCTTTACCCCCCTTCAAAACATTCAGCGAGAGCCTCACGACGCCGTGCCGCCGTCGTTCGTTGTGCTACCCCTGCCACCAACGCCGTAGCCCTATGGGTAACTGGTAGGGACCTGCCGGAAAAACCGGAACCGTCCTACAGACTTTGTGCAATTGCAGACAGTAACTTAGCCCCGTTCACCAGACGCCCGATTGCCCTACCTGACTTGAAGTCGTGGAGAAAAGCATGTTGATCGAACGGAATAACTGGAACCCTCGACTGCCTGAATTCCTGATTGAAGCCGAAATGCTGCTGGCAAAATCGGAGGAGTGCCTGGCGCACCTGCAATTGATCAAAAACGACCCGGACGCCATCCACTGCCTGCTTGGCACTCTGCTGACCCTGGCCAATCGCGCGGACGTCCTGGCCCTGGGCGCCATCTGTACATTTGCCCGCTCCCTTCACGTCGTACTCAGCCAGGTACGAGGGCAAGTCGATCTGCATGACCAGGCCCTTGGTGCTTTAAAGGAGTGTTTGACGCTGATCGCCTGGCAACTGGAACTGGTCGATCGACATACCGGTGATCTGCGCCTCGACAACACCGAGCAGGCGTTTTTGCTTGAGGCATTCGTGGCGCAAATCGACTGTGCGGCCTTTCCGTTCGCCGGGCCGACCAGCGGCCTGGCCTGCGCAAACATGGCCACCAGGCGGGCGTAAAGCTCGTCATCAAGACCGTGCCGGGGCGATGTGCGCAAGCGCGACCAACCGCACCTTAGGTGGTAACATGCGCACCAATTAATTGACGCTACAGAAATGACACTCTGAATCCCGGCCCTTGGCGGCGGGAAGTGCAAGGCTCTACCTTGCCCCTCAGACTGCTCTGCTTTGCAGCCGCCCGCTCCAGTCAATCACCCTGACCGGCCAGCCCACAGCGAACATTCATGGGTTCCCTGCGCCATGCACGCCAGCCTCAAATCAGTCATGAACTGGCGCCCCTCCCGACAGGCAGCACAACGCCTGACCCTGCTGCTTTGCCTTTGCACTGCCATCGGTTGCCTGCTGGCCTATTCCCTGTCCAGCCCGGTGCCATTGGCCTTGCTGGTGTTGAGCCTGGCGGCGGCAATCGGCGTATTGCGCCAATACCTGCGCTTGCGCAGCGCCATCAAGTTTCAGCCCCACGAGCTGGCGGACCGCTTGCTGCAGGTCCAGGAAAGCGAGCGTCATCGACTCAGCCGGGAGTTGCACGACGACATCGGCCAATTGCTTACCGCAGCAAAACTGCAAAACGAATGGCTCAAGCGCCGCCTGCCAGCAGAACTGCACAGCCACTGCAACCTGCTCGGCGAAACCCTGGAAGACACCTTGGCCAAGGTGCACGACATCTGCGCCGTGCTCAATCCACGGCAACTGTCGAGCCTGGGCCTGGAAGCCAGTTTACGCGCCCATCTGCTCAAGACGCTGGCCAACAACAGCCTGCACTGGAGCCTGGAATGCCAGCAGCAACTGGCAGGCATTCCAGAAGAAATGGCGGTCGCGGCGTTTCGCGTTACCCAGGAAGCCATCACCAATGTGCTGCGCCACGCCCAGGCCGAGAATCTGCTGGTCCGTTTGCAACGTACCCCGGAGGGGCTGGCACTGTTGATCAGTGACGATGGCGTGGGCTTTTGTCCTGCCGCGTTTCCTGGCCGTGAAGGACAGCGTGGCATGGCGGGCATGTCGGAACGGGTCGAGCAGTTGGGCGGCAAGCTGGACGTCAGAAGTGACCCGGGCAAGGGAACACGGATCGACGCCCTTTTCCCCTGGGCACCCCGCACACTCGAACGAGCCGCCACCCATAAGGTTCCCCATTGACTTGCAATTTGCTACTGGTAGATGACCACTCGCTGATCAGGGCTGGCGTGCGTGCGCTGGTCCTGGATATTCCCGGCTATGCGGTGATTGGTGAGGCCGACGATGGGGCCCAGGTGCTGGAGATGGTCGAGACCTTGAACCCGGACATCATTGTCCTCGACCTCTCGATGAAGCAGGTCGGCGGATTGCACGCACTGCAAAGGCTCAAGGCGGTCCATCCGCAGAGCAAGGTGCTGATCCTGTCGATGCATACCGACCCGACGCTGGTCATGCGCGCCCTGGAGTCCGGGGCTCATGGCTACCTGCTCAAGGACACCACGGCCACGGAGCTCGCGCACGCCCTTGAAGCCCTGCGCAACAACGAACGCTACCTGAGCCCTGCCATCGCCCACACCGTGATCGACCAGGCGCTGGCACGGGCCCACAACCCTCAGGTTCCCACCGTTGATAGCCATAACCTCACCGCGCGGCAACTGGAGATCCTGCGGCTGATCGTACGCGGCAAATCCACTCGCGAGATTGCCTGCGGCCTGGGGCTGAGTATCAAGACCGTGGAAACCCACCGCTCGCAGATCATGAAGCGCCTGCAGATCTACGAGGTGGCGGGGCTGGTGCTGTTTGCCGTGCGCGAGCGCATCATCAGCCTCGACGACTGACCCGGTTCACGCCTTGAGCAAAGGCGAGTCCGCGGGTAGATGCACGCGCAATGCGCCAGGACGCACCGAAAAGCGCAGGCTCTCGCCTTCCAGTGGCTCGCCATCAAGATTGATATAGAGCCCCTCCGAGACCTTGATCTCGACCCATGGCAGGCGCGCGCGGACAAACATGTTGTCGATGCCCCAACCGTCCGCCAACAAATCCTTGAGCGTGCCCACGACATCCTGCGGTGCCGGGAGGATGCTGACATCCAGCAGGCCGTCATTGACCAGCGCCTGCGGACATAACTCATGCCCGCCACCGGCCTGCCGGCCATTGCCGATCCCCAGTGCCAGTAACTGCCCATGCCAGTGAAAATCGGGACCTTGCAACTCGCCGTAGGCGGCATGCAACTCGCTGAAGCGCGACAGTCCGGTGAACAGGTAAGCCGCCCCGCCCAGCATCTTCTTCAGGTCTTCAGAGGTGTTCGCCGTCACCTGGCTGCCAAATCCGCCGGTCGCCATGTTGAGAAATACCTGACCGCCCACTTCCCCCAGGTCGATCGGTTGCGCCGGCACGTCGAGCAACGCGAGCGCCTCTCGCGGTACCAGGGAAACCCCTGCTGCGCGCGCAAAGTCATTGGCTGTACCCAACGGCAGCAGCACCAGGCTAGCTTGATCAGTCTGCGCCGCCAGCGCTTCAGCGATGTCGCGCAAGGTACCGTCGCCACCTCCGGCAATCAATCGGGTAAAGCCGGCAGCCAGTGCCTCTTGCACCAGACGCTGGGCGTCCCCGGCTTCCCATGTCAGGCGCACCGCCAGTTCCCAGCCTTGTTCGCGCTTTTCCTCGACCGCCGAACGGACCTCTTCGTTGAGTGCCTGCTTACCGTGCAAAATCAACAGCGCCTTGCGCTCACTCATCGTCATCTCCCCGGTTGATCAAAGGCCTCTGGCAAATGTTGACCACACACGCGACTGAAAGAGCCAAGGACCACGATAAGTTTCGAGTTTTTTCTTACAGCCTGTGACGAATCGGCCTAATTGACGTTGATTTGATATTGGAACACCTTGTGTCCAGGCACCTCAGGAACAGATTGGTAATACACAAGGAAGTGAATACTTATGAATGGCACCGCCCTCCAGACCCTGACCCGATTCACAACAAAAAAACCTGCACCGACAACCCCCAAGGGCGACCCAGACTCGGCAACCCGTTGCACGTCCATACCAGCCGAAGGAAGCGACATGGAACCTCGTATCGCAGAACTGGAGGCCCATCTCAAGTCACTGCACAAGAACCTTTACCAGGCCCGGGACGAGTTGCAAGCCATCAGGTACAGGGTTGCCTACTCGACCGGCATCCTCATCGTGATCATCGGTCTCGCCAGTTGGATTGCCAACAGCCGCTTCGATCAACTGCTGACACTACTCAACTAAGCATGCGCCAGGCCCGGGCTGCAGCACGGGCCTGGCGCGAATCAGCCAAGCACTTCACTCAATGGAATGAAGTTCACCCAATCACCTTCGACCAGGGTGCGCTCCTCCAGCACCTCGACCAGCCCTTCGGCCCACGCGGCACTGCGTAACACTCCGGAGCTCTGGTTACGGTAGACAACTGCCCGCCCCTGCTCCAGGCGTCCACGCAGGTATTCGCGACGGTTACCGGCCTTGGGCCAGACAAACCCTGCCGGGACCTGGAACTGCAGCGGGGTCACCTCCGTCACGCCCTGGCGTCGTAACAGATAGGGCCGCGCCAGCAAGGCGAAGGTCACCAGGGTCGACGCCGGATTGCCCGGCAAGCCAATCACCGGCACACCTTGAAAGTGCCCAAACGTCAGGGGTTTGCCGGGTTTGATCGCCAGCTTCCATAACGTCAGTTCACCCGCCTCGCGCAGCGCGATGCCGAGGAAATCCGCTTCGCCGACCGACACCCCGCCAGTGGAGAGGATCAGGTCGACGCTGCCCAGTTGCGCAAGACGCTCGCGGGTGGCCTGCAGGTTGTCCGGCAAGATGCCCGCATCCAGCACCTCACACCCCAGGCGCTGCAACCAACTGCACAGCAGCACCCGATTGCTGTTGTAGATCTGCCCAGGCCCGAGTGCCTGCCCCGGCTCCACCAACTCATCCCCAGTCGACAGCACGGCGACCCGCACTTTGCGGACCACCCGCAGCTCGGCATTGCCCAATGATGCGGCCAGGCCAAGTTCAATCGGTCCCAGGCGAGTACCGGCGTTCAGCACCCGTTCGCCCACGGTGGTCTCCTGCCCTTGCGGGCGAATGTTCTGCCCGACGTGCAATGGCTCGCTGAAGCGCACCCGCTGATCGGCCAGGACCTCGGTATTTTCCTGCATCTCAACGCAGTCCGCACCGGCCGGCACCGGGGCACCGGTAAAGATCCGCGCACAGGTACCTGGAGCCAATGGCTCGGGAGCCATCCCGGCAAAGATCTTCTGGCTGACGAGCAATGGTTCGCCTGTCCAGTCGGCGACGCGCAAGGCGTAGCCATCCATGGCACTGTTGGGCCATGGCGGCAGATCGAGGCTCGAGAGCAGATCCTCGGCCAGCACCCGGCCTTCAGCGGCCGCCAACGGCAGGTGCTCAAACTCGACAATCGGCGCAGCCTCGGCCATCTCCAGCAGGCGCGCCAATGCTACTTCGACTGGCATCAAGCTGCCGGTCTTGCCAGGCTTACCCACGGGATTCACAAGGTGCCGCCTGCTTCAAATGGGCGACAAAGTTGCACGGCCGGTGACGGACATCCAACTGCTCGGCCAGAATTCCATCCCAGCCAGTGCGTACCGCATTGGTGGAGCCCGGCAGGCAGCACACCAGGGTGCCATTGGCCAGGCCGGCCAGCGCTCGGGACTGCACCGTCGAGGTGCCGATGTCCGCCACCGATATCTGGCGAAACAACTCGCCGAAGCCATCGACCTGCTTGTCCAGCAGGCAACTGACGGCTTCCGGGGTGCTGTCGCGTCCGGTGAAGCCAGTCCCGCCGGTAATCAGCACCACTTGCACCACGTCGTCGGCAATCCAGGTGGCTACTTGCGCACGTATTTTGTACAAGTCATCTTTAAGCAGCACCCGTGCAGCGAGGTGATGGCCGGCAGCGCCCAGACGGTCGACAAAGACCTGTCCCGAGGTATCGGTGTCCAGTGTGCGAGTGTCGCTGACAGTCAGCACCGCGATGTTCAGCGGGGCGAAAGGTACATCAGCCTTGGCTTTCATAGGCTCGTCCAGTTGTAGGAGAAACAGCCCGGTGTTATATCACAGCGCCTTGTTTTTTTGCCGCCCCGATGGAGTAGCGCCATGCCCTTGAATGTTCAGCTACCACCCTGCTCGATCCTGCTCCTGGCAGGCGGACGCGGCCAGCGCATGGGCGGCCAGGACAAGGGCTTACTCGAGTGGCAGGGCGAACCTTTGATCAGCCATCTGCACCGGCTGACGCGCAGCTTGACCGATGACCTGATCATCTCCTGCAACCGTAATCGGCACCGGTACGCGGCCTACGCCGACCAACTGGTGCACGACGAGATTGCCGACTTCCCTGGACCGTTGGCCGGCATTCGCGCGGGCCTGGCGGCGGCACGGCACGCCCATCTGCTGGTGCTGCCGTGCGATGTGCCGCGCATTGATGCCCAGCTTGTGCACGACATGCGTGCAGCCGCCAGCCAGCACCCGGCCACCCCCTTGATGCTGCGCCAGGGTGAACATTGGCAACCGTTGTTATGCGTGATCCCGGTAGCGCTTGCGCAGGCGTTTGAAAGCGCCTGGAATACCGGTGAGCGCAGTCCTGGGCGTATCATGCGTAATCTGGGTGCTTTGGCCTTGCAGTGCCCGGACCATGATCAGCGCCTGGCCAACCTCAATACGCCCGAGCTGTTAAGCCTGCACGCCAGCGTGTCAGAATGACGGCGCCAAGGAACTTGCCGGCGTGTCACACGTCTCAAGTCCAGTATTTAAAAGAATTCATTTGCGGAGACATCTCATGACTCAACGGACCCTCGCCACTTTCATGCTTGCTCTGGGCCTGGCCACCCTTGCTGGTTGCTCCTCGCCTGCAGTCATCACCTTGAATGACGGTCGCGAAATCCAGTCTGTCGATAGCCCTAGATTCGATTCCGAGTCGGGCTTCTACGAGTTCGAACAACTGGACGGCAAGCAGACCCGCATCAACAAGGATCAGGTTCGCACCGTTAAAGAGCTGTAACCCTCGGCCTCTACGGCTGCACGACAATGCCCGCCCTGCGCGGGCGTTGTCGTATCTGGGAGACGGAAAAACCTGTTGTGCAATACCTATGGCGAAGACTCACCAGGCCAGTCTGATCCGGCTTTCGAAAACCCGCTCTACACCGCTCAGCGGATCGCTGAAGCGCAACCCCCTGGCCAACAGCTTCAGCGGATTGGCGTAGTCGTCCTCGACATCCTTCAGTACCTGCGGATAGAACGGGTCATTGCAAATGCTCGCCCCCAGCGCAGTCATGTGCACCCGTAACTGGTGCTTCTTCCCGGTCACCGGGGACAAGCCGTACCGCCAGAGGTCGCCATTCTTTTCCAGGACCTGCACCGCCGTTTCGGTGTTACTCACCCCTGGGCCTTCCTGCATGCGAAAGAAGGGTTCGCCATCCACCAGCCGGCTTTTGTGGACCAAGGGAAATGCCAGTTGGGGCAACGCCTGGGCAATGGCTTCGTAGTATTTGTCGATCTTGCGGGTTGGAAACAACGACTGATACGCCGAACGGCTTTGCGGATTGGCGGAAAACAGCACCAGCCCGGCGGTGTGCCGATCGATGCGATGCAACGGCACCAGATGGGGATTGTCCAGGCGGCGAATCAAGCGGCGCAGCAGGGTCTGCTCGACATATTCACCCGCTGGCGTCACTGGTAGAAAATGCGGTTTGTCCGCCACGATCAGGTGCTCGTCGGCATACAGGATCGTTTCCAGAACCGGGATGACCTTTTCGTCCGGCACTTCGCGAAAGTAATGGATCCGCAAGCCTTCCTTGTAGGCCAGATCCAGGGTAATCGCCTGGCCCTGGGCATCGAGGACGCGACCACGGGCGATCCGGTCCAACCACTGTTCGCGCCCAATGGCACTGAAGTGTTCGCACAGGCAGTCAAGCACGGTGACCCAGGAACCCGGTGGCAGGTACAGCGTGCTGGCCTGGCTCTGGGCGGCGGAAAATGATGAAGTGGACATACACAGGCTCTTGCGGTTAATGCAGACGAGCATTATCCAGCAACAGCTGAAGCCCACCTAGGGAAGATTCCGTGCCGCCGTGGTTCAGGCCCCACAGGTGGCCATTGATTCGCGCAAGGCCGCAGCCTCGGTGAACTCTTTCAACCAGCGCAATACCTCCACCGCTTCCCAGCGCCCGGGATCATAAAGCGCGTAGAGCAAACCCTGATAACCCACCACATCCAGTTGCCGGTGATACCCGGCGCGCTGGAACAAGGCTTCGATTTCCGCAAAGCAGGTATTGAAGTGCAATTTGTTGAATGGGGTCTTCCCTTCCGTCACCAGGCCATCGAGCCGCAACTCCAGAACCGCCTCACGCACCACGTCGGCCGACATCCGGTTCACGCTGGATTTCAACTGTTCGACATTGACCATGCTGTATCACTCCTGTTTCGTATGCGCCCGCTGATGCCTGACGCTTTATGCAAATGCCTGCTGGACCGCCCTCAGCCACGTCCCACATAGCTGACCACCCAGAGCACCACGCCCCAGATCGGGGCCGGGTCGAGATCGTCGAAGGCAACCGAGGCCACCGAGGGCCGGGCAGCCTTGAGCAGCAGCCCGCCCTTGGGGTCGGCTGCCAGCAAGCGCACGCAGTATTCGTTGTCGCCATCGAGGTGAGCCACCACGTACTGATCCTGAACCGGTCTGATCGAACGATCGACGATCAGGCGATCACCTGGATAAATACCAAAGCCAAGCAAGCTGTCGTCTTCCACCAGCACCGCACGTACCTGGGGCGCGCCCAGGCCGACAATTCGGTCGAGGGAGAAGTTCTGGCCTCGAACTTCGGCGGCACAATGCACGGCGCTGAGGCTCAGCTCATCGGCATCGGGCAAGTGCAGGCGCTGGGTACTGGCGAGCAAGGTGAGGGACATGGCGGCCTCCCGGATAACTGTATGCACATACAGTAACCGAATATCCGGATGGGTGCCAATGCATGTCGCGTGGGACACGACAAACGGAGTGCATGGTGCTGAACTGGCTCCAGGTATCAGCGCAGGAAGGCGACGACTTGTTCGGCGTCGAAGGGCCAGCCCAGTTCCGCGCCGGTATCGACCCGGCGCAGCACCGGGATCCGCAGGCCATAGGCGTCGAACAGTTGCTGGCTATCGGCGATGTCCACCAGCTCTACTAACAGGCCGTGCTCGACCAGCGGCATCAGTTCCGCTTCGGCGAGTTCACACAGGTGGCAGCCAAGGGTGCCGAACAACTGGCATTCAGGGGGCATGACAGACGGACCACGAAAGAATGGGTGTTCATTCTAGGCTGGCCACCAAAAACCGTCGAGCACGGGGCGGCCACCATCAGTCCTGACTGACCGCGCCGATCTTGTGGATCGACAGGTCAGCGCCGTAGTACTCCTCTTCCTGGCTCAGGCGCAGTCCGTGCAGGCGCTTGATCACGCCGTATACCAACAGTCCGCCGAGTAACGCGATGACAATGCCCAACGCAGTGCCGATCAATTGACTGATCAGGCTGACGCCACCCAGGCCGCCCAATGCTGTCTGGCCGAAAATCCCACAGGCGATGCCGCCCCAGGCCCCGCATAGGCCATGCAGTGGCCAGACACCGAGTACGTCGTCGATCTTCCATTGGTTTTGCGCTGCGATAAAACACCAGACAAACAGGGCGCCGGCAATGACCCCCGTGACCAACGCACCCACCGGGTGCATCAGGTCGGAGCCGGCACAGATGGCCACCAGACCGGCCAACGGTCCGTTGTGCAGGAAGCCGGGATCGTTACGACCGACAATCAGGGCCGCCATGGTGCCGCCGACCATCGCCATCAACGAGTTGACCGCTACCAGGCCACTGACCCCTTGCAGCGTTTGTGCACTCATGACGTTAAAGCCGAACCAGCCAACGATCAGTATCCACGAGCCAAGGGCCAGGAACGGAATGCTCGACGGCGCAAACGCCACCAGTCGCCCCTCGCGGTATCGCCCGTTACGTGGCCCAAGCAGCAGCACTGCCGCCAGGGCCAGCCAGCCCCCCATGGCATGCACCACCACGGAGCCCGCGAAGTCATGGAAGCTGGCGCCAAACTGTTCCAGCAACCAGGCCTGCAGGCCAAGATTGCCGTTCCAGACCATGCCTTCGAAAAATGGGTAGATAAACGCCACGATCAACGCCGTCGCGCACAGTTGCGGAACGAAGCGCGCCCGCTCGGCGATCCCTCCCGAAATAATCGCTGGAATGGCGGCGGCAAAGGTCAGCAGGAAGAAAAACTTCACCAGGCCATACCCGTGATCGGCGCTGAGCACGGCGGCCGGTTGCAGGAAATTGACCCCGTAGGAAATCCAGTAGCCTATAAAGAAGTAGGCCAGTGTCGAGACCGCAAAGTCGCTGAGGATCTTCGACAGGGCATTGACCTGATTCTTTTGGCGAACCGTACCCACTTCAAGAAAGGCAAAACCGGCATGCATGGCCAGGACCATCACCGCGCCAATCAGGATGAACAGGGTATTGGAGCTATGGACCAGGGTGGCCACTGCACTTTGCACATTTTCCATGGGATTGGCAGACCTTCAAACCGCAAATAGCACCAAAGCAGTTCGTCGAGCCTGTGCGCGCACCAAGTTGATACTTTCCCTGGTCTCAACCCGGTTTGACGGTGAACCGTTTTGGCGCAAAGACTTCAACGCGATCAATCATTGCTTCGATGTTGCCGCGAGTTTCTATTATTTGAGTTAAGGTTTTCGCCAGGCATGCCCGTTTCAGGACAATCGAAGCGCCCGGCGCACCAGGACATAGCAAAAGCTGTACCAGTCATTTGCACTGAACCTTAGTGCAAGGCCCATACTCGAACCTTTGACACGCCACTTATGGAGATCACCATGGCCAGCAAAACAGCAAAGACTGCTCAAGAAATCCTGATGGATGATTTTCAGACTCTGGTCAGCGACACCGAACGTTTGCTCGAGCACACCGCGACCCTGGCTGGCGATCAAGCCGACGAATTGCGTGACCAGATTCATCAGAGCCTGTTGCGTGCCCGTGAAACCCTGCAATTGACCCAGGACTCCCTGACCGAACGCGGCAAGGCCGCCGTGACGGCCACCGAAGACTACGTCCAGGCCAACCCTTGGCAGTCCGTAGGGATCGCCGCCGGTGTCGGCTTCCTGATCGGCCTGCTGGCGACACGGCGCTGATATGGCTATCGGTGAATCCGGCTCGTCCGAGACTGGTACTGGCTCCTCGCCGCGACGCCTGGGCGCCGCTTTTCTGGGATTGCTGCACAGCCACGTAGAGCTGTTCGGCATCGAATTGCAGGAACAGAAAGCCCGAACAGTCAGCCTGTTGCTGTTTGCCGGCCTGGCCCTGGTGTTCGCCCTGCTGTTGCTGGTGGGCATTTCGGCACTGGTGATGATTCTGCTCTGGGACACTTACCGCCTGACCGCGATCATTGGCCTGTGCGTGTTCTATGCGGCCGCCGCGCTGTTTTGCGGGATGCGCCTGAAAGCGGCAATTTTCGATGAGTCCTCGCCATTCCACGCGACCCTCGAAGAGCTGGCCAATGACCGGGAGCGCCTGCTGCCATGAACCTGCCTGAAATCCCCAAGAACAGTACCCGCAAGGAAATGCGCAAGGCCCTGCTGCGCCTGCGCATGGAAATGCATCGCCAGGAAATCCGTCACGAGTCGCAACAATTGTTGCAGCCGCTGCAGCGTGTACGGGGCATGGGCCAGAGCTTCCAAGACGGCCTGGGCATCAAGCATGCCCCGCTGTGGGGCGTGGCTGCAGTCACCCTGCTCGGATTTCTGACGGGCAAGGGCGCCAAGGGCGGCGGCATACGCAGTGCCACCCGCCTAGTCAGATTGGGCACTACGCTGCTGCCACTGATTCGTATGGTGCTACAGGGCAGCTCACGCAAGGACTGATCGACACATCATTGTCAGCCCGACCGAAGCTCTTGCCCGAGAGCTTCGGTCGGGCTTGCAGCCTGGCGCTTGAACCGGGAAGCTAGCGCATCAGTTCCCTGACGGAGAGATCAGCCTTGGATTGGCAGACCCTGCTTAACCGTGAACGCCTCGGCAAACCTGTGCACAGTCCGGAAGAACTTGGCCGCAGCCCTTTCCACAAAGATCATGACCGGGTGATTTTCTCCGGGGCCTTCCGTCGCCTGGGCCGCAAGACCCAGGTCCACCCGGTTCACAGCAACGATCACATCCACACGCGCCTGACCCATTCGCTGGAAGTCAGCTGCGTGGGGCGTTCGCTGGGCATGCGCGTCGGTGAAACCATTCGCAGTGCCCTACCCGACTGGTGCGAGCCCAGTGACTTGGGGATGGTGGTGCAATCGGCCTGTCTGGCTCATGACATTGGCAATCCACCCTTTGGCCACTCCGGCGAAGACGCCATTCGCTACTGGTTCCAGCAAGCCGCGAACAAAGGCTGGCTGGATGCAATGAGTGAAGTGGAACGTAACGACTTCCTCAACTTCGAGGGCAATGCGCAAGGCTTCCGAGTGCTGACTCAACTGGAGTATCACCAGTTCGATGGCGGCACCCGACTGACCTACGCCACCCTTGGCACCTACCTCAAGTACCCCTGGACCGCACGACACGCCGACTCACTGGGCTACAAGAAACACAAGTTCGGCTGCTATCAGAGCGAACTGCCCCTGCTCGAACAGATCGCCCAGAAGCTCGGCCTGCCGCAACTGGAGGAACAACGCTGGGCCCGCCATCCCCTGGTCTACCTGATGGAGGCTGCGGATGACATCTGCTACGCCTTGATCGACCTGGAGGACGGCCTGGAAATGGAGCTGCTGGAATATGCCGAGGTCGAATCGCTGTTGCTCGGACTGGTGGGCGATGACCTGCCGGAAACCTACCGCCAGCTTGGCCCCTCTGACTCACGCCGGCGCAAGCTGGCGATTTTGCGCGGCAAGGCCATTGAACACCTGACCAACGCCGCGGCGCGGGCCTTCGTCGAGCAACAGGACGCCCTGCTGGCGGGCACGCTGCAAGGTGACCTGGTAGAGCACATGCATGGCCCGGCCAAACGTTGCGTATTGAATGCCAAGGACATGGCCCGCAAGAAAATCTTCCAGGATAAACGCAAGACCCTGCATGAAATCGGCGCCTACACCACGCTGGAAATACTCTTGAACGGCTTCTGTGGCGCGGCGCTGGAGCAACACGGCGGCGGTACGGCCTCATTCAAGAACCGTCGCATTCTCGATCTGCTAGGTAATAACGCACCCGATCCACACGGTCCGCTACATGCCTCGTTTCTACGCATGATCGACTTTATAGCCGGCATGACCGACAGCTATGCCAGCGAAATGGCCATGGAGATGACCGGACGCTCCAGCCGACCGTGACCCATGCACCCGTCGCGCCACCTCTTTGGGCCGCGACGGGTGCTTACAGTCCTCGGCGCCTCCCAGGAATCATCCTACAGTTAGCGTCGAATTGAATGACGACGAGAGTATCGGTACACATACAACTTCGCTTCTATGCTGAACACTATGATCAAAAATCAATACAGCGGTAGATATCCAGCAACAGAAAAAAGATAATCCATCTCCTATTAAAGCTAACGCCGACACTCCCAAGGCCAATCTCTCTTCCAGGAAAGCCAAATGTTAACTTACAACTTACGCATCCTGCTGGTTGAAGACCACCCCTTTCAACTCAGGGCAACACTTTGCTTGCTTAACAGTTACGGCTTCACCCAAGTCACTACCGCCGACACTGCCGACAATGCACTACAAAAGATGAATCTGGCACATCAACCTTTTGAACTGCTACTCTGCGACCAATGCCTTCCAGATCTTCCCGGCCTGGAACTGATTGGCATTGCGAGCCTGCAGGGACTAATACAACAAGCCATTCTCCTGAGCAGCCTTGACAGCCTCGAATTAAACACTTTGAAAAAAGCCGCTGATGAACATCGACTACCCTTACTCGGTTATCTGGCAAAGCCGCTGAAAAAAACCGAGCTTATAAACCTGCTGATGTCAGAGCAGCGTAATCGCTGAGCATCGTCACTACTGCCCCCCAGAGTCTCCCACCCAATTACAAGCGTCCTTCCCGTTACAACTTACAAGTTTAAACATAGGCTTTCGACAGCAGACTTCCTCCTGATATTCCTTCCTACTGCGTAATCCCTAGCCTTCTCTTATGTAGGACTCGTCCTATATTGCACTCCTGCCCCCCTCGGTTCATACGTCGCTACTGCTATCTGAGCTAAGGTGCTCGCTTTATTTGCGCACGTATGGGACTTGATTATGAACACCGTTTTTATTGTCGACGATCACCCCGTCATTCGTCTCGCCGTTCGTATGTTGCTGGAACATGAAGGTTACAAAGTCGTCGGGGAATCGGATAACGGCGTCGATGCCATGCAAATGGTTCGCGAATGCATGCCTGATCTGATTATTCTCGATATCAGCATCCCAAAACTGGATGGCCTGGAAGTTCTTTCGCGCTTCAACAGCATGAATACGCCCCTGAAAACCCTGGTACTGACCGCACAGAGCCCGGAACTTTTCGCCATTCGCTGCATGCAATCCGGTGCATGCGGGTACGTCTGCAAACAGGAAGACCTGAGTGAGTTGGTAAGCGCCATCAACGCCGTTTTTTCCGGCTATCACTACTTCCCCAGCCAGGCATTGAGCCCCTCGCGCAGCAATGATGAACTGAACGCCGAACTCGACTTGTTCCGTTCCGTCAATGACCGCGAACTGATGGTCCTGCAATTGTTTGCCCAAGGTCGCAGCAACAAGGAAATTGCCAAAGGGATGTTTCTCAGCAACAAGACTGTCAGCACCTACAAAAAAAGGCTCATGCAAAAGCTCAAGGCACAATCTCTGGTGGAACTCATCGAAATGGCAAAACGCAACGCTTTAGTGTGAGAGACAGGATGCCCAGTTCTTTAAAGGACTATTTGTTGTATTTAAGTGTCGGACTTTGCCTGAGTGCCTCTGCCTGCATGGCAGACCCAGAAATCGGTAATTACTCGCTGCTCAGTCGCTCGACGACCAAACCCATGGACGTTGAGTTGGATCTATCACAGCGCCAGTGGGTACAAGACCGACCCGGACTGGTCCTGGGGACTTCGGCACCCGACTATCCACCATTCGACCTGACGATCCGGGGCCAGGACTATGAAGGATTCACCGCAGATTACGCGGGTATCATCGGCAGCACCCTGGGCCTGCCTATCCAGATCCGGCGCTACCCTTCCCGAGAAGCCGCCATCCAGGCACTGGAAAACGGCGATGTAGACCTGCTGGGCACGGCCAACGGCTATGAAGCCAGGAAATCGAACATCGCGCTGTCGATCCCCTACGCCATAGACCAACCGGTCCTGGTCACCCGGGAGACCGAAACCCGCTCGCTGACCGAGGGCCTGGCCGGCATGCGCTTGAGCATGGTCTACCACTACCTGCCTCTGGAAGAGGTAACGGCCCTGTACCCCAACGCCATCATTACACCCTACCCGTCCTTTCAGAATGCGATCAATGCCGTGGCCTTCGATCAGGCTGACGTATTTCTTGGCGATACAATTTCCACTCACTTCACGATCAACAAGGGCTATCTGAAAAACGTCAGGATGGCCAACTTCGGTAAACACGAGGCCTATGGTTTCAGCTTTGCCGTCAAGCAGGACAACCAGGAGTTGTTGAACCTCATCAACACGGTCCTGGCAAGGGTGCCGGCCCGTGAGCGAGAAGACATCGCCAAACGCTGGAGCGCCGGCAGTGACATCCTGCTGACTGACCGCAAACTGCAGTTGAGCAATCGTGAAGAACGCTGGCTGGCGCAACATCCAGTGGTGCGAGTGGCCGTCAACGATGGTTTTGCGCCGCTGACCTTCTTTGATTCCGATGGCAACCTGCGGGGGATCACCGCCGACCTGCTGGAGCTCATCAGGTTGCGGACGGGATTGCGTTTCGAGCTTCATCGCAGCCCAAGCGAACGCGCCATGCTCAACCTGATTGAGGAGGACCGCGTCGACCTGATTGCCGCCATTGCCCCCAGTGTCGAGCGCGAGACACGCCTGAGCTTCACCCGCCCCTACCTGGAAAGCTCCTATGTACTGCTGAGCAGCAAGAGCCCCGGCAGCCCGACGGATCTCGAGCAACTGCGTGGCAAGAGCCTGGCAATCACCGAAAACAATCCATTGCGTGATTACCTGCAACGCGAACACCCGGGTATCCACCTGGTGCAAACGCAGGACGCCTTCAGCGCCGTGGAGTTGCTTGCCAAGGGCCAGGTCCAGGGCGCGGTTGAATCCCTGATCATCGCCAACTACTTCATCGCCGCGCAGTTGTTCGAGGACCAACTACAGATCAGCGCAACGGTCGGCACACAGCAAGCCGCAGTTTCCCTGGCCACCGCCCGTGGTGCGATTGAGTTGAGTACTATCCTCGACAAGGCCCTGCTGAGTATCGCCCCGGACGAACTGGGGATCATCAACAGCCGCTGGCGTGGCTACATGGGTCCGGCCAGTGGCACCTGGCGCAACTACCAGCGCCAGCTATACCAACTGGTGGTCGGCAGCAGCCTGGTACTGCTCATGCTCCTGGCCTGGAACGCCCACATGCGTCGCCAGATCAAACAGCGGCAAAAGGTTGAGCGCGCCCTCAATGACCAGCTCGAGTTCATGCACACGCTGGTCAATGGCACGCCCCACCCCATCTACGTGCGCGACCGCCAGGGGGTGCTGAAAAGTTGCAATGACAGCTATCTGGAAACCTTCTGCGCCAAACGCGAGGAGGTGATCGGCAAAACCGTCATGCAAGGCTCCATGAGCAACGCCTTTGAAGCCGGGGAATACCAGGCGGACTATCAGCGAGTGATGGCCGAGGGCGTGCCGATGCTGCTCGATCGCACCCTGCACATCGGCAGCACAAAACTGACGATCTATCACTGGATCCTGCCCTATCGGGATTCCACGGGAGAGGTCCAGGGAATTATCGGCGGCTGGATCGACATCAGCGACAGACGCCAGCTGTTTGATGATCTCAGGTCCGCCAAAGAGCGCGCCGATGAAGCAAACCGCGCCAAGAGCACCTTCCTGGCCACCATGAGCCATGAAATCCGTACGCCGATGAACGCCGTGATCGGTATGCTCGAACTGACCCTCGAACGCGATGAACATAGCCTGCAGGATCGTCCCGCCATTGAAGTGGCCTATAACTCGGCCAAGGACCTGCTGGAGCTCATCGGTGACATTCTCGACATTGCCCGAATCGAATCCGGCCGCCTGAGCCTGGCGCCCGAACGGGTCAATCTCGGCGTCACCCTGGAAGCGGTGATACGGGTCTTTGACGGACTCGCGCGGCAGAAGAAACTGACGCTGAGCCTCGACTTTCCCGACGCGGCGGCGCAGCCGGATGTGCTGACCGACCCTCTGCGCCTGAAACAGATTCTGTCCAACCTGATCAGCAATGCCATCAAGTTTACTGAGCAGGGAAAAGTCAGCATCAAGGTCCGGTTGTTGACGGTCGAGGGCGCCGACCAGCAGCAGATGGTCATGCACATCATCGATACGGGGGTCGGCATCAGTGCGGACGACCAGCGCCTGTTGTTCGAACCCTTCGCCCAGGCGCAGAACACCAGCCAAATGGCCAGGAGCGGAGCCGGCCTGGGTCTGGTGATCTGCCGCAGCCTGTGCGAAATGATGGGCGGCGACCTGCAACTGAGCAGCCAACCGGGAGTCGGCACCGAGATCCGGGTTGACCTGCCCATGACGCCGCTGCCAGACGCCACTGTGCAGGAGCCACTGCCGGCGCTGGTCGCACCTGGCCAGACCTGCTTAAACGTGCTGGTGGTCGACGATCATCCGGCAAATCGGCTGCTGATGAGCCAGCAACTGGGGTTCCTGGGGCATCGTTGGGTCACGGCGAACGACGGTGCGCAAGGATTGGCGGCCTGGCAAGAGGGTCATTTCGACCTGGTGATCGCCGACTGCAACATGCCGGTGATGAATGGCTACGAACTGGCGCGGGCCATCCGCAGGATCGAACACGATGAACAACGCCCACCGTGTACGGTGCTCGGCTTTACTGCCAACGCCCAGCCAGAGGAAAAACCTCGATGTCGCCAGGCGGGAATGAACGATTGCCTGTTCAAGCCCATCAGCCTGGCGACACTCAGCCAATGCCTGGAGACCCTGCGTCCTCTCACCGAGGAACCGGCCTTCAGCCTGCAGAGCCTGCAAGCACTGACCGGTGGCGACCCCGTACTGGTGCAGCGCCTGCTCACCGAGTTGCTCAACAGCAACCGCCTCGATCGCCAAGAACTGCTCGACTTGTCGCCGGCCAGCGGGCGCGAGGGATTCATCGATATCGCCCACAAAATCAAAGGCGCGGCCCGCATCGTCCAGGCCACCAGACTGATGGACAGCTGTGAGGCACTTGAGCGGATGTGCCACGAAGCGTTCACCGAGGCCAGGCTGGCGACCTGCACCGAGGCGATACAGCAGGCCATGCTGGAACTGGAGCAGGCACTGCAACGAGAGATTGCTCAATCTTCGACCTGACATCTCCCGGGCCACAGTTTGAACCCTGCTGGCCCTGGCGCTCGGACAGCCTCAAGGATTCACAGCAGACCGTTGTGCCATTAACTATGCTTGTTGGCTGAGCCGTGCGTATCGACTATGGAGAGCCTGCAATGCCCAGCCCACCGCGCCCGGACAAACGCCGATTGCCGCTGCACGTGCATATCAGCGTGATGTTCACCCTGTTGCTGCTGTTCACGGGCGTTGTGCTGGGTATTTTCAATTATCGACAAACCACCGAGATCATCCTCTCCAGCAGTGAGAAGCTGTTCGAACGCATAGACCAGGACGTGCGCAGGGACCTGCAAACCACCTACCAGCCCATTCGACGATTGCTCAGCCTGTTGGCAGAAAGCGACGCGATACAGGGAACGGATCTGGCGCACCGGCTGCCCCTGCTCAAACCCTTCAGCCAATCCCTCAGGGACAATAACGAGCTGGCATCGCTGTACGTCGGTTATGCCGATGGCGATTTTTTCATGGTCCGCCCATTACGCAGCGATGCCCTGAAAAAAACCCTGCAGGCGCCTGATGCAGCCGCCTTTCAGGTCTGGAGCATCGATCGTGACATCCTCACCGGGCAAACCCGCTCACAATCACTGTTCTATGACGCGACACTGAACCAGATCGGGCGCCTGGATAATCCGCAGGAGGCCTATGACCCTCGCACCCGGGCCTGGTTCGACCGGGCCAACAGCAGCGAAGAACAGATCACCACTGAACCCTACATCTTCTTTTCGACCCACAACATCGGCACGACGCTCGCCCGCCACAGCGGCCCCAATGCCGTGGTGGGCGCCGACCTGACCCTGGCCCAGCTGTCCGCCACCCTGGCCAAGCACCAGGTAACACCCGGCACCGAAGTCGTGCTGTTCGATGGCGACGGCAATGCCGTCGCCTACCCCGACAGTAGCAAGCTGATCATCGATGATCAAAAGGCCCACCTGGCCAAGGTCAAGGACTTGAGCCCGGCCCTGGCAGCCCTGTTTATGCACCCGGCCAGTGGCAATCGCCTGGAGGTCGGCAACCGCCAATGGATCTTTGCTCGCAGCAGCATCCAGGAAGGTGGCCCGCGGGGACTGAACCTGGCAGTGATGGTTCCCGAAGAGGAGTTGCTGGTCGATGCCTATCGAATGCGCTGGCAGGGCGCCCTACTGACCCTGGCCATCTTGTTACTGTGTGTGCCACTGGGCTGGCTGACCTCCCGTATCCTGGTCAAGCCATTACGGGCACTGGTGCAGGAAGCCGACGCGATTCGCAGTTTTGATTTCAACTACCCGGTTGCACGCCGCTCGCCGGTGTTGGAAGTCGACCAACTCAGCGTCTCCATGGCGCGCATGAAAGCGACCCTGGCCAGCTTCTTTGAAATCACCGACAGCCTATCGGCGGAAACCCGCTTCGAGCCGCTGCTGCTTCGAGTCCTGGCGGAAACCGTGAAGATAGGCCAGGCCCAGGCGGGACTGATATACCTGCGGGAAAATGAAGGCAACCGCCTCCAGCCCCATGGCTTGTTCATCGAGGGTGAATCACGCGACCTTTCGGCATTCAACGTCAAGAGTCATGATCCTGACGACACGCAGGCCCCTGCCTGGCTGCACCCACTGGCGAGCCAGAACGCTCTGGTGACGACTCTGGGATTCGAGCAGGCAGGCGATCTGCAAAGTGTAATGCTGGCGCTGCAGTGCCCCAGCGTGCACCTGATCGGCATTCGCCTGCACAATCGCCATAACGAAACCGTCGGCGTGCTGATCCTGTTGCTGGCCGACAGCGGTGCGCAAGCGGACCTCGAAAAGCTGCGCCCTGACCGGATCGCCTTTATCCAGGCGGTCTCCGGCGCTGCAGCCGTGAGCATCGAAAGCCAGCGCCTGCAGCACAAGCAAAAACAGCTGCTGGACGCCTTCATTCAGTTGTTGGCAGGAGCGATCGATGCCAAGAGCCCCTATACCGGCGGCCACTGCCAACGGGTACCCGCCCTGACCCTGATGCTCGCCCAGGCCGCCGCCGCCAGCCGGGCCCCGGAATTCGAACGCTACAACCCCACCGACGATGAATGGGAAGCGCTGCACATTGCCGCCTGGTTGCACGACTGTGGAAAAGTCACCACACCTGAATACGTGGTCGACAAAGCCACCAAGCTTGAGACCCTCACCGACCGCCTGCATGAAATCCGCACCCGCTTCGAAGTACTCAAGCGCGATGCCTGGATCGACTACTGGCAAGGGCTCGCCCAAGGTGGCGACGGGCAGACACTGGCTGTAACGCGCGACGCCAGCCTCGCCGCCCTCGACGACGACTTTGCCTTTGTCGCCCGCAGTAACCTGGGGGGCGAGGCCATGGTCGAAGGCGACCTGCAACGGCTGCACAACATTGCCCAACGCACCTGGACCCGCACGCTGGATGACCGGCTGGGGCTGTCCTGGGAGGAGAACCGCCGCCAGGCTCGCACCCCGACTCCCGTGCTGCCGGTCAGCGAGCCGCTGCTGGCGGATAAGCCCGAACACCTGTTCGAACGCAACAGTGCCGAGCTAATGCCCGCGGACAATCCCTGGGGCTTCAAACTCGACGTTCCGCCGCACAAATACAACCGTGGCGAGCTGTACAACCTGAGCATCACCCGCGGCACGCTGACCTGCGAGGAGCGCTACATCATCAACCATCACATGGTGCAGACGATCCTGATGCTCAGCCACCTGCCCTTCCCCGGGCACTTAAGCAACGTCATGGAAATTGCCGCCGGGCATCACGAAAAAATGGACGGCACCGGCTATCCGAGACGACTCACACGGGAACAGATGAGCCTGCCGGCGCGGATGATGGCGATTGCCGATATTTTCGAAGCGCTGACTGCCGCAGACCGCCCCTACAAGAAGGCCAAGACCCTCAGTGAGGCTCTCGGCATCATGGCGTTCATGTGCCGTGATGCCCATATCGACCCGCAGCTGTTTGCCCTGTTTATCGAGGAACAGATCTATCAGCAGTACGCCGACAGATACCTCGACCCGGTACAAATCGATGCCGTGGACCGACAAAGCCTGCTCGCCAAAGCAGGCCTGGTTAGCTGATCAGCAGTCAGTCAGGCGCAGGAAGATCGCGGCCAGTTGCTCGATACCGGCCTGGTCAGCGACGCTGAAGCGCGCCAGTGACGGGCTATCCAGGTCCAGCACGCCGATCAGTCGACCGTCCTTGACCAGTGGCACCACCAACTCACTGTTCGAAGCGCTGTCACAGGCAATATGCCCGGCGAACGCATGCACATCCTCCACGCGCTGGGTGGTCAGCGTGGCCGCTGCAGCGCCACAAACACCGCGACCAAAGGGGATCCGCACGCAGGCTATCTGGCCCTGGAACGGCCCGAGCACCAACTCTTCATTGCGATTCAGGTAGAAGCCGGCCCAGTTCAGGTCATCGAGTTGATTGAACAGGAACGCCGAGAACTGCGCGGCATTGGCAATAAAATCTCGCTCATCGGCCAGCAACGACTCCAGCTGTGCGCACAGCAGGCCATAACCCTCCAGGCCTGCGCCGCTGTTTTGCAAATCAATCATGCCTGCTGCTCCAACAGTTTGAGCCCGACCCAATAGCGGGCGAACTGATAGGCGCATCGCCCGTTGCGGTTACCACGGCCAGTAGCCCAGCGCACCGCGAGGATTTCCAGCTCTTCATCCCGTTGCCAGGCCAGGCCGGCCTTGGTGGCCAACTCGCCGACCCAGTGTTCGACCACGTTGAGGAAGTGCTCCTGGGTAAACGGGTAGAACGACAGCCACAGGCCAAAACGATCCGACAGCGCGATCTTGTCCTCCACCGCCTCACTGGGGTGCAGCTCACCGTCGACCCTTTTCCAGTTCTCGTTATCGCTCTCCTTTTCCGGCACCAGGTGACGCCGGTTGGAGGTGGCATACAACAGGACATTGTCCGGGGCCTGCTCCAGCGAGCCGTCGAGCACACTCTTGAGCACCCGGTAGTCGCCCTCGCCCGCCTCGAAGGACAGATCGTCACAAAACAGCACGAAGCGTTGCGGCAGCTTGGCAACCTGCTCGACCACCCGCGGCAGGTCCGCCAGGTGATCACGCTCGATCTCGATCAAGCGCAGCCCGCCCTTGGCATGCTCGGCCAACAGCGCGCGCACCAGCGAAGACTTGCCCGTCCCTCGCGAGCCCCAGAGCAGGGCATGGTTGGCAGGCATGCCATCGAGGAACTGGCGCGTATTGCGGCCCAACTGTTCCAATTGCTTGTCGACCCCGATCAGGTCGCTCAGGCGCATATCCAGGCTGACCTCAAGTGGCAGCAGAAAACCGCTGCGTCCCTCACGCTGCCAGCGGGCAGCCAGGCATTGTGTCCAGTCGATGGCACTGCGTGGCGCTGGCAGCAGCGGCTCGATACGAGCCAGAACCGCATCAGCGCGTTCAAGAAAGGCATTCAATCGAGAGTCCACGTCTTCTCCTCAAGGCAGTTCACAGTAATGATGGGCAGACCAACCCGCTCCTGGCGCCAGACACCGTCCCGGGTCGCGAGCCAGAGCGCTGCACGCGTCGGCAAAACCCGGTAACGATCAGCTATGCTTGGCCCAGAAGGGAAACGAAAGTGGCTGCGCACCCAATGGATATCAAGTTCACCAACCGCCTGTCCTACAAGCAAGCCAAGCTCACCGTGCTGGTCGGTTTTGTCCTGGGTATGCTGCTGAGTCTGCTGCAGATAGGCATCGATTATGCCAGCGAAGATGCTTCCATCAACCGGGAAATATTGTCCCTGCTGGAAATCAGCCACAGTCCCGCCTCCCGGATCGCCTACAACATCGACGCCGAACTGGCCCAGGAGTTGACGCTTGGCCTGTTGCGCTCACCTGCGGTGATTGGCGCGCAACTGACCGACAATAACAATACCGTGCTGGCCAATGTCAAACGCGCCCCTTCGGCCAGTACCTACCGAGTGATCAGCGACTTCCTGTTTGGTGCCGATCGCCAGTTCAAGGAGCGGTTGTTCCTCGAACATCTGCCCGATGAATCCCTTGGTACCCTGGCACTGGAAGTCGATACCTACGCCTTCGGCAGCCGTTTCTTGCGTCGGGCCGAAGTCACCCTGCTCAACGGTTTCGCCCGCAGCCTGATCCTCAGCGGCATTCTCCTGGCATTATTTTATGTGATGCTGACCAAGCCGCTGGTACGGGTCATCCGCGAGCTGAGCGAGCGTGACCCGCGCATCGCCGAGCAACCACCGCTGGAATGCCCGGTGCACCATCAGAACGATGAAATCGGGGTGCTGGTCAGGGTGGCCAACCAGCAGTTCGAAAGCATGACCACGGAAATCCAGCAGCGGCGCGCCGCCGAAAATCGCCTGACTGACTACCTCGGGCAACTGGAGTCCATCGTTTCGTCGCGCACCGCCGAGCTGAAAGCGATCAATCGGCGCCTGACGGCCTCCAACGAGGAACTGCAGATCGCGCGCCAGACAGCCTTGGACATGGCGCAGGCGCGCTCGGTGTTCCTGGCCAACATGAGCCATGAAATCCGCACGCCCCTCAACGGCCTGCTGGGCATGATCGCCTTGTCCCTCGACAGCCCGTTGAATGCCGAGCAGCGCCAGCAACTGGCGATTGCCCACGACTCCGGCAAAGTGCTGGTAGAACTGCTCAACGATATTCTCGACCTGTCGAAATTCGATGCCGGCCAACTGGAACTCGAACACATTCCCTTCGACCTCGGCTCATTGATCGAAGACACCGCCAACCTGCTCTCGCAGAACGCTGCACCCAGTGTCGAGCTGACCTGCCTGATCGATCCGCAGTTTCCCGCCCAGGTGATTGGCGACCCGACACGGGTTCGGCAAATCGTCAGTAACCTGCTATCCAACGCCCTCAAATTCACTCGTTTCGGCCGGGTCGATGTGCGCCTCTGTACACGGGAGGATGGCGTCAGGATCGAAGTCTGCGACACCGGTATCGGCATCGCCCAGGATGCCCAGGTCAAGATCTTCCAACCCTTTACCCAGGCTGGCGCCGGCATTACCCGTCAGTTCGGCGGCACCGGGCTGGGGCTGGCCCTGACCTTCAACCTGTGCAACGCCATGCAGGGCCGACTGAGCATCAGTTCGGAGTCGGGTTTTGGCAGCCAGTTCTGCGCCGACCTGCCACTGCCAGCGCACACTCGCGCCACACCGCCGGCTCGCCTGCACGGCAAGGTCGTGGCCATCACGTCGGCCAGCAGTGGCCTGGCCGAGCTGTTGCGCAGCCTGTTGCCCGGATGGGGCCTGAATTACCAACAGCGCAGCCTCGATGACTCACTGCACGACCTGGACCCCGATGTACTGATTACTGACTGCCCACCCTGCCTGTTCGAATTGCGCTCGACGTTCGCCGCACCGATCTTGCTGGTGACCGCCTACGGCAACTTCATGCCCAGCGAAGAAAGCGCCGCCCTTGCTCCTCTGCAGCAACAGGCCCGGCCATTGGCGCGCAATGCGCTGTACCAGACCTTGCGTCGCGCCTTGAACATGGAAAACGTTGGGGATAGCCCAACGCCCGATCACTCGCCGTCACCTCCACGCCGGGGGCGAATCCTGTTGGTGGAAGACAACCCGGTCAATCAGCTGGTGGCCAAAGGCATGCTGAGCAAACTGGGCAGCGACGTGATTGTGGTGTCCCACGGCGCCGAGGCGCTCGACCAACTGGAACTCGGCCACTTTGACCTGGTGCTGATGGACTGCAACATGCCGGTCATGGACGGTTATGAAGCCAGCCGGCACATCCGGCGCAGCGGTCGTTGGCCGGACCTGCCGATCGTCGCCTTGACCGCCAATGCCATGCCCGAGGAACGGGAGCGCTGTCGCGCGGCCGGGATGAACGATTACCTGGCCAAGCCCTTTCGCCGCGAAGAACTGGCCGCGCTGCTGGACCTGTGGATACCGCTCAGGAAAGCCCCTTGATCTGCTCCAGCAACTGATCGAGGCCCGCGCGCAATTGCGTCAGTTGCTGCAGGTCGAAGCCGCTGTCGCACAATAATCTGGACTTCAGCGGCCCCACCTGTTCACGCAGGGCAACACCGGCTGGCGACAAGCTCAGGTGCACTTCGCGCTCGTCCCGGGCCGAGCGCTGGCGCTGGACGAACTGCATCTGCTCCAGGCGCTTGAGCAAGGGCGTCAGGGTTCCGGAATCCAGCGCCAGGCGTTCGCCCAACGCCTTGACCGTGGGTTGCTCGGGCGGCTGTTGCTGCCACTCCCATAACACCAGCATCACCAGGTACTGCGGATAGGTCAGGCCCAGGGGCTCGAGCAAGGGCTTGTAGCCCCGGATCACCGCCCTGGAGGCCGCGTACAGCTTGAAACAGAGCTGGTCATCCAGTGCCAGAGAATCAACGGACAGATCATTCATTTGAGCAGTGCTTCAATCTCGCGCGTCAGGTCTTGCGGCTTGGTCGCGGGGGCAAAACGCTTGACCAGCTTGCCGTCCTGACCGATCAGGAATTTGGTGAAGTTCCATTTGATGCCCTGAGACCCCAACACACCGGGAGCGCGCTTCTTCAACTGGACAAACAGCGGATGGGCGTCGCTGCCATTGACGTCGATCTTTTTGAACAGCGGAAAGCTGACACCGAAATTCAGTTCGCAGAACTCTGAGATTGCCCCCTCGTTGCCCGGCTCCTGCTTGCCGAACTGATTGCAGGGAAAACCGAGCACCACCAGGCCTTGATCCTTGTAGGTCTGCCACAACGCTTCCAGTCCCTTGTACTGCGGGGTAAAACCACATTTGCTGGCTGTGTTGACCACCAGCACCGCCTTGCCGGCGTAATCGGCAAGGGTCTTTTGTTCCCCTTTGATCGTGGTACACGGGATGTCGAGCAGGTTGTCGGTCATGGGACGGGCTCCGAATAATAGGCAGATACAATAAACATAGCGAGCAATTGAATTGTACGCAACTTAATTGGCCGAAAACCGACCGGGAGTACCGGCTGGCTAACGGGGTTGGCTGCCTGCACCAGACCTTCGCCAGCCAGCCAGAACCTGCCTCAGTCGCGCGGCACCAGGTCCAGGCACACGGAGTTGATGCAGTAACGCAGGCCGGTAGGCGGCGGACCATCCGGGAACACATGCCCCAGGTGCGCCTCACATTTGGCGCAGACCACTTCGGTGCGGATCATGCCGTGGCTGACATCGCGGATCTCAACCATCGCGCTCGCGCCGATCGGCTCGTAGAAACTTGGCCAGCCGCAGCCGGAATCGAACTTTGCCCGGGAGTCGAACAGCGGCTCGTTGCAGCAGATGCAATGATAGACACCCGCGGTCTTCGTCGCGTTGTACTTGCCCGAGAACGGTCGCTCGGTGCCCTTGAGACGGCACACGTTGTACTGCTCTGGATCGAGCATGGCCCGCCATTCTTCCAGGGTTTTCTGGATCTTTTCCATTGTCCTACCTCAGCAACTGAAAAAGCCCGATCTGTACCTTTTCCACGGATCGGGCGGCACGTATGATTGCGCCTCGTCAAACGCCAGTCTGGCAGCCGCGTTACACGCATTCAAACGGATTTTGGTGCACCGCTCCGAGGCGCCGGGCTCGTGTGAGAACGCAGGATTCCCAGTACGGTAGTTCATACAACGTCTGGATCGTTCATTTTCGGGAACACATCGCCATGCAGGTCAGCAAATCGAACAAGCTCGCCAACGTCTGTTATGACATTCGCGGCCCGGTGCTCAAGCACGCCAAACGCCTGGAAGAGGAAGGCCATCGCATCCTCAAGCTGAACATCGGCAACCCGGCGCCCTTTGGTTTCGAAGCGCCTGATGAAATCCTCCAGGACGTCATCCGCAACCTGCCGACCGCCCAGGGCTACAGCGACTCCAAAGGCCTGTTCAGCGCACGCAAGGCCGTCATGCAGTACTACCAGCAGAAGCAGGTCGAAGGTGTCGGTATCGAGGACATCTACCTGGGCAACGGCGTTTCCGAGCTGATCGTGATGTCGATGCAGGCCTTGCTCAACAACGGCGACGAAGTGCTGGTGCCGGCGCCCGATTACCCGCTGTGGACGGCTGCGGTAAGCCTGGCCGGCGGCAACCCGGTGCATTACCTGTGCGACGAACAGGCCGACTGGTTCCCTGACCTGGCAGACATCAAGGCCAAGATCACCCCCAATACCAAAGCCCTGGTGATCATCAACCCGAACAACCCGACCGGCGCGGTGTACTCGCGCGAAGTCCTGCTGGGCATGCTCGAACTGGCGCGCCAGCACAACCTGGTGGTGTTCTCCGACGAGATCTACGACAAGATCCTCTACGACGATGCTGTGCATATCTGCACCGCCTCACTGGCCCCGGACCTGCTGTGCCTGACCTTCAACGGTCTGTCCAAGTCCTACCGGGTGGCGGGTTTCCGTTCCGGCTGGATCGCCATCTCCGGGCCCAAGCAACACGCCCAGAGCTACATCGAAGGCATCGACATGCTGGCCAACATGCGCCTGTGTGCCAACGTGCCGAGCCAGCATGCGATCCAGACGGCACTGGGTGGCTACCAGAGCATCAACGACCTGGTGCTGCCACAGGGCCGGTTGCTGGAACAACGCAACCGCACCTGGGAGCTGCTCAATGACATTCCCGGAGTCAGTTGCGTGAAGCCGATGGGCGCGCTGTACGCCTTCCCGCGGATCGATCCGAAAATCTGCCCGATCCACAATGACGAAAAATTCGTGCTCGACCTGCTGCTCTCGGAAAAACTGCTGGTGGTGCAAGGCACGGCATTCAACTGGCCGTGGCCCGACCATTTCCGTGTCGTGACCCTGCCCCGCCTCGACGACCTGGACATGGCCATCGGCCGGATCGGTAACTTCCTGAAATCCTATCGCCAGTAAATGACCTGTCGCCGAGGCGGGTAGCAACCCGTCCTCGGTGATTGATTCAGCAACATATCCCCCCGCCTTTCGACTACTCTCTGCCCCTTGTGTGCTGGCGCTCGCTCGCTGGTGGCTGCAAGCCAACAATCACGGGCATTGCGCAGGAAAAAACTGGCCCAATATTGCTTGAAGCAATACCAGAAATGTCCTGCAACCTAGTGGAATCTGGCTGTAGGACACAGTTTGAAATAGTCACCCGGTTGAATAGCCCGGTGCAGCACCTTATATACCCCGCAGTAAGCTACATCTTTAGCATGAGGAGATTTCTACAACCATGATGCGCATCCTGCTGTTTTTGGCCACTAACCTGGCGGTCGTGCTGATTGCCAGCATCACCCTGAGCCTTTTCGGCTTCAACGGGTTCATGGCGGCCAACGGGGTTGATCTCAACCTCAATCAGCTGCTGATTTTCTGTGCGGTCTTTGGTTTCGCCGGTTCCCTGTTCTCGCTGTTCATCTCCAAGTGGATGGCGAAGATGAGCACCAGCACCCAAATCATCAGCCAGCCGCGCACTCGCCATGAACAATGGTTGCTGCAAACCGTTGAGCAACTGTCCCGCGAAGCCGGGATCAAGATGCCCGAAGTCGGTATTTTCCCGGCTTACGAGGCCAACGCGTTTGCCACCGGTTGGAACAAGAACGATGCACTGGTCGCAGTCAGCCAGGGCTTGCTCGAACGTTTCTCGCCGGACGAAGTGAAAGCGGTCCTGGCCCACGAGATCGGCCACGTGGCCAACGGTGACATGGTCACTCTGGCGCTGGTCCAGGGCGTGGTGAACACCTTCGTGATGTTCTTTGCGCGGATCATCGGCAACTTTGTCGACAAGGTGATCTTCAAGAACGAAGAAGGCCAGGGCATCGCCTACTACATCGCGACCATCTTCGCTGAATTGGTCCTGGGCTTCCTGGCCAGCTCGATCGTCATGTGGTTCTCGCGCAAACGTGAGTTCCGTGCGGACGAAGCCGGTGCCCGCCTGGCCGGTACCAGTGCCATGATCGGCGCCCTGCAGCGCCTGCGCTCGGAGCAAGGCCTGCCGGTGCACATGCCGGACACCCTGAATGCCTTCGGCATCAACGGTGGCCTCAAGCAAGGGTTCGCTCGCATGTTCATGAGCCACCCGCCGCTGGAAGAGCGTATCGACGCACTGCGTCGTCGCGGTTGATCCGTCTGGCGTAACAACAAAAAAGGCCCGCAGCGATGCGGGCCTTTTTTGTTTGTCTTGAGTGGGGAGTTGCTGCCTACGCGCGATGAGACAGGCATAGGCAACTGCGGACTAACGGGGGGAAATCCGGTACACCCGCTCCACAAGCCGTGTCACCCCGGCCCGCAGGAACTTCCAGCTCTCACCCAGCACATCCTGCTCCTGCAGCATGTACAGGCGCCAGAAGCATCCCCAAGACCGCCGCACCTCATCATCCTCCACAGCAAACGGTGGTCCTGGCAACTGCGCTTGATCGTAATCCAGAGTAATCAGCAACCCCCGCAACTCGGCCGGCAAGATCTGCTGCAGATGCGCGCCATAACGCTCGCGCATTGGTGGCGGCAAGGCGATCAGTGCCGCGCGATCGTACAGCGCAGCACAATCAGCCACATCGCGCGCCGTCAGCGCAAAAAAATCGCCGCACCACAGCTCAATGGCCCCGGCACGATAGACCTTGAACGCGCCCGCATCACTTACCTCTGGCGCTAACTGCTGCTCGCTGAAAAAGTCTTCGACAGCCGTTTGCGAAAGTTCGATCCCGAGCACCTGGTGCCCCTGCCCTGCCAGCCACAGCAGGTCCAGGCTCTTGCCACACAACGGGACTAGCACACGTGCCCGCGCAGGGATCGCCAGCTCCGGCCAGTGCCGCTGCAAATACGGATTGACTTGCGGCAGGTGAAAACCGATCTGGTTCGAAGCCCACTTCTTGTGCCAAAACTCCGGCTGCATAAATCACCCTGAAAATTCGATCAATAGGCTCTAAAACTTATATTAGATTTAGATCAATGATCTGACTGAAGATGCAGTCATCTTACCGCTCAGGACCTCCTCCATGTTCCCCAGCCTGTTTATCTCCCACGGCTCACCGATGCTGGCACTGGAACCAGGCGCCAGCGGGCCGGCACTGGCGCGCCTGGCCAGCGAGCTGCCAACCCCCAAGGCCATCGTGATTGTCTCCGCGCACTGGGAAAGTCGGGACCTGCGGGTCAGTAGCGGCACCCAGCCAGAAACCTGGCACGACTTTGGTGGCTTTCCTGCCGCCCTCTTCGCCGTGCAATACCCCGCACCCGGCCAGCCAGAGTTGGCGGCACAGGTCGCCGAACTGCTCAAGACTGACGGCCTGCCGGCACAACTGGACGGGCAACGCCCGTTCGATCATGGGGTCTGGGTGCCGTTGTCGCTGATGTATCCGCAGGCCGACATCCCCGTGGTGCAGGTGTCACTGCCAAGCCACGCCGGCCCGGCACTGCAGACCCGGATCGGCCATGCGCTGGCCAGCCTGCGCCAACAAGGCGTGCTGTTGATCGGCTCCGGCAGCATCACCCACAACCTGCGAGAGTTGGACTGGCATGCCGGCCCGGAGAGCATCGAACCCTGGGCCCGCGAGTTCCGTGACTGGATGATCGACAAGCTGGCGGCCGACGATGAAGCGGCGCTGCATGATTACCGCCAACAGGCGCCCAACGCGGTGCGCAGTCACCCGAGTGACGAGCACTTGCTGCCGCTGTATTTTGCCCGCGGTGCCGGCGGCGAGTTCAGCGTGGCGCACACAGGTTTTACCCTGGGCGCACTAGGCATGGACATCTATCGTTTTGGCTGACCACTGAACCTGGAAAGCAAACAGCAGGCAAAAAAAATCCCCGAACCAGTCGGGGATTTTTTATCGTAGATCAATCAGCCCAAGGGCGGATTAATCTTCGCGGTAGCGACGCAGTTTCAGCTGCTTACCGGCAACACGAGTATCCTTCAGCTTGGTCAGCAGTTTCTCCAGACCATCTTCCGGCAGCTCTACCAGCGAGAAGCTGTCACGCACCTGGATGCGACCGATTGCTTCGCGAGCCAGGCCACCCTCGTTAAGGATGGCGCCCAACAGGTTCTTGGCAGCGATACCGTCACGCGCACCCAGCGCGGTACGGCAACGAGCACGACCTTCGGCCAGCGGGATCGGTGCACGACGCTCACGATCACCACGGTCCGGACGATCACCAGTACGCTCTGGACGGTCGCCACGTGGTGCATTGTTCGGCACCAGTGGACGCTCCTTCTCGATCGCGGCCAGGGTCAGCGCTTGACCGTTGGTGGCCTTGCGCAGCAGGGCTGCGGCCAGGGCACGTGGGCTGCAACCGATATCGGCGGTCAGGCGATCAAGCAGATCACCGTGGGTCGATTCGGCATCGGCAACCAGCGGCGCCAGGCTGTTGGTCAGTTTCTTGATGCGCGCATCGAGAACTGCCTGGGCGTCCGGCAGGCGAACTTCAGCAACTTTCTGCCCGGTTACACGCTCGATCACTTGCAGCATGCGGCGCTCACGAGGAGTCACCAGCAGCAGTGCACGACCTTCGCGACCCGCACGGCCGGTACGGCCGATACGGTGAACGTAGGATTCCGGATCGTACGGCATGTCAACGTTGAACACGTGAGTGATGCGCGGAACGTCCAGGCCACGAGCAGCAACGTCGGTCGCCACAACGATGTCCAGACGGCCATCCTTGAGGGAGTCGATCACGCGCTCACGTTGGTTCTGGGCAATGTCGCCGTTCAGCGCAGCGGCTTTGTAGCCTTTGGCTTCCAGGGCGCTGGCCAGGTCCAGGGTCGCTTGCTTGGTGCGCACGAACATGATCAGGGCGTCGAAATCTTCCACTTCCAGCAGGCTCAATACAGCCGAGGTCTTCTGGTCAGCGTGAACCAACAGGTGAGCCTGTTCGATCGCGGTAACGGTCTGGGTCTTGGTCTGGATCTTCACGTGTTGCGGATCGCGCAGGTGGCGTTCGGCAATGGCACGGATCGACTGCGGCAAAGTAGCCGAGAACAATACGGTCTGACGGGTAGCTGGCAATGCCTTGAAGATAACTTCCAGGTCATCCATGAAGCCCAGCTTGAGCATTTCGTCAGCTTCGTCGAGAACCAGGTGGTTCACGGTCGACAGGACTTTCTCGTCGCGACGCAGGTGGTCGCACAGACGGCCCGGGGTGGCGACAACAATCTGTGCGCCATTACGGATTGCTTTCAATTGTGGGCCCATCGGCGCGCCGCCGTAGACAGCCACAACAGTTACGCCTGGCATTTGCTTGGCGTAGGTTTCAAAAGCAGTTGCAACTTGCAGCGCCAACTCTCGGGTTGGCGCCAGGATCAGGGCTTGCGGCTCGCGCTTGGCAGGATCGATGCAGTGCAGGATAGGCAGGGCGAACGCGGCGGTTTTACCGGTACCGGTTTGCGCCTGGCCAATCATGTCTTGGCCGGCCATGATGATCGGGATCGATTGCTGCTGAATAGCCGAAGGCTCTTCGTAGCCGGTCGCGATGACGGCTGCCAGAATATTCGGATTAAGATTAAAAGCGGCGAAGCCGCCGGTTTCCTGGGTCATGGGTCTGCCTCTAAGTGCATCCGCAAAGACCCATGCTCCAAAGCTGCGCGTGCCGTGTTGAGACTCAAGAGTCGCCCTGGCAGCTTTGTCGGCGGGGATTTGCGAAAACGAATGAATGAAAAGAATCGTCAAGGAAGAGTCCGCAGTGCGGACGTGCAGCCGAAGCTGACTTCGGGGAATTGCTCTACCTAAACGCGGCCCGGCTAAAGGCCGGCGCGCACTATACCGGAATTAGCTGAAAAAGGGAGCTTTTTTTATCGAAAAAAGCCTGTGAACGCAGGACTGTCACAGCTTTTGCGGATATTCGCGCGACAGTCTATTTTTCAAAGGCCCGGCCCTGCTGGTCATGGCGCTTAAACGGTTCATCTTGCGGGCCGGGACCTTTGGTCCGATGCCTCCTTTCCCTCCGAGGATTTACTCCATGAATCAACCGGATAAGAGTCGTGTCAGCCGAGAACGACAGGGGCATGTGCTGTTGATCGGGCTGGATCGGGTCGCCAAGCGCAACGCATTCGACCTCGATCTGCTGAACGCCTTGAGCCTGGCCTATGGCGAGTTCGAGGCCGACTCAGAGGCCCGGGTTGCCGTGGTGTTTGCCCATGGCGAGCACTTTACCGCCGGCCTCGATCTGGTGAGTGCCAGCGGCGCACTGGCCAAGGGCTGGCAGGTTCCGACCGGCGGCTGCGATCCGTGGGGAGTATTCGTCGGGCCCAGGGTCAGCAAGCCGGTGATTGTAGCCGCCCACGGGTATTGCCTGACCATCGGTATCGAGTTGATGCTGGCGGCGGACATCAACCTGTGCGCCAGCAACACCCGCTTTGCGCAGATGGAAGTCCAGCGCGGGATCTTTCCTTTCGGCGGCGCCACCTTGCGCCTGCCTCGACTGTCGGGCTGGGGCAATGCCATGCGCTGGTTGTTGACCGGTGACGAGTTCGACGCCCACGAAGCGTTGCGCCTGGGACTGGTGCAGGAGGTCATGGCCAGCGAGGACCTGTTGCCACGCGCCATTGAACTGGCTGAACGCATCGCTCGACAGGCACCGCTGGGGGTTCAGGCGACATTACAGTCGGCGCGCCAGGCCCACCTCGAAGGTGAAGCCGCGGCGGCAGCGAGTTTGCCGGCGTTGGCCAAGGAGCTGTTGAACAGCGAGGACGCCAAGGAAGGCGTGCGATCGTTGATCGAGAAGCGCCCGGCCATTTTCAAAGGATGTTAACCCCTGGCGCTCCATCAGGTGGCTGGGCGAATGGCCTTGATCAGGTTCTGCAACGAGTAACCCAGGCGCGGGGCCAGGGCTTCGGCGCGGGCGCTCAACCCGTGCATGTCCAGCTCCTGGTCGAGCTCCGCTGGCACGATCAGGATCACATTGCCCTCCTTCACCGGCAGCTCCCAGTAATGGCGGTGATAAAGCCCGCGCAGCAATGCCGCACCCAATGGCTTGCCATCATCGGTCGCCCATTGGTTGATCACCAGCCAACCGCCCGGATTCAGGCGTTTCTGGCAGTTCTCCAGGAAATTCCACGCCAGATGCCCGACACCCGGTCCGACATCGGTGTAGAGGTCGACGAAGATCAAATCTGCAGGCTCGGCGGTTTCCAGCAGATCGAGCGCATCGCCGATGCGGATGTACAGGCGCGGGTCATCGTCCAGGCCCAGGTACTCGATGGCCAGGCGCGGTACGTCCGGGCGCAGTTCAATGGCTTCTACGTCTTCCAGCGGCAGGAACTTCAGGCAGGCCTGGGTCAAGGTACCGGCACCCAGCCCAAGGAACAGCGCGCTGTCCGGCTGCTCGTGGCACAGCGCGCCAATCAGCATGGCGCGAGTGTAGTCATACTCCAGCCAGCTCGGGTCGGCGGTGAACACGCAGCTCTGCTCGATGGCGTCGCCAAATTCGAGGAAGCGGTAATCCGCCACTTCCAGCACCCGGATCATGCCGAACTCATCGTGCACTTCGGCGAGCAGATGCTCGACGCGCTCCTCAGTCATTTCGTCTCCTGGTCGTTGCCCGGCCAGTCCCCAGACAACGTTATCATTCGTTCCGCGTTAGGCGGCAAAGGCGCGATTGTCGGCCAAGCATCGCCAGCAGGTCACGTACTAATTGCTGATAACATGAGGTCCCGTGCGTAAACACTAGAGACCGTGATGAGCCAACCCTGGAGCCCTGACAGCTGGCGCGCCTTGCCGATCCAGCAACAACCCCACTACCCGGACGCGGCGCACCTGCATGCCGTCGAGCAAAGCCTGGCCAGTTATCCGCCCCTGGTGTTTGCCGGTGAGGCCCGGGAGTTGCGCCGTCAGTTTGCCGAGGTCACCGAAGGGCGTGCGTTTCTGTTGCAAGGCGGCGATTGCGCGGAGAGCTTTGCCGAGTTTTCGGCGGCGAAGATTCGCGACACCTTCAAAGTGCTGCTGCAAATGGCCATCGTCATGACCTTTGCCGCCGGCTGTCCAGTGGTCAAGGTCGGCCGGATGGCAGGGCAGTTCGCCAAGCCGCGCTCGGCCAACGACGAAACCATCGATGGCGTGACCCTGCCGGCCTATCGGGGTGACATCGTCAACGGCATCGGCTTCGACGAAAAAAGCCGGGTGCCGGACCCGGACCGCCTGCTGCAGTCATACCATCAGTCCACAGCCACCCTGAACCTGTTGCGCGCCTTCGCCCAGGGCGGTTTTGCCGACCTGCACCAGGTGCACAAGTGGAACCTGGACTTCATCGCCAACTCGGCGCTGGCGGAAAAGTACAGCCACCTGGCCAACCGTATCGATGAAACCCTGGCCTTCATGCGCGCCTGCGGTATGGACTCGTCGCCACAATTGCGCGAGACCAGCTTCTTCACCGCCCACGAAGCCCTGCTGCTCAATTACGAAGAAGCTTTCGTGCGGCGCGACAGCCTGACCAACGACTATTACGACTGCTCCGCCCACATGTTGTGGATCGGCGACCGCACTCGCCAGCTCGACGGCGCTCACGTCGAGTTCCTGCGCGGGGTCAACAACCCGATCGGGGTCAAGGTCGGCCCGACCATGAACACCGATGAGCTGATTCGTCTGATCGACGTGCTCAACCCGGAAAACGATCCGGGCCGCCTTAACCTGATTGCCCGCATGGGCGCGAACAAGGTCGGCGATCACCTGCCGCAGCTGATTCGTGCCGTGGAACGTGAAGGCAAAAAGGTGCTCTGGAGCAGCGACCCGATGCACGGCAATACCATCAAGGCCAGCAGCGGCTACAAGACCCGGGATTTCGCGCAGATCCTCGGTGAGGTGAAGCAGTTCTTCCAGGTTCACCAGGCCGAAGGCACTTACGCTGGCGGTATTCACATCGAGATGACCGGTCAGAACGTCACCGAGTGCATTGGCGGCGCACGTCCGATCACCGAGGACGGCTTGTCGGACCGCTACCATACCCACTGCGATCCACGGATGAATGCCGATCAGTCGCTGGAGCTGGCGTTCCTGATCGCTGAAACCCTGAAGCAGGTTCGCCGCTAAGGCGGGCTACCCCCCGGCCAACGCCACCCGCAACCGCGCCGCACTGGCGCGGGGGCAATTGAGTTGAATCTGCGCCAGGCCCAACCAGTTGGCCATCTTGCGCAAATTGTCCGCCAACGCCTGCATGCCCGCCTCATCGAGACCCGGTTGCTCTTCGTGCACCGCGTGCACCGCCAGCCGCCCCAACGCCCGCTCAGCCCGCAGATCGACCCGCGCGGCGATCCGCTCGTGGTGCAGAAACGGCAACACGTAATAGCCATACACCCGCTTGGCGGGTGGCGTATAGATTTCCAGGCGGTATCGGAAGTCGAACAGACGCTCGGTCCGGCTGCGTTCCCAGATCAACGAGTCAAAGGGTGAAAGCAAGGCACTGGCGCTGACCCGGCGTGGGACTTTCGGCTCGGGCAAACAGTACGCCCGTTGCTTCCAGCCCTGCACTTCGCAGGCCTGCAACGCGCCATCCTCTACCAGTTCCGCCAACGCGCTGCGACACTGCGCCAGCTCCAGGCGAAAATAGTCGCGCAAGTCCTTCTCAGTCGCCACGCCCAGTGCAGCGGCGGCGTGCAGGAGCAGTCCTCGTTGCGCATCTGCCTCGCTTGGCAGAGCAACACTGAGCACGGACGCGGGAATCACCCGTTCCGGCAGATCGTAGAGCCGCTCAAAACCGCGCCGCCCCGCTACCGTGACCTCTCCGGCAGCGAACAACCACTCCAACGCGTGTTTTTCCGCACTCCAGTCCCACCAGGGCCCTGCTCGCTCCTGGCGTGTCGACAAACTCCCAGCCCCCAACGCACCGAGCTCCTCGACCGAGGCCAGGACCCGGCGGATGGTGTCCTGCTGTTCCCGCCCGAAACGCGCCAATTGCTGATAGATGCCCTCGCCTTGCGCGGCCCGTTGCATCCGCCAGCGCAGCAACGGATACATCGACAACGGCAACAATGAGGCCTCATGCCCCCAGTATTCGAACAAGGTGCGCCGCCGCCCTTGACCCCAGGCGGCCTGATCAAGTAGCCCGGAGGAGTAGTCTCCAAGGCGCGAGAACAAGGGCAGGTAATGCGAGCGCACCAGCGCGTTGACCGAATCGATCTGCAGCACACCCAGACGCTCGATCAACCGATTGAGCTGGCTCGACTTGACCGCTGCTGGCGACTGACGCCCAGAGAAACCTTGGGCCGTCAGTGCCAGGCGCCTGGCTTGCTTGAGGGAAAAACACAGGGAGCCGGTCATGTAACCATCCTTGGTGAAGGTTTCCTCCACCTTAATACCAGGCTCACCAAACGCCAATGGCAGGCTCAACGCTTCAGTGGATCATCCCAGAACGGACGCGATGACTCCCTGACCACATCTGCCCGACTCAGGCCGATATCCCGCAACCGGTCATCGCTCATCCGTGCAAGCTCTGCACGGTCCTTACTCAACTGGTGCCACCGCCCCAGTTTCGCGAGCGCCCTGGACAAATGCCGGACCGACCTGTCCAGCGTTGACTCCATGGCCCCGCGCCCTACCCTCACTACTGTGTGCCGTCGTTCCATGACAGTGCTCCCAAAAAGTGAGGTCGAAGTCTGCTACCGGTTCGGCAAACCAACCAGTGAATGTCGGTGACCACCTGTTTCCAGCTCGATACAACCCCATGGCCCGGGCGTTTGCAGTGGACCACGGGGGAGTGACAGAAGATTTCAATCGACCTGGCCGCTTACTTGCCCTTGCCCATTGGGTCTTCCCAGAAATGCCGCTCCGTTTCCTGCTGGATGTCGGCCCGACTCAGACCAATGTCTTTCAGCGCGTCATCGCTGAGGCTGGCCAGCACTGAGCGCTCACGATGCAACTGAAACCAGCGCACGAGTTTTTCCAGCAGATGATGGGAGAAGCCTTGGAGTGAGAAATGGTTTAACTGCACATAACCTTTTTGACCTTTCATCGTCTTGCCCTCCGTTGTGGATGGCTCAAGTCTCGCGCCAGGACTAAGATCAATCCAACGAATGTTTCTTATGCAACACATCTCGGAGATTGATGAGTTGAGCGCCTACCCCAGCATTGATACCGAAGTCCTGCGCACGTTCGTCGCCATTGCCGACCAGGGCGGTTTCACCCGTGCTGGTGAGTTGGTCAACCGCACGCAATCGGCGGTCAGCATGCAGATGAAGCGTCTTGAAGAGGACGTGCTGCAACGCCAACTGTTCCAGCGCGACGGACGCCAGGTGAAGCTGACTGCCGAGGGTCAGGTGTTGCTGGGTTACGCCCGGCGGATCCTCAAGCTGCACAGTGAAGTGTTCAACACCCTGCGAGAACCGCACATGGTCGGCATGGTCAAGATCGGCACGCCCGACGACTATGTCATGCGCTTCCTGCCGGGCATCCTGTCGCGCTTCGCCCAGGCCTATCCGTTGATCCAGATCGAAGTGCATTGCGACTCCTCCGAGCAGTTGCTGCAACGCCAGGACCTGGACCTGTCGATCGTCACCCGCGAACCTGGTAACGAGATCGGCCAACTGCTGCGCAAGGAACGTTTTGTCTGGGCCCAGGCGCTGTGCTTCAACCCCAACGAGCAAGTGCCGCTGCCGCTGGCAATGTTCAACAGTGACTGTTTTTGCCGGCGCTGGGCCTGTAACGCCCTGGACGCCAGCGAGCGCGAGTACCGCATCGCCTATAACAGCTCAAGTCTGTCGGCGATCATGGCGGTGGTCAGTGCCGGGCTGGCCGTAACCGCCCAACTGGAAAGCTTGATCACCCAGGACATGCGCATCCTCGGCGAGGCGGAAGGTCTGCCGCAGTTGCCCGAGGCCAGCATCATGCTGTTGCGCAACCTGCATAACCCCTCGCCCATCACCGAGTGCCTGGCCGAGCACATTGTCGAAGGCTTCAAACTTTAAAGGCGAGCATCACCGCACACAGCACCAGGAAGGCGCAGAACAACCCGCGCAGCAGGCGTTCCGGCATGGCGTGGGCGATCTTCACTCCCCAACTGATGCTCAACAGCCCCCCCGCCGCCATAGGCAGCGCAATGCTCCAGTTCACCTGCTGATGCAGCGCATAGGTGACCAGGGTCACGCCGGTGCTGGGCAAGGCCAGCGCCAGCGACAGGCCCTGGGCCACCACTTGAGTGGTGCCGAACAGACTGGTGAGCACCGGCGTCGCCACCACGGCCCCGCCCACACCGAACAACCCACCCATGGCCCCCGAGGCCGCTCCCAGGACGCCTAGCCAGGGCCATGGATAGCGCATCTGCACGCTGGGCTTGGCGGTTGCCATGAACATACGCAGCAGGTTGTAGCTCGACAGCGCCACCAGAAAGGCCACAAAACCGATGCGCATGACCTGGGCATCAATCCCCACCGCCCAGATCGAGCCAAGCCAGGCGAAACAGAACCCCATCGACGCAAGCGGCAGGGCGTGCCGCAATTCGATGCGATTGCGCTGGTGGTAACGCCACAGCGCCAGCATCACATTGGGCACCACCATCACCAGCGCCGTGCCCTGGGCAATCTGCTGATCCAGGCCGAACAATACGCCCAGCACCGGGATCGCGATCAATCCGCCGCCGATTCCGAACAATCCGCCGACAGTCCCCAGGGCAGCGCCCAGTACCAGATACATCGCCAACTCAATCACAATTCATTTCTCCGCACACCAGGCTGTGCATCCTACGCAGTAGCTTCTAGCGGGGAAACGCACAGCAACGCACAATGGCTGTGCCAAATCCGCATAGGCTGATCCTGATGAATCCCAACGCGCTCACCGACCAACTGGGGTTATTCCTCGACGTAGTGGAAACCGGCAGTTTTTCCGCGGCCGCCCGCCGCCATCCACTGACCCCCTCGGCCGTCGCCAGGCGTATCGACAGCCTGGAGCATGCCTTGGGCAGCCAGCTGTTCGTGCGCACCACCCATGCCGTTCGCGCCACGCCCGCGGGGTTGGCGTTTGCCGAACGAGCCCGACGGATAGTCAGTGAATTACGCCTGGCCCGGGCCGAAGCCGCTTCCCTGAGCAACGCGCCGGAGGGCCTGATTCGGGTCGATGCGCCTGCGGCCTTCGGTCGACGCCATCTGGCACCGGTGATTGCCGACTTTCTACAGGTCTATCCGGGGCTCGACGTGCAATTGCATTTGATCGACAGCTTCGTCGACATGCAGGGCTTGAACCTGGGCAAGGTCGACCTGGTGCTGCGCGCCGGGCAAATGGCCGACACCCGCATGGTGGCCACACCCCTGGCGAGCATGGTGCGCATTGCCTGCGCCAGCCCCGCGTACCTCAAGCGGCGCGGCGTACCCCAGCGGCCCGAGGAGTTGAGCACTCATGACGGCCTCGATTGGGATGGCCTGGCGCCGCCCTTCGCCTGGCGCTTCGAGCACAACGGCCAACAGCACTTGCATCGCCCGCAACGCATCCGCCTGAGCGCCAACAATGCCGAAGCGCTGCTCTACGGCGCCCTCGCCGGCCTGGGTATCGCGCACCTGCCGACCTGGTTGTGCAGCGAATACCTGCTGCGCGGCGAGTTGCTACCGTTGTTTTGCGACGCGGGCTTGCCCAAGCCGGAGAACACCGGCATCTATGCCCTGCGCCTGGAGCAGCAGGCCAGTTCCCGCACACGGCTGTTGCTGGAATACCTCAAGAGCCGCTTCAGCCCAATCCCGCCATGGGACCTGGCCCTGCAGCGTGACTTCAGCCGGCTCTAGCGGACAATCATCTGGCGCAAGGCAAAAAAAAACCCGACACAAGGTCGGGTTTTTTGCCTACAAGGACTGCGCTTATTTAGCACGGCCTTTGTAAGAACCGCCTTCGCGGGTATCGATCTCGATCATGTCGCCGATTTCGATGAAGTCAGCAACCGACAGCTCGGTACCGTTCTTCAGTTTGGCAGGCTTCATCACCTTGCCGGAAGTGTCACCGCGAGCGGAACCTTCGGTGTAGTCAACCTGACGCACGATAGTGGTCGGCAGCTCTACGGATACCAGACGGTCTTCGAAGAACACGGCTTCGCAGACGTCGGTCATGCCTTCTTCAACGAATGGCAGAACGCTTTCGATGTCTTCGGCGTTCAGCTCGTACATGGTGTAGTCAGTGGTGTCCATGAACGTGTAGGTGTCGCCGCTGATGAAGGACAGGGTCGCTTCTTTGCGGTCGAGGATCACGTCGTCCAGTTTGTCGTCGGCGCTGTAAACGATCTCGGTCTTGTAACCGGTCAGCAGGTTTTTCAGCTTGGTCTTCATGATCGCGCTGTTACGACCGGACTTGGTGAATTCAGCTTTCTGAACCAGCCAAGGGTCGTTTTCGAGACGGATCACCGTACCGGGTTTCAGTTCTTTACCAGTTTTCATTGCGAATATCCGAATTTGGATGGGATTTACAAAAATCTAGGCCGCGTATCATATCCAATTTAGGTAAAACTGCACCAGCGCTGAGGCAAGATCGGCCTGCAACGACTGTTCCAGACACCATGAGCGGGCGTGATTTTGCAGCTCCGGCCAGTGCGCCTCGGCGCTGATCCAGGCCGGGGCCATGCCCTCGCCGTTATTCCAGGCCCGCCACAACCCCTCTAGCGCCGCGCGTGCAGCCGGCGACAGGGCTTTGGTGTAGAGGCTCAAAAAGGCTTCGAGCTTATCCAGGTGGGCCTCTTCCTCCTGCTGGTAGATATGCCACAGCATCGGACGAGCGGCCCATTGCGCACGGACGAACGAGTCCTCGCCACGCACCGCGTTGAAATCGCAGCACCACAGCAGCAGGTCGTACTGGTCCTGACGGACAAACGGCAACACCTGCACGGTCAGGGCTCCCCGTTGCTGCACGGCGCCGACTGCCAGTCCCGGCTGCCCTAGCCAGCGTGCCACATCCCCGAGGACTCGCCCCTGCGGCACCAGCAGATGGGTGGCCTGTGCAGCGTTCGCCATCACGTCCAGCCAATCGGCCAGCCCGGCATTCTCGTAGGCAAACAGGGATATCAGGCGCGCTCCCGCGGCGCGCTCTACCCCCAGGCCTTGCAGGAACTCACGCTGCGCAACCGGGTGGGCTTGAAACTGCTCGCGCCGTGCCAGCAACTCCCGTTCGCGCAGCAGACCGCCCGTGCCCGGCTGGAACCCGGGGAAAAAAAAGTATTTCTGCACATGCTGGAACTTCACCGAGGGCAGGCCGTGGCAGCCAACGATCCAGTCTTCGGCACTCAAATAGTCGAGGTTCAGCCACAGCGGAGTGTGCTCGCGGGCTGCCATCGCCTCCATGTAGGCATGCGGCAACTGACAGGCGAAGGCAGCAACCACCACATCGGCAGCGTCCGTCGCTTGCCAGTCCGCCGACCAGTGACGCACGTCCACGCCCTGCTGCCATTGCTGGCGCGCATTGACATCAAGCTCCGGACACAGGCGCTCGAATGCCCGCAGGTCGTCGACCCACAAGCGCACCGCGCAGGGATGCTCAGCCACCAGTTGGCGGGCCAGGCGCCAGGTCACGCCGATGTCGCCGTAGTTGTCGACGACCGTACAGAAAATATCCCAGTCGACTTTCATGCCGGGCTCCGTGGGGCAAAGACTTTGATTGTCCGCATAAATCGTTGCGCGCAGAAGGGCCGACGGCGATTAATCTTCATGCGACAATCCACGCTTGCCCATTTCCCCCGCCAGGAGGCAACGATGCCGTACCGTCCATCCGCTCGCCGCACAGTGTCGATCACTCTCAACCCGCTGCAATTGATCGGCTGCATCGCCCTGGGCCTGTGGCTGGGGTTCGTCGCCATTGCCCTGACCGCCTGGCTGCTGTCCAGGCTTTTGCCTGCTACACAGTTGGCGCCGCTGGCGGACGTGGTGCGCCCGGCCACCCAAGCCGCGCCGGTGGCGGCACAACCAGCAGCGGACAACCAGATGTTTGAGCAGTACAAGTCCATCCTCAACCAACAGGCGCGGCAGGAAGTCCTGGAGCAAGCGCGCAATGACCCGCGCAATCAGACCAACCCCACCTGCCAGTTCTGGTTGCAACAAGACCGCACTATCCCCAGCGACAAAAGCCGCAGCAACGTGCTGCAGTTCTGCAATTGATCATGAATAAACAGAACGTACACCAGTTGCTTCTGGAAAAGCTGGCGGTCGATTTCGACGTCGCCCAGCGAGCGGCGCAAACCGCCTACGAAACCGCAACCCACGAAGAAAACATCGCCGAGAACAAGTACGACACCCTGGGGCTCGAAGCCTCTTACCTGGCGGCCGGCCAGGCCAAGCGCGTCGAGGAAATTCGCCAGGCGCTGACGCGGTGCCAGAACATGCCCGTGGCTGCGTATGACGCGCAGCGGGGCATCCAGATCGGCAGCCTGCTGGGCCTGGAAGACGACCAGGGGCGCCAGCAATGGCTGTTCCTGGCGCCGGATGCGGCGGGATTGAAGGTCTATCTGGTGGGACAGTTGATTACCGTCATCACCCCGCGCTCGCCACTGGGCAACAGCCTCTTGGGCAAATTGGAGGGCGATGAGGTGGAGATCGTGGTGGCGGGCACTCGGCAACAGTTCACTGTCACCGAGGTCGTCTGAGGGACTCAGTGAACCGGTAGTTCAACGCCGTCGAACAGTTCTTCGAGTTCCTGCTTGTTGTGGCACTGGATGGCCTTGGCCATGACTTCGCGGGTCAGGTGTGGGGCGAACTTCTCGATGAAGTCGCACATGAAGCCCCGCAGGAAAGTACCGCGACGGAAACCGATCTTGGTCACGCTGGACTCGAACAGCTCGCTGGCATCGAGTACTACCAGGTCATTATCGAGCTTGGTATCGACCGCCATCTTGGCTACGATCCCGACGCCCAGGCCGAGGCGCACATAGGTCTTGATCACGTCGGCGTCAGCGGCGGTGAACACCACTTTCGGCGTCAAGCCGCGGTGGCTGAAGGCTTCGTCGAGCTTCGAACGGCCGGTAAAACCGAAGACGTAGGTCACGATCGGGTATTCGGCCAGGGCTTCGAGGGTCAGCTTCGGCAGCTTGGTCAGCGGGTGACCCTGGGGCACTACCACACAACGGTTCCAGCGGTAGCACGGCATCATTACCAGGTCGCCGAACAACTCCAGGGCCTCGGTGGCAATGGCAAAATCCACGGTGCCATCGGCGGCCATTTCGGCGATCTGCATCGGCGACCCCTGGTGCATGTGCAGGGCAACGTCGGGGTATTGCTTGATGAAATTGCTGATCACCGGCGGCAATGCATAACGTGCCTGGGTGTGGGTGGTGGCAATCGACAGGGTGCCTTTCTTCTCGTTGGAGAACTCCTGGGCGATCTGCTTGATGCTCTCGACCTTGCGCAGGATTTCGCCGGCGGTGGTGATGATGCGCTCACCGGCCGGAGTGACGCGGGTCAGGTGTTTGCCGCTGCGTGCAAAAACCTCGACGCCCAACTCGTCCTCCAGCAGGCGGATCTGCTTGCTGATGCCCGGCTGCGAGGTGTACAGGCTTTGGGCAGTAGCCGAAACGTTGAGGTCGTGGTGCGCCACTTCCCAGATGTAGCGCAATTGTTGAAGCTTCATATGAATCCCTCAAAGCAGATAGACGCCACGGGCATCAGCGACGGTATATAACTATATTAATGGTTTGAAGAATAAATCTAGAACTTTTTCATCAAAAGGCCAGCATTCTCGCCTCAAATATCCCCGTGCCGCCGGCGCTGTGACAGGGGCACCAGGTAAACCGGCACTTGCGACAACTGCAACACCCGTGCGGCTGTGCGCCCCAAAGGGGTTTCCCCACCGCTGCCATGGCTGTGACTCCCTAGGATCAACAAATCCACCGAGAGTTTCTGAGCCTGTTCGAGAATCACCTGCGACGGATCGCCCTGGAACACCCTGACCGACTGAATCAGCTCCAGGTCCTGCTGCCCCTCCCCCAACTCCTCGCGAAAACTGTCGAGCACCCGCTGTTCGATATTGGCCATTACCGTACTCAGGCCCTGGCTGTGAAACTCGTTCAGCGCCTGTTCGTCGAGGTAGCTCTGCAACACCGATTCAGCGAACAACCCCATCGGTTCAACCGCGTGCACTACATACAGCTCGGCCTTGAACGTTCGGGCCAATGCCAGTGCGTGTTGCATCACAAAAGGAGCGTAAAGGCCGAGGTCAGTGGCATACAGCATCGAACGAATCATGTGACCTCCTCGAGTGCCTGAATGGCGGAGATTGCTTCAGCTTAGCAGTGCTGCGCGCAGTTCGACGTGCCGTGCAAGGTGCTGAACGGGCGACCTAAACCTTCAGTTCGTTGCTGATGCCGTGGGGCACATGCCCGGTGGCCACGACCTCGCGAGCCAGTTCACAGTGGCCGGCCTGGTCGTCGAAAAACACATCGGCGGCAAACGCCTCAAGAAATGCCGACTTGGTCAGCCCCCCGAGAAACAGTGATTCGTCGAGGCGGATATCCCACTCGCGCAGCGTGCGAATCACCCGCTCATGGGCCGGCGCCGAACGTGCCGTGACCAAGGCGGTGCGGATCGGGCATTGGTCTTCGGGGAACTCGCGCTGCAAGGCATTGAGTGCGGCCAGGAAGCCCTTGAACGGACCGCCGCGCAGCGGCTCACGCGCGGCCTGCCGCTCACTGGCCTGGAACGCTTCAAGACCGCCGGCCTGATAGACCCGCTCCGACTCATCGGAAAACAGCACCGCATCGCCATCGAAGGCGATGCGCAACTCTTCGCTGGCCGCACGGCTGGCACCTCCCGACAGAATGGTCGCGGCGGCAAAGCCGGCGTCCAGTGCGCTGCGCACATCTTCAGCGTGAGTGGAGAGAAACAGGTCGCAGCCAAATGCCTTGAGGTACGGATAGGGACTGCGGCCACCGACAAACGCCGCCCGGGAAATTGCCAGGCCGTAATGGTGGATCGAATTGAACACCCGTAAGCCGGTGTCAGCGCTGTTGCGCGATACCAGCACCACTTCGACCCGAGCCTTGCCCAGGTGCGCATTGAGGTTCAACAGTTTCTGCACCAGGGGAAAGGCATCGCCCGGCTCGAGGATCTCGTCTTCATGTTCGATCTGGTACTGCCGGTACGCCTCGACGCCACTGGCCAGGTACACCTTATGGCTGTCGCTGAGGTCGAACAGCGCTCGCGAGGAAATCGCCAGGACCAGTTTGTCGTCGATGCCTTTTGCCATGTGTCCCCCCGGACTGAAACTTCAGCGATTACGCCCTTCAATAAAACACAGGGCCTGATACAGGGCTTCGATCTTCGGCATCGGGCAACCCGCTGCCCGGGCCGAAGCCAAGGGCTGGGCGTAGATCGCAGCCAACTCCAGCGGCCGCTGCTGCAGGAAGTCGTGATACATGCTCGGCCAGTAGTCGGGCATTTTTTCGGTGACCTTGAACAGATGCTCGGCATAACCCGCTGGCATGCTGTGCCCACAGGCTTGTGCGCCCTGCACCACTTCCGCCATCAGCGCCTGGATCAGTTCGCGACTGTATTGATCGGCCATCAAGGGGCTGGTACTCGCCCCGAGCAGCACCGACAAACCGTTGTAAGGAACATTCCAGACCAGTTTTTGCCAACGCGCCTGCTGAAGATTGGCCATGGCCTGGGAATCGAGACCAGCGGTACGAAACAGCCCAGCGCCTTGCTCGACGATCTGCTGGCGTGCCGCCGCATCGGCCATCACCGGGCCACTGTGATAACCCACATGCACGGCGCCCAGCGCCTGGTGTTCGATGATGCCTGGGCCTGCGCGGTGCACACAGATGAAACACAGGCCACCGAGCAGGTGCAGCGAGTCGGGCAACAGCTCGCGCAAGCTGTCCTCGACATCCAGGCCGTTCTGCAGCAGCAGGACCTTGGCGCCCGCCGCCGCAGCCTGGATGATCGCCGGCGCCAGCTCGCTGTTGCTGGTGGTCTTGGCACCCACCAGCAGCCAATCGCAAGGGGGCATGTCTTCAGCGGTGTTGTAGGCCTGGACCGGGTTCAAGGTCAGGGCGCCGAACGGCGCGCTGTGCACTTGCAGGCCACGCTCGGCCACCGCGCAAAATTCGCTGCGCAATAGAAAATGCACGTCAAATCCGGCCCGCGCCAACATCACGCCGTAAAATCCACCAATCGCCCCGGTGCCGATAATGCCGATTCTCGGCGATTGTCCTGCTGTTGCTGTCATGGCAATTCCTCTGGTTCCCGACTCAGCGCCAGCCCCACCGCCGCGTTCAGTTCAGTGCGGGTGAGGCGCGCCTGGACTGCGCCAAAAAACTCACCGTCGCGCACCACAAACAGCGCCGGCAAATGAAAGACCTGATAACGCGCCACGGCTCCGCCGTTGTTGCCGGCGTCGATCCAGCACAGCCGATCGACCGCGAGGCCGAGGGCGGGTAACTGGACTCGCGCCCAACGGCAACTGGAGCAGCCGACACTGGTGAAAATCACCAGCGAGACACCACTCATCGCCAACAGCCGTTGGTCGGCGTCGAAATCGGTCAGCTCGCATTCGACCACTATACTGGGGGAAACACTGTCGAATGACCGACACTTGGAGTCCGCGTTCATGGGGCGTTTTATTCCTCATCCTGACGATGTGCCCGTCGAGTTAACGTTGCGCAAGCACCAGTGTATTTCTCGGCAAGAGCTGCACACTATCAGTCTCGGCGGCGTGGCTTGCAATTACCACCGCGCCTGGCGCAAGGGTACGGCACTGGAAGTACGCATGCCGACCCTCAGCGAACATGTCTGCTACCTGGGCTACGTGGCCTGGTGCCTTCGGCGCAAGCGTGGTTACCTGGTGGGCATCGCCTTCATCGACGAACAGACCCTGTTCAAGGCGCGAATGGGCGAGCAGGTCTGCCAGATCGAACGTTATTGCCGCCAGCAAGACCAGCAGCGCGAACCACAAGGCGTCCAGGCACTGGCCCTGCAATGGGTCGATCAACATGCCGGCGAGTACTCCCACGAGACCGTTCGCCAGGCTTTTGCCACGCCAGCGCTGGATTAAACCCGCGTCTGCCCATTGTCGAGCCACCGCCTAACGCGCTAAGGTTCGGCTCCCCGCTGCGCTTAAATCATGCTGTGCTCCGCCGCGCGGGGATCGCTGGCGGCCGGCACCCGTGACCTGACGAGTAACACGATGGCTGATTTACCGATCAATGACCTAAACGTCGCCTCCAACGAGACGCTGATCACTCCTGACCAGCTCAAGCGTGATATCCCCCTGAGCGCCGCTGCCCTGCAGACCGTGACCAAGGGCCGCGAAGTGATTCGCAATATCCTGGATGGCACCGACCACCGCCTGTTCGTCGTAATCGGGCCCTGCTCGATCCACGACCTCAAGGCCGCACACGAATACGCCGAGCGCCTCAAGGTCCTCGCCGCAGAAGTGTCCGACACCCTGTATCTGGTCATGCGGGTCTATTTCGAGAAGCCACGTACCACCGTCGGCTGGAAAGGCCTGATCAACGATCCGTACCTGGACGACTCCTTCAAGATCCAGGATGGCCTGCACATTGGTCGCCAGTTGCTGCTGGACCTGGCCGAGATGGGCCTGCCGACCGCGACCGAAGCACTTGACCCGATCTCCCCGCAGTACCTGCAGGACCTGATCAGTTGGTCGGCAATCGGCGCGCGCACCACCGAATCCCAGACCCACCGGGAAATGGCCTCCGGCCTGTCCTCGGCGGTTGGCTTCAAGAATGGCACCGACGGCGGCCTGACCGTTGCCATCAACGCCCTGCAGTCGGTTTCCAGCCCACACCGTTTCCTGGGGATCAACCAGGAAGGTGGCGTATCGATCGTCACCACCAAGGGCAATGCCTACGGTCACGTGGTCCTGCGCGGTGGCAACGGCAAGCCGAACTACGATTCGGTCAGTGTGGCGTTGTGCGAGCAGGCGCTGAACAAGGCCAAAATCAAGCCAAACATCATGGTCGACTGCAGCCACGCCAACTCCAACAAGGATCCGGCCCTGCAACCGCTGGTGATGGAGAACGTCGCCAACCAGATTCTGGAAGGCAACCAGTCGATCATCGGCCTGATGGTCGAAAGCCATTTGAACTGGGGTTGCCAGGCGATTCCCAAAGACCTGGCCGACCTGCAATACGGCGTGTCGATCACCGACGCCTGCATCGACTGGTCTGCGACCGAAACCACCTTGCGCAGCATGCATGCCAAGCTCAAGGATGTGCTGCCTAAACGCGAGCGCACCTGACCCGCATTCAGCGCACACAAAAACGCCGGGCTTAGCCCGGCGTTTTTATTGGTAACCCTGATCAGAGCTTGGCGGCATGCCGCTGATGACGTTCCATGTAGCGCTCCACGTAGGAGCACGAGGGGATGACGGTGTAACCCATCTGCTCCGCGTACTCGAGCGCCTGCTCGGTCAACGCGGCGGCAATACCACGGCCACGCAGCGCGTTGGGTACGAACGTGCGATAGATATCCAGGGTCTGCTTACCCAGGTCCATATAGGTCAGGTAGGCACGATGACCGTCCACATTGGTCTCGAATTGATGACCAGCCTGGTCATGGTGGATGGACAACGCCTCGCTCATCACTACTCCTCGCGGGTCTTTGACTGACCCCTACCTTACCGATGTTTTTCCGGCGAAGGAACCTCTACGCCACCCCGTGCCTGTCGGACACCGAGAAAAACCCGTCCTGATCCCACGCAACCTGGCACGTATCAAATAGTAGGCACCAAAGGCACAAATGCTCAAGGCGCGCTCGTCTCGATGTCGCGGGCGTGGGTTCGGCACGGGTCACGTCGAGGCGGTTCGACCGACGCTCTGGAGCGGCCGATCACCTGAACATTGCCGGATATTGAGACTTAAGACGTGCGCCAGTAGTTAAAGTCACTGCCTACATGCAAAAGTGACGTGAAACGACGCACAATTCCTCAACATAAGTGTAGACGAATCTATATAAAGGGACTTTAGGCGATACTGCGAAACAGCCATCAGGGTGCCACTGGCTTTCAAGCAGCGCGCTCAGGACGGGCTTCGCGGTTGCATACTTTTTATACAGTGCGATTAAAAGTTGCTCGAAAAAGAATCAGCGCCTACAATTTTTTTTGCTTCTTGCTATACGTCAGTTTACTTACTAAAAGTAATGGGTAGTATGTACGCCGGCTGTTTCCTCACTCTGGGGTGACAGCTAATTAATAGAAAGTCCTTGAAGGGGAACACGATGAACAACGTTCTGAAATTCTCTGCTCTGGCTCTGGCCGCAGTTCTGGCTACCGGTTGCAGCAGCGTATCGAAAGAAACCGAAGCACGTCTGACTGCTACTGAAGACGCAGCAGCTCGCTCCCAAGCTCGTGCAGACGAAGCTTACCGTAAAGCTGATGAAGCTCTGGCTGCTGCTCAAAAAGCACAACAGACTGCTGACGAAGCTAACGAGCGTGCTCTGCGCATGCTGGAAAAAGCTAGCCGCAAGTAATAGTCCTTCGGGATTGTTATCAAGCCGACCCATTTTTTGGGTCGGCTTTTTTATTGCCCGCAGTTTCTGCCGGCCATAAAAAACCCGCCGGGGCTGACGTCCCGGCGGGTCTTGTGGAGCGCTTACTGCAGTTCTAGCGGCGTGCTCGACACCAGCGGGGCACCCGTGCCCGGCACTGCGATTTCCACCGGCAGGCCATCTTCGGCCGCGACCACGTCACGCACCACGTCCCAGTTCATGCGCATGTTGCTGGTGATGTCCTCACGCTTGAGCATGGCGTTGATCACTGCGGTGTGCTTGTCGACCACCGACGGGTTGCCCTTGTCATCGATTGGCGTATGCGCCTCCAGATAGACCTTGCCCCCGCTCATGCCGAACTTGTACGGGTCGTTGAGGATGCGCACCGAGGTACCCACCGGCACCATGCTGGCCATTTCCAGCACGTTGTTGTTGAACATGCGGAAGCAGCCGTGGCTGGTGCGCATGCCGATGCCGAACTTCTTGTTCGAACCATGGATCAGGTAACCCGGCGTGCCCAGGGTGAACTTGAAAGGTCCCAGCGGGTTGTCCGGACCGGCCGGCACGACATTCGGCAACGGGTCGCCATCGGCGGCGTGCTCAGCCTTGATCGACGCGGGAGGGGTCCAGGTCGGGTTGGGGGTCTTGGCGACGATGCTGGTGTGGGCAATCGGCGAACCCCAGCCTTCCCGGCCGATCCCCAGGGGGAAGGTGTAGACCACGTTGCGGCCTTTAGGGAAGTAGTACAGGCGGTACTCGGCCAGGTTGATCACGATGCCTTCACGCGGGCCCGGAGGCAGGATGAAACGCGTTGGCAGGATGATCTCGGTGCCCGCGCCCGGCAGCCAGGGATCGACACCCGGGTTGGCCGCGACCATTTCCGAATAACCCAGGTCATAGGTGGTGCCCAGGTCGGCGAAGGTATCTTCGTACTTGGCCTTGATCACTTGCACCTGGCCGACGATATCTTCGCCCGGCGGCGGCAAGGGCAGCTCCAACGCTGCAACGGGACCGGCCACGCACAGGGCGGCAAGAGACAGGCAGCGGGCGACGGCAGGAAAGCGCGACAACATCCGGAAAATCCTTTGCATGATCGACAGAGGGGGTAAAACCGCGATTGTACACCGCAGTCTGCGGATTCGGGGAACCGGGCGACGGTCGCCGCGCCGCAGGTTACAACTCGAAACGCAACTCCGGCCAGATCGGCGAAGTACCGCGCTTCTGCGACTCCAGGATCGCTCGGCACAACGAGCACAGACGCTGGTCCTGGAATACCCGGCGATCGACGCTGGACCAGCGCGGTTGCGCCGGCAGCAACGTACCGCACAGGGTACGGTCGGCCGAGCCGCCCAACTCCAGTTGACGCGTCACCAGATGCACCCGGACTTCCTGGCAGGCGAACAGATCCAACTGCTCGTCAGGCTCGATCAGTTGGTAGGCAAACAGGGACCAGGCAGGACGCGGCATCGGGGGCTCCAGATCAGGGGGGCGCCACATTAGCCGAAAGCCTGCCGCTAGAAAAGCATCAAAGCAGGGGTTTTAGCGTTGGCCAGACATTTTCCAGCAACTTGCCCTGTGCCGCGCCGGCCGGGTGAATGCCATCGGCCTGCATCAGCTCGGGCTTGCCGCCAATTCCCTCGAGAAAAAACGGCACCAGCGCGACCTTTTTTTCCGTCGCCAGATTGCTGTAGACCTGGGCAAAGGCCTGGGTATAGCGCACACCATAATTAGGCGGCAACTGCATGCCCAGCAACAGCACCTTGGCGCCACTGCCCCGGGACTGGTCGATCATCGAGGCAAGATTTTGTTGCAATTGCGTGGGCAGCTGTCCGCGCAGGCCGTCATTGCCCCCCAGCTCCAGCACCACCAGCGCCGGCTTATGGGCTGCAAGCAGCGCTGGCAGCCGCGCCTGGCCACCTGCACTGGTGTCGCCACTGATGGACGCGTTGACCACCGTAGCGGTGAAACCTTCGTCCTTGAGCCGCTGCTCCAGCAGCGATACCCACCCCTGCCGGGTATCCAGGCCGAAAGCCGCGCTGATACTATCGCCAACGATCAGGACAGTACCCGCCGCTGCGTTCTGGGCCATGCACATCAAGGCCAGGCCAGCACTCAAAAACCACACACGCATCGGACTCTCCATGGGCGCAAACATTCTCACTGCGCGGAACCTTAGCAAAGTGGTTCCCAGCGCGGAAGGTGAACTGACCATCCTGCACCAACTCAGCCTGGAACTGAACAAGGGCGACAGCCTGGCCATCGTCGGCAGTTCCGGTTCCGGCAAGTCCACCCTGCTCGGCCTGCTCGCCGGCCTCGACTTGCCCAGCAGCGGCGAAGTCACCCTGGCCGGCCAGGCCTTGAGCCAACTGGATGAAGACCAGCGTGCACGCGTCCGCGCCGAGCATGTGGGGTTCGTGTTCCAGTCGTTCCAATTGCTGGACAGCCTCAACGCCCTGGAAAACGTGATGCTGCCGCTGGAACTCGATGGTCGCAAGGATGCCCGCGAACGTGCCACCGAACTGCTGCGCCGGGTTGGCCTGGGCAAGCGCCTGAGTCATTCGCCGCGCCAGCTTTCCGGTGGCGAGCAGCAGCGCGTGGCGATCGCCCGGGCATTTGCCGCCGAACCCGATGTGCTGTTTGCCGATGAACCCACCGGCAACCTCGATACTCATACCGGCGAGCACATCAGCGACCTGCTGTTCGAACTGAACAAGGAAAGCGGCACCACCCTGGTGCTGGTCACCCACGATGAGCGCCTGGCCCATCGCTGTCACCGCCTGATCCGCCTTGAAGCCGGCCTGTTGGTCGCCCCCCTGGAGCCTTGATGGCACGTTTGCCGCTGTTGCGCCTGTTCAGCCTGGCCATTCGTCAATTGCTGCGCGATGCCCGCGCCGGCGAACTGCGGGTGCTGTTCTTCGCCTTGCTGGTGGCCGTGGCCGCCAGCACCGCCATCGGCTATTTCGGCGCGCGCCTGAATGGCGCAATGCTGTTGCGCGCCACCGAATTCCTCGGTGCCGACCTGCTGCTCGAAGGCAGCTCGCCCGCCCGTCCCGAGCAGATCCAGAGCGGCAAGGACCTGGGCCTGCAACACGCCCAGGTGGTGGAGTTTTCCAGTGTCATCGCCACCGACCAGGGCATCCAGCTGTCGAGCATCAAGGCCGCCGACGGGGTCTACCCGCTGCGCGGCCAGCTGAAAAGCGCGCCCGCGCCGTTTGCCCCGGAAGAAGCCGGCGGCAGCCCGCAACCGGGTGAAGCCTGGGTCGAGGCACGGCTGCTGACCGCGCTGGACCTGAAGATCGGCGACAACATCGACGTCGGCATGAAGACCCTGCGCCTGAGCCGCGTCCTGACCTATGAGCCGGACCGCGCCGGCAACTTCTACAGCCTCACGCCGCGGGTGATGATCAACCTCGCCGACCTGACGGCCACCGGCGTGGTGCAGCCCGGCAGCCGGGTCAGCTACCGCGAGCTCTGGCGCGGCGACGCCACCGCCCTGGCCACCTACCGCGAGCAACTCCAGCCCGGCCTGGCGGCGAACCAGCGCCTGCAGGATGCCCGCGACGGCAATCGACAGATCGGTGGCGCGCTGGGCAAGGCGGAACGCTACCTGAACATGGCGAGCCTGGTGGCGGTGCTGCTGTCCGGGGTCGCGGTGGCGCTGTCGGCAACCCGCTTTGCCACCCGCCGTTTCGACGCCAGTGCCTTGTTGCGCTGCCTGGGGTTGTCCCGTCGGGAAACCCTGGTGCTGTTCAGCCTGCAACTGACGGTGCTGGGGTTGCTCGCCAGTATCAGCGGCGCCCTCATCGGCTGGTTCGCCCAACTGGGGTTGTTCGCCCTGCTCGGCGACTTGCTGCCCACCGACGTACCACCCGGCGGCCTGCTACCGGCCATTGCCGGGATCGGCACCGGGCTGGTAGCGCTGGCCGGCTTTGCCCTGCCACCGCTCGCCGCCCTCGGCCGAGTGCCCCCCCTGCGGGTGTTGCGACGCGACATGCTGCCCATCCCGTCAAGCACCTGGATGGTCTATGGCGCCGCCCTGGGCGCGCTTGGCCTGATCATGTGGCGCCTGAGCCTGGACCTGGTGCTGACCTTCGCCCTGCTCGGTGGTGGCGTACTGGCCGCGCTGGTGCTCGGCGGCTTGTTGCTGCTGGTGCTCAAGAGCCTGCGCCGCCTGCTGGCCCGGGCATCCCTGCCCTGGCGCCTGGGCCTGGGGCAATTGCTGCGTCATCCGCTGGCGGCAGCCGGGCAGTCCCTGGCTTTTGGCCTGATCCTGTTGTCGATGGCGTTGATCGCCCTGCTGCGTGGCGAGTTGCTCGACACCTGGCAGAACCAGCTACCCAAAAATGCGCCAAACTATTTCGCCCTGAACATCCTGCCGGCCGACAAACAGGCATTTACCGATCGCCTGATCGAACTCTCCGCCCAATCCGCGCCGCTGTACCCGGTGGTGCCAGGACGCCTGATAAGCATCAATGGTGAGCCGGTGCAGGCGATTGTCAGCAAGGACTCCCAGGGTGATCGGGCGATCCAGCGCGACCTCAGCCTGACCTGGGCGGCGCAACTACCGCCGGGCAACAGCATTACCGCCGGCAATTGGTGGTCAGCCCAGCCGTCCGACGACATCCCCGGGGTCTCGGTCGAGGGCAAGGTTGCCGAGAGCCTGAAGCTCAAGCTCGGTGACCACATGGTGTTCACCGTTGGCGGGGTCAACCGCGAAGCCCGGGTCACCAGCCTGCGCGACATCAACTGGGACAACTTCCAGCCAAACTTCTTCATGATCTTCCAGCCCGGCACCCTGCAGGACCTGCCCGCGACCTACCTGACCAGTTTCTACCTGGCCGCCGGTCACGACCAACAGATCATCGACCTGTCGCGCGCCTTTCCGGCGGTGACCATCTTGCAAGTCGAGGCCCTGTTGGCACAGCTACGCAGCATCCTGGGCCAGGTCACCCTGGCGGTCGAGTACGTGCTGTTGTTCGTCCTGGCGGCGGGTATGGCCGTGCTGTTTTCCGGATTGCAGGCGACCCTCGATGAACGCATTCGTCAAGGCGCCTTGCTGCGTGCGCTGGGGGCCGAACGGCAACTGCTGGTCAAGGCCCGGCGGATCGAGTTCGGCTTGCTGGGTGCGGTCAGCGGCCTGCTGGCGGCCATTGGTTGCGAACTGGTGAGCTTGGTGTTGTACCGCTACGCCTTCGACCTGGCCTGGCATCCCCACCCGTGGCTGCTGTTGCTGCCGGTGATCGGTGCATTGCTGGTCGGCGGTGCCGGGGTCTTTGGTACGCGCCGGGCATTGAACGCCAGCCCACTGACAGTCCTGCGCGAGGGTTGATAGACTCGATGCTTTCCCAGCACAAGACATTGTCATGAGCCGCTATCGCCCTCCCCGTCCTGCCGGCACCGCCCTCATCACTCCCGAGGGCGAGGCGCGGATGCGTGCCGAGTTCCACGAACTCTGGCACGTGCGCCGCCCCCAGGTGACCCAGTCCGTCAGCGAAGCCGCCGCCCAGGGCGACCGCTCGGAAAACGCCGAGTACACCTATGGCAAAAAAATGCTGCGCGAGATCGACAGCCGGGTAAGGTTTCTCACCAAGCGCCTGGAAGCGCTCAAGGTGGTCAGCGAAAAACCCAGCGACCCGAACAAGGTCTACTTCGGCGCCTGGGTGACCATCGAGGATGAACAGGGCAAAACGTCGCGCTACCGCATCGTCGGCCCGGATGAACTGGACCTCAAGCAAGGCCTGATCAGCATCGACTCACCGCTGGCGCGGGCCTTGATCGGTAAAGCGCTGGATGCCGAGGTACGGGTACAAACCCCGGACGGCGAGCAGTTCGTGTACATCACGGCCATTGACTACCCCTGAAGGCTAGCGTCGGGCGATCAGCCCCTGGCGGGCGACACGGGTCAGTTGCCTGATCATTTCACCCGCTTCTTCGGCGCTGGGGGACTGGATAACGGCCAGATCAAAGCTGTCACTGGCAAAACGCGCCAACGACTCGCCGTCTTCGACAAACTGGATCAGGAACGCTGCCGGGCCACCGTTGCGACGCGGCCAGCCATCCAGATAACGCAGCAGCGTCGGCTGGTGATTACCGCCCAGGAGGATTTTCGGGTTGCGTTGGGTCAGGTGAGCCGTGATCGGCGCGGGGCGTACAGAGGGGTGCAGTGCATTCATCTTGTCGTGTCTCAGCCTCAAAAATCTGCATGGCAGGTGAGAGGCAACACCGAACCAGCGCTTTAGCGGTACTTCAAAGCCTGGTCCAGGCTTCTATCGGCAACTGAATGAGTCACCTGGCGCCCCGCAAGTAGCTGTTTAAATCGGCGCATGGCAGCATCCTAGAGAAGCTGACGGGACAGTGTCAAGAATCCGCAGCAACAAAAAGGCCCGCGTATGCGGGCCTTAGTCGTGAGCCAGAGCACTCAACCGGCGATGGCGCGATCCACCGACAGCTTGCCGGCACCTTCGAACAAGACTGCGATGCTACCGCCGAGCAATGCCAGGGCAAATTCGTAGCCGTTGTTGGCCATGAACAGGCCGTTGCTGATGTGCACCGAAAAAATCGCTACCAGCGAGAGGAAGGTCAGGCCCAGGGCGGCCGGACGCACCAGCAAGCCAATGATCAGCGCCAGACCGCCGAAGAACTCGGTACCGCCAGCCAGGATCGCCATCAACTGCCCCGGTGCCAGGCCCAGGCTTTCCATGTACTGCGCGGTCCCCGCAAGGCCATAGCCGCCAAACATGCCGAACAGTTTCTGCGCACCGTGGGCGGCGAAGATCACGCCGACGCAGATCCGCAAGACCGTCAGGCCGTAGCCGGCGCGGGTGAAAAGTACCTTGTTGATCAGTGTGCTCATGCTCTGTCATCCATAGTGAGTGTGTGTTGGTTGGCCGCTATATTAATCGGTAAACCTCATGTTAAAAGCGCAAAAAACCCAGATTAACAATCAGTTTAGTCGATCATTTTCGACCGACAACTTTTTGCCCCGGGGCCTCCAGCGCCTCCCGCTCCCGGTCATAGGCCAAGTAGTACTTGTTCACACTGTTAACATAGCTGACAGGACCCATCCCTACCTGCTCCATGGCAATGCGCTCGACCTGGAAGAACCACTGGTTAGGGTTCAGCCCACGGCGCCGCGCCTCGGCACGCATGCCCTGGACCCGCTCCGGGCCGATGTTGTAGGCGGCGAGAATGAACGCCATGCGCTCGCGCTCATTGAGCTTGGGGCTGGCGAAAAACTTGCGCCGGATCAGCGCCAGGTATCGCGCACCGGCCTGCACATTGCTGTCCAGGGACTGAATGTTATTGACCCCGACCCGCTGCGCCGCCGAGGGCGTGATCTGCATCAATCCGGTCGGCCCGCTGCCGCTTCGAGCGCTAGGCTCCAGCGACGATTCCTTGAACGCCAGGGCCGCCAGGTTCAGCCAGTCCAGGCCTTGTTCGCTGGCATGTTTCTGCAGCACGGTGCGCACTTTCTCAAGGCGTTGCCGGTCGTTGCGGGCCAGCGGGTTGCGTACCTGGTACAGGCGCCGATAAATCCGCAGGAACGCCACATCCTGGTCGGAGGGGGCTTTGTAGGTGGTGAGAAAACGGTCAATGCTGGCCCGCAGCATCGAGGCATCACGATGCACGAACCAGAACTCTTCCCCCGGCTCGCTGATCAGCACCTGCCGGTCGAAACGCAATTTGGGCAGGATCTTGCCCCAGCGCTCGGCAATGGGTTGCTCGACAATGGTCAGGTGAAAAATCCCGCCCTGGACCATTTCCAGCACATCCTCCACGGCGAGGCTGGGGTCTACCCATTCGATCTTCACCGGCGGCAACTTGTGCAGCGCGAGTTTCTGGTTGATCTGGTTGATCGCCTCCCCGGCGGCACTGCCGGTGGGCAGCGCCAGGGTTTTGCCCGACAGCTGTTCAAGCCGGGTGTAGCGCCGCTCACCCTTGATCCCTACCAGCAATAACGGCACGTTGCTGACAATCGGCTCGCTGGCGCTGACCGCCCGCACTGCCTGGGCGTCAAGCAGCTCGCCTGGGGCCACCAGGTCGCCTTCGCCGCGTTGCAGCGCACCGAGCAATTGGTCCTTGGCCTTGGGAATGATCTTCAGGGAAATTTCCTGGCCATCGCGGGCATGGCCATTGAGGTATTGCTCGAAAGCGCGCAGGCGATGGTATTCCATGCCGATGTTCTGGCCCTGGACTTGCGCGGAGCTGTTGCGGCTCTGATTGACCAGGACCCGCAGCACCCGACTGCTGCGGATTTGCGCCAGGTCGCGGACCTTGCCCGTCTGCACGGCCTCCACGGGCCCGGCCAAGCGCGCCAGTGCCGGCAAAGGCACGAGCAACGACAGGCACAGCAGGAATAAAACCGGGAGTCGCGTCATCCGTTCTCCGGAAAGAATACTGTCCCGCCGCACAACAAGAGGCGCAGCAGGTCGACAGAAACAGAGCGCCTGAAGCGCTGGCAACGAGCGAAAGAGCGGGCTGCGAGCCTGATAAAATCAGTCGAAGTGCTCCTTCGGCATCAAAAGACAGCGTTAACTCATTGTAGTTCTTGGCTTTTCTTATAAATCTTGAGCTCTGGTATGCTTTCCGGCCGCATCCCCAGGGTAGCACCATGCAACTCATCGATATCGGCGTCAACCTGACCAACCCCAGTTTCGCCGACAAACACCAGGCGGTGCTGGACCGCGCCTATGCCGCAGGAGTCTGCCAACTGGTGCTGACCGGCACTAGCGTGGAGGGCAGCGAACAGGCCCTGGAACTGTGCCAACAACTGGATGAAAGCGGCGAGCGCCTGTTCTGTACCGCCGGTATTCACCCACACTCGGCCAGCGACTGGAATGCCGACAGCGCGCGGCGCCTGCACAGTTTGCTGAAAGAGCCGAACGTGCGGGCTGTCGGCGAATGCGGGCTGGATTTCAATCGCGACTTCTCACCGCGCCCACAGCAGGAAAAGGTCCTGGAAGAACACCTGGCCCTGGCGGTCGAGTTGCAATTGCCAGTGTTCCTCCATGAGCGAGACGCCAGCCAGCGCCTGCTGGAGATCCTGCGCGACTTCCGCGACCAGTTGCCGGCCGCCGTGGTGCACTGCTTCACCGGGGAAAAAAAGGCGCTGTTCAGTTACCTCGACCTGGACCTGCACATTGGCATTACCGGCTGGATCTGTGACGAGCGCCGTGGCACCCATCTGCACCCGCTGGTGCGCGAGATTGCCCGCGGCCGCCTGATGCTCGAGAGCGATGCGCCCTATCTGCTGCCTCGCAGCCTGCGGCCAAAACCGAAAAACGGGCGCAACGAACCGGCCTACTTGCCCGAGGTACTACGCGAAGTGGCCCTGCATCGGGGCGAGAGCCTGGAAGACCTGGCGGCCCACAGCACTGCCTGTGCCCGGGCGTTTTTCGGCTTGCCGAGCGTCGCGTTTTGCGCCAATCCGTAGGAGCAAGGCTGGCCCGCGATAGCATCTGAAGAGCCCTGCCCCACTACGACTTGACCCACATCAACACCGGACCTCCTCGATAGCGGCACAATGATGGCACCTTGCCAATGCTGTTTCCGCTATCAGAGAAGACCTCCATGGGTGCCTGGCTTAGCAATATCTCGCTGAAATACAAGTTCTGGGCGGTCAATGCCGTCGCCTTCGTGACCACCCTGCTGCTGGTGCTGTATGCCGTGCAACTGGAACAACAGGCGCGCAGCGAGGCTGCCCGGCAGGCGGCTGGCGCTCAAGCGCAATTGCTGCGTGCCTGGCCCGCTGCCCAGCCGTTGCCCGCCAACGACGCGCTGCTGAGCTTCAGGCCAGGGCAAACTCCCACGCTCGACGAGCGGCCGTTACCGCAATTGAACAACGCCAACGGCTGGGTCTCGATCAATGCCATGCCGTTGTTCGGCAACCACCTGCTGATCGGTGCCGAGGTCCTGTCCCGGGCCAATGGCGAACGCACTGCCGTCCTGGCCTATGGCCCGAGCCTGACCCAGGTATTTGCCGAACGCTTCGTCAACTACGCGGCAGCGGTGTTGATCCTGATGCTGGCGATGCTTGGCGCCTCGCAATTGTTGATCCGCTTTCTGCTCAGCCAGCTCAACACCCTCAAGGATGTGATGCTGCATGTCGAGAAAACCGGTGACCTATCGGCCCGTGTGCCGCTGTCCTGCGCCGATGAAGTGGGCCAGATGGCCAGTGCGTTCAATGCCATGCAGGCCGGCTACCAACGCGTGGTCAATACCGTGGCCCAGACCGCGCAGCAACTGGATGTCGGGGCGGCGCGCCTGGCCAACAGCATGAGTGACGTGCGCCAGGGCATGCTCGGCCAGCAAAGTGAAACCGATCAGGCGGCCACCGCGATCAATCAGATGTCCGCCACGGTCTACCACATCGCCCAGCACGCCGGCGCAACGCGGGACCTGTCGCAAACCGCCGACGACCTGGCAGGCAGCGGCCAGGAGGTGGTCAGTCGCGTGCAACACTCCATCGCCGGGCTGTCCACCGGTGTGCAGCAGACCGCCGGGATGATCCAGCGCCTGGCCGAAGACAGCCAGAAGATCAACGGCGTGGTCGGGGTGATCCACAGCATCGCCGAGCAAACCAACCTGCTCGCCCTCAATGCCGCCATCGAAGCAGCCCGCGCCGGTGAGATGGGCCGAGGGTTTGCCGTGGTCGCCGATGAAGTGCGCAACCTGGCCAAGCGGGTCCAGGCCTCGACCGATGAAATCACGCGCATGGTCTCGGCCCTGCAAGCGGGCACTCGCGATGCCGTGGACTTCATGCAGGAGAGCTCCTTCAAGGCCGACGACTGCGTGCAGCAGGCGCAGGAGGCGGGCAGTGCCCTGGCCAAAATCACCAGCGCCGTGGCGCAGATGCGTGAAAGCAACACGCAGATAGCCGTCGCCGCCCAGCAGCAAAGCCAGGTGGCAGAAGAGATGAATCGAGCGGTGGTGAGCATCCGCGACGTCACCGAGAACACTGTGGCACAGACCCTGGACTCGGCCACCACCAGCGATGAGCTGGCAAAACTGGCCGGCGAACTGAACCAGGCCATCGGCCAACTCAAGCTTTAGGCACTATCACGCAGCGGCTATCACCTCGATAGCCAACCTTGATTCGCCGCATGCCAGGACCCGACCTATTCTTCAATCATGTGTTGTACACGGATCGAGGAGTACCTTCATGGGCAAACGTCACCCCAACCTTCCCGCCTGGCAATGGCGGGCGTACCCGAATAATCACCAGCACCCGACCAACCTGGTGCTGCACCTGATTGCCGTGCCGCTGTTCATCCTGGGCTTTTTGCTGATTGTCTGCGGGGTGTTCAGCCTGAGCCTGGCCAATATCGCCATTGGCATCATCGGCTTGCTGGCCGCGTTGGGCTTGCAGCGCCACGGTCACAGCCTGGAAGCCCAAGCGGCCGAACCCTTTACTGATCGCAAGGATGCCGTCTCGCGGCTGCTGGTCGAGCAGTTCCTGACCTTCCCGCGTTATGTCTTGAGCGGCGGCTGGTGGCGCGCCTGGCGCGAACGTCACCGCCGCTGAAGTCAGGCGAAGATCGTCACCGTCTGGCGGCTCAGGGCAATCAATTGGCCCTCGGGGCTCCACAAGGCGGCAGCGGCATGGCCGTAGCCGTCACGGGCGTGTTCAATCTGCACATGGTACTTGCACCAGTCCAGGGTGCTCAGGGCCAGCAATGGTTGGACGAACTCGATGGTCCAGGTCAGGGTACTGCCGGCCGCTGGCTTGTTCAGGTGCGGCAGCAAGGCCGGGGGCCAGGCATCCACCAGCGCCAGGATGTGCGCTTCGCTCACCGCCTCGGCATTGGCTTCGTCGCGCAAACGCACCCAGCCGCCCATGTCGCGCGACTTGTTACCGGTGAAGGGCAAGCCGCCGATGCTCCAGCGCATCGCCAGGTGACGCATGAACTCTGGCGTCACGCCCTTGATATAAGGCAGCTCCTGGCACTCGTCCCAATGCTTCATCGTTGGCGCTGGCGCGGCCAGCACCTCGACCTCGGAAGCCCGCGAGGCGCCGAAGCTGCCCTGGACCAGTGTCACCACCTGACCGTTCTGCACCGCTCGACCGAGTACCTGGCTGACCGCCTTGCCTTCGCGCAGCACCTCGACCTCGAAACGGATCGGCACACCGGGCTCGGCCGGGCCGACAAAGGTGATCGCCAGCGAGCGCACCGGGCGCTCTGCCGGGACCCTGGCGCGCATGGCTTCGTACTGCAAGGCGGCGACCAGCCCACCAAAACTGGCGCGACCCTGCGCCCATTGCGCCGGAATGACCAGCTCATCAGGGGAACGGCGCACGGCGTCGAGTAATTCGCTAAAGCGCATGGCAACCTCAAGACAGGGAAAAGGACAGCAGGATCTTAACCAGCCCAAGCGCTCTATACAGCACCTATTCCGGCCAAAGTGCCGGACAGATAGGCCGCCCATCAACGGCCGCAGGACGTTCATTCGAGTTGACAATACCGCAGGGGGGCGCGGCGCAACCCAACGCAGCCTGCGCCAGCGGCTACAAAAACACCGGCGCTGGATTCAGGACTTGAAGCAGGCGGCGCTGAGTTTGTCGAGCACTTGATCGGCACGCGCCTCAGCCTTGCTCATGGTCTGTTGCCAGACCGCTACGCAGGGCAACAGATCGGATTCGTGCTCGGCCCTGGCCAGCCATTGCCAGCAATCGTGCCAGTCGCCCAGCGCAGCCTGCGCTGCCTTGAGCCGTGGCATGGCGGCCTTGGGTAAACGATCCAGTTCCGGGTAGGCTTCGATGGCGTAGCGCACGCGCTTGATCAACAAGCGCAGGCGGTGACGGTCATGGGCCGGATCGTGCAGGGTCGTGTCCAGGCTATGCCACTGCTTGGCCAGGCGCTTCTCGATGCGTGCACGCAGGCGCTTGAGCAGCCCTTGGCGCTGGGAGGCGCGCAAGAACCGTGGAAAGGCATCGAGGACCATCAATAACTGCGCCAACTGGGGACTGTCGGCCACCGCCGGGTAGGCTTGGGCCATCTGCCGCATGCGTCGCTCGGCCGCAGTGGCTTGCCCGTGGTCGAGTAGATAGGCCGCCAACACTTCGCGGTCACGCAACGGGGTGGTCAAGGTGCCTACGCCCGCCGCAGACGCTTCCAGTTGCTCGACGCCGGGTAAGCCACGCAAGGGCCGCAACAGGCTGCGTAACCGGCGCACGGTGGTGCGCAAGTCATGCAATGCCTCCGGGTCGGTGTTGGCACTCAAGCGTGCCTGGCAAGCCAGCAAACGCACATGCAGGCCCAACACTTGAGCCACCAATCGATCCACCAACGCAGACATCCCGTTCTCCCCAGTCAACCCAGTCATCTTCACCAGTCTACGCTAGGCGCAATAGCGGCTGCCGGTATTGCGCCAGGTCATGGATGGCTTATCGACCGGCGCGGGATTCGCGGATATAGAAGCGCGCCTTCTCGGCCTTGTTGGCGCAGCCTTCGAAGGCTTCGAATTGTTGCTGGGTCTTGGCCCCGGTCAACAGCGACAGGGCCTTGGAGTAACTCACGGTGCCGGCAAATCCTTCGGCCTTGGCCAGGTCCAGTTCTTTCCATGCGGAATCCAGTTGGCTAGCGCAACTATCGCGGTACGCCGTCTTGCCCGCGCAACCGGCCAGGACCAACGCAATCAATGGCAGACAGATCCATGCTTTCATCAATGACACCTCAAGGTAGAAATACAATCGTGCAGGGTAAGACGGTCAACGCGGGTAAAAGTGCCTTGGCCCATCGCTGGAAACTATAGCGTCGGCGAGAATACCCATGCGCCGTCATCCAGTGTCGAAAAAACGACTGCTTGTGTCTGTGTGATTGAAGCACGCCCCTGAAAGGGTGCATTGTTAAAACCTGTTTGGCGAAGGATCAAGTACATGAAGAAGCGTGTCGCGCTGGTGCTCGGCTCCGGTGGCGCCCGGGGCTATGCCCATATCGGGGTCATCGAGGAAATTGAACGACGAGGCTACGACATCTCCTGCATCGCCGGTTGCTCCATGGGAGCAGTGGTGGGTGGTATCTACGCCGCGGGCAAACTCAACGAATACCGTGACTGGATCGAAAGCCTGGATTACCTCGATGTGTTGCGCCTGGTAGACGTGAGTTTTCGCCTGGGGGCCATACGCGGCGAAAAAGTCTTCGGGCAGATCCGCAAGATCGTCGGTGAGATCAATATCGAAGAGCTGCGCATTCCCTACACGGCCGTGGCTACCGACCTGACCAACCAGCAGGAAATCTGGTTTCAGGAAGGTTGTCTGCACCAGGCCATGCGTGCCTCGGCGGCCATTCCGAGCCTGTTCACCCCGGTGATGCAGGGCAATCGCATGCTGGTGGACGGTGGCTTGCTCAACCCGCTGCCGATCGTCCCCGTGGTCTCCAGCCACTGCGACCTGATCATCGCGGTCAACCTCAACTCCACCAACCAGAAGCACTATCAGTTGCCGGTGATCCAACGCCCCGCCGCGTTCAAAAGCCGCTTCGACAGCCTGATCAACTCCCTCGGCTCGCACCTGCCGTTCCGCCGCAAGCAGGCCGAACAATTGCTCCTGCTGGAGCAGGAAGCGTTGCGCAGCGAAGCCGCCGAGATCAACCCCTGGCTCGAAGGTGCCGAACCCGAAGCGCAGCAGCCCGCAGCCGCCCCCGAAACTGAAGGGGCACCCAAGTCGGCGACCGGCTCGTTCATCATCGACAACGTCGGCCCTGCCTCCCTGCTCGACCTGATCAACCAGAGTTTCGAGGTCATGCAAACCTCCCTGGCGCAGTACAAGATTGCCGGTTATCCACCGGACATCCTGATCAACGTGCCAAAGCGCGTCTGCCGGTTCTTCGAGTTCTACAAGGCCCCGGAACTGATCGCCCTGGGCCGCGAGATTGCCCGCGACACCCTGGACCGCTACGAGAGTGAGCGCGATTGAGTATCCGCTGACCGGACACGGTTCAAGCGTCGCTCAACAACCGATACCCCACACCCGCCTCGGTCAGGATGAACCGTGGTCGGGTCGGGTCGTCCGCCAGTTTCTGGCGCAAGTGCCCCACCACGATCCGCAGGTAGTGACTGTCCTCGACATGGGTCGGGCCCCAGATGTCCTTGAGCAGTTGCTGCTGGGTGATGACCCGCCCGGCGTGGCGTGCCAGTTGCGCCAGCACCGCGTACTCCTTGCGGGTCAGCGCCACTTCGGCACCGTCGAGCAGGACCCGGCGGTACGCCAGGTCCACCGTCAGCGGGCCAATGCTCAGCGCTGCTTCCGGCGCCTGGCCGGCGGGCGCCTGGCGCAACAGGGCTCGGATACGGGCGAGGAATTCCTGGATACCGAACGGCTTGGTCACGTAATCATTGGCGCCACCGTCCAGGGCCTCGACTTTCTGCCCCTCGCTGGCGCGCACCGACAACACCAGCACCGGCACTTTCGACCACTCGCGAAATTCGCGCAGGACCTGCTGGCCATCCATGTCCGGCAGGCCGAGGTCGAGCACCAGCAAGTCCGGTTTGTTCAGCGCAGCCTGGGCCAGGCCTTCGGTGCCCGTGCCGGCTTCCAGCACTTTGTAGCCCTGGGAGACCAGGCTGATGCGCAGGAACTTGCGGATCTGCGGCTCATCGTCGATGACCAGGATGGTCGTGGTTTGGCTCATGGTTTCCATTCAACATAAAGAACTGGCGACAGAGTAGCGCAGCCCGCCTCAGGCTTCACTTTCCAACCCCGGTTGTGCCTGCAACGGCAGGTGCAGGGTGATGCAGGTGCCACGGCCGTTGAGACCATCAGCGACGCTGATGCGCCCGCCGTGGGCACCAACCATGCCCTGACAGATCGCCAGGCCCAGCCCCGTGCCCTGCCCGCCCCGATCCCCACGGGCAGCGGTATAGAACATGTCGAAGATCTTCGCCCGCTCCTCTTCGGGGATACCCGGGCCCTCGTCACTCACCGAGAAATACAGCTCGCTGTCCGTCGCCCCCGCACTCAGTTGCAGGTGGCCTTGGGCCGGGGAAAATCGTGCGGCGTTTTCCAGCACATTGACCAGCGCCTGCTCGATCAGCGCCGCGTGCACGAACAGCAGCGGCAGCTCGGCCGGCACCTCGACGCTGACCTGCAACGGCGCCAGCACCGCGCGCAAGCGATTGAGCGCGCTGCCAACGATATCGGCGGGCGACACCCAGTCGCGCGCGAGCTTCAGCGCGCCATGGCCAAGCCGGGTCATGTCCAGCAGATTCTGGATGTAGCGGTCCAACCGCTCGGCTTCATCACGCGTGCCTTCCAGCAGTTCGCGACGATCCTCCAACGGAATCGCCTCGCCCAGCGCCAGCAAACTGTCGATGCTGCCGCGCATGGAGGTCAGCGGCGTGCGCAGGTCGTGGGACACCGACGCCAGCAAGGCACTGCGCAGTTGTTCGGTTTCACCGTGCAGGCGCGCCGCCTCCAGGTCTTCGGCCAATTGGGCGCGGGCCAGGGCTTGGGCCAGGGGCTGGCTCAGCGCCGTCAGCAAGCGCCGCCGTTGCCCACTGAGTGGCTCGCCTTCGCGCGGGCACACGCCGAGCAGGCCCAGCGGACCGTCGTCGACCGACAACGGCCACCACCACCAACGACCGAACGGCAGCGTTCCGGTGCCCTTCCCCGCCGGCTGGTCATGCTGCCAGGCCCACTCGGCAGCCGCACGCTCGGCTTCAGAAAACTGCAACGGCCCGCCGGTTTCCACCTTCCAGCCACCCTGGCCGTCACGATTGAGCAGGCACAACTGCAGATCATTCCAACCCACCAGGTGTTGCGCCGCCGCACTGACCACGGCCTGACGGTCGGTGGCGGCCGTAAGCTTGCGCGACAGGTCGAGGAGCTCGCTCGTCTCTTCCTGGGTATCACGCAGGGCCTGCAATTGCCGACGCTGACGCGCGGCGAGGTTGCCGGTGAGCGCCGCCATGAGCAGGAAAAACAGCAAGGTCAGCACGTCCTCTTCGCGCTGAATGGCAAACGAGAAGTTGGGCGGGATAAACAGGAAATCGTAGGTCAGGAACGACAGCGCGGCGCACACCAGCGCCGGCCCCAGGCTACTGCGCACTGCCACCAGCAGCACCGCGGCGAGAAATACCAAGGAGATGTTCGGCAGTGGCAGCAGGCTCGATACTGCCCACGCCAGGCCGCTGGCCAACAGCGTGGCCAGCGGTGCCAGGGCGTAGTCGAACCAGACCAGAGCCTGGGGCGAACGCTGGCGCGGCAGGTGCTGTTGCTCATCGCTGTCCAGCACGTTGATTTCCAGGCCTCGGGCATTACGCAACAGGCGCGAAGCCAGGCCACCGCCGAACAGCCGCCGGCGCCAACGCGCACGGGACTGGCCGACCAGCACCAGGCTGGCGCGCCGCTCGGCTGCGTGCTGGATCAAGGTCTTGGCCACCTCGCCGGCACGCAGCAACACCACTTCGCCGCCCAAGCGCTCGGCCAGTTGCTGGGCGCTTTGCAGGCGCAAGCGCGACTGCTCATCGCCGACGCTGCCGTTGTCCACATGCACCAGGCTCCAGGGCAGATGCCGGCGCTGGGCAACTCGACTGGCGTGGCGCACCAGGCGTTCGGCCTGGGCATCGCCGTCGACCCCCACCAACAAGCGTCCCCGCACGGCCGGTGCGGCCTGGCCCAACTGCCGGTAGCCACGGCTGAGGTCGTCGTCGACCTGGGCCGCTGCGGTTTGCATCGCCAGCTCGCGCAACGCGGTGAGGTTGGTCTGGGTGAAGAACGCATCGATCGCCGCCCGCGCCTGCTCGGGCACATAGACCTTGCCGTCACGCAGGCGCTCAAGCAGCTCACGGGGCGGCAAGTCGATCAGCAACAGCTCGTAGGCTTCCTGCAGCACCCAGTCGGGCAGGGTCTCGCGCACCTGTACGCCTGTGATGCCGCGCACCTGGTCATTGAGGCTTTCCAGGTGCTGGACGTTGACCGTGGTGTAGACATCGATACCGGCCGCCAGCAGCTCCTGGATGTCCTGCCAGCGTTTGGCGTGGCGACTGCCGGGGGCATTGCTGTGGGCCAGTTCGTCCACCAGCACCAGTTTTGGCCGGGCCTTGAGCAGGCCGTCGAGGTCCATTTCCTCGAGCATCACCCCACGGTATTCCGAGCGCAGCAACGGCTGTTGCACCAACCCACCGAGCAAGGCCTCGGTCTCCGCGCGGCCGTGGGTTTCCACCACCCCGGCCATGACCTTCACGCCCTGGCGCAACTGGCTGTGAGCGGCCTGCAACATGGCGTAGGTCTTGCCGACGCCGGGCGCCGCGCCGAGAAAGACCTTGAGCCGGCCACGGCCATCGTGGGGCAGATCGGCTAGCAGTGCATCGGCGCGGCCGGAGTCGCTCATGGGAGGCTCTTCATTCAGGTGGTTGGGTGGTGTCGCTCGGGTCCGCCAGCGCCTACAACGGCAACTGTTCCAGCGCCCGGTTCAATTGCAGCACATTGACCACCGGCGGACCTACCAGCGGTTGTTCGATATGCGCGTTGAGCAATTGGCGCAACGTCGCCACCGGCACATTTCGCGCCGCAGCAACCCGCGCCAGTTGATAGGCAATCGCGGCCGGAGGCAAGTGCGGATCGAGGCCGCTGCCGGAAGTGGTCAACAGCGCCAATGGCACCGGGCCTTGGCCTGGGACCAACAGTTTGTTGGCCTCATCGATGACCCGCGTGGCCAGCGCCGGATTGCTCGGGGCCAGGTTGCTGGCGCTGCTGGAAACGGTGGCAAAGGCCCCCGCCGAAGGCCGTGGATGGAACCAGGCATCACCGACGAAATCCTGGGCAATCAACGACGAGCCGCGCACCTTGCCATCGGCATCACGCACCAGGCTGCCATTGGCCTGGGCCGGGAAGGCGACCTGGGCCACGCCGGTCACGAGCAGTGGATAAGCGACGCCGGTAATCAGGGTCATCAGAACTAGCAGGCTCAAGGCCGGGCGAATCATTGTGGACATGTCACACCCCTCAATTCAGTTAAAACGCCACGCCCCAGGCGTGGCGCAGCTCCGTTACACCAGATGCAAGGCAGTCAGCAGCAGGTCGATCAACTTGATGCCCGCAAACGGCACCACCAGCCCGCCCACGCCGTAGATCAGCAGGTTGCGGCGCAGCAGGTGGGCGGCGCTGGCGGCCTGTACCCGCACGCCACGCAACGCCAACGGAATCAGCGCGACGATGATCAGGGCGTTGAACACAATGGCCGAGAGGATCGCGCTCTGCGGGCTGCTCAGGTGCATGATGTTGAGCACCCCAAGCTGTGGATAAATCGCCGCGAACAGTGCCGGCAGGATGGCGAAATACTTGGCCACGTCGTTGGCGATGGAAAAAGTGGTCAGCGCCCCACGTGTCACCAGCAACTCCTTGCCGATCTGCACCACATCCAGCAGCTTGGTCGGGTCGCTGTCGAGGTCGACCATGTTCGCCGCTTCACGTGCGGCCTGGGTGCCGTCGTTCATGGCCATGCCGACGTCCGCCTGGGCCAGCGCCGGGGCGTCGTTGGCGCCGTCACCACACATGGCCACCAAGCGGCCGTCGTTCTGCTCCTGACGGATGCGCGCCAGCTTTTTCTCGGGCGTAGCTTCGGCCAGCACATCATCGACGCCTGCCTCCGCAGCAATCGCCGCCGCGGTCAGCGGGTTATCGCCGGTCACCATGACAGTGCGGATCCCCAGCTTGCGCAGCTCGGCAAAACGCTCGCGGATCCCCGGCTTGACCACGTCCTTGAGGTGGATCGCGCCCAGCAACCGACCCTCGGCGCACACCAGCAACGGCGTGCCGCCGCTCTGGGCGATCTTGTCAATTTCCCGCGCCATCGGCGGCAGCAGGTCGGCACGGCTCTGACCGATAAAGGCCAGCAGTGAATCCACCGCGCCCTTGCGATAGACGCGTCCTTGATAATCGACCCCGGACAACCGGGTTTCGGCGCTGAATGGCACAGCGGTCACTGCTTCGGCGGCAGGTTCAGGCTGTGGATAAAGTCCGCGCAGGTACTCGACAATCGATTTGCCTTCGGCCGTGTCGTCCGCCAACGAGGCGAACAATGCGCCTTCGGCCAGTTCCTTGGCGCTGACCCCAGGCGCCGCATAGATGGCCGCACAACGCCGGTTGCCGAAGGTGATGGTGCCGGTCTTGTCCAGCAACAGCACGTGCACGTCACCCGCCGCTTCCACGGCACGGCCGGACTTGGCGATCACGTTGAGCCGCACCAGGCGGTCCATGCCGGCAATCCCGATGGCCGACAGCAAGCCACCAATGGTGGTGGGAATCAGCGTCACCAGCAGCGCCACCAGGAACACCAGCGGCAGGTTGCCATTGGCGAAGTGGGCGAAGGGCTGCAAGGTCACGACCACCACCAGGAAAATCATGGTCAGGCCGATCAGCAGGATATCCAGCGCCACTTCGTTCGGGGTTTTCTGGCGCTTGGCACCTTCGACCAGGGCGATCATCCGGTCCAGGGTCGACTCACCCGGGTTGGCGGTGATGCGCACCAGCAGCCAGTCTGACACCAGCCGGGTGTTGCCGGTGACCGCCGAGCGATCCCCCCCGGATTCACGGATCACCGGGGCGGACTCGCCGGTAATCGCCGCCTCGTTGACCGCGGCGATGCCTTCGATCACCTCACCGTCCCCCGGGATCATTTCCCCGGCTTCGACGCGCACCACATCGCCTTTGCGCAGGCTGGCGGCGGGCACTACCTGAAAGCTGCCATCGGCCTTCTTGCGACGCGCGCTCAGGCCTTCACTGCCGGCCTTGAGGCTGTCAGCGCGGGCCTTGCCCCGACCTTCGGCCAGGGCTTCGGCAAAGTTGGCGAACAGCACGGTGAACCACAGCCACAGGGCAATTTGCGCGGCGACAAAGGTCGACACCGCGGTGTCCGGGATGAAGCACAAGACGGTGGTGAGGATCGCCGTGAGTTCGACCACCAGCATCACCGGCGAGCGCTTGAGCTGGCGCGGGTCGAGCTTGACGAAGGCTTGCACCAGCGCCGGCCGCCACAGGGCCGAGATCGCGGTTTTCGGTTGCTCCGGGGCCTTGGCGGCCACGGGTTTGGTTGCGGGCATATTCATCATCCAGCTCCTATAAAGTGGCTCAGAAGCCCAGGCTCAAGTGTTCAGCAATAGGGCCCAGCGCCAGGCTCGGCAGGAACGTCAGGCCACCTACCAGCAATATGGTTACGGTCAACAGGGTGACGAACAGCGGACCATGGGTCGGGAAGCTGTTCTGGCCGACAGGCGCGCTTTTCTTCATCGCCAGGCTGCCAGCCAGAGCCAGTACCGGAAGGATGTAACCGAAGCGACCGATCAACATGCCCAGGCCCAGCATCAGGTTATGGAATGGCGTGTTGGCGCCCAGACCCGCAAAGGCCGAACCGTTGTTGGCGCTAGCCGAGGTGTAGGCGTACAGCAATTGGCTGAAACCGTGGGGGCCAGGATTACTGATGGTGGCCGCAGGGCCTGACAGACTCGTCGCAAGAGCACCGAGCACCAGTACGCCAACCGGCATTACCAGCAAGGTCACCACCAGCAACTGGACTTCCTTGGCTTGCAGCTTTTTGCCCAGGTACTCCGGGGTGCGCCCGATCATCAGCCCGGCGAGGAACACCGCGATCAGCACGTTGAGCAACATGCCATAGAGACCGGCGCCGACACCGCCGAAAATCACTTCGCCGACCATCATGTTGATCATTGCAATCATGCCGCTCAACGGGTTGAGGCTGTCGTGCATACCGTTGACCGACCCGTTGGAGGCTGCGGTGGTGGTCACTGACCAAAGTACGGTCGCGGTGGTGCCAAAGCGTGCTTCTTTACCTTCCAGCGGCGCGGTTTGTTCTACGGCGGCGTTGTTCAGGGTTGGGTTCGGCTGGTTCTCAGCCCACAGCGACACCGCACCACCGATCAGGAACAGCGCGAGCATGCAGGCGATGATCGCCCGGCTCTGGCGCAGGTCCTTGACGTAATGGCCGAAGGTGAACACCAGGGCCACCGGGATCAGAATGATGGAGCTGACTTCAAACAGGTTGCTCCAGGCCGTCGGGTTCTCGAACGGATGCGCAGAGTTGACGCCGAAGAAGCCACCGCCGTTGGTGCCCAGTTGCTTGATCGCAATCTGGCTGGCGGCCGGGCCCAGTGGAATCACCTGATCGACACCTTGCATCGTCAGCGCATTCACATACTGCGCGAAGCTTTGCGGCACGCCCTGCCAGACCAGAAACAGCGCCAGCAGCAAGCACAGCGGCAGCAAGCCGTAGAGCGTGGCGCGGGTCATGTCGACCCAGAAGTTGCCCAGGGTTTGCGCCGATTTGCGGCTGATACCACGGCACAGCGCAACCAGCACAGCCAGGCCGGTGGCGGCGCTGACAAAGTTCTGCACGGTCAGGCCGACCATCTGGCTCAGGTAACTGAGGGTCGCTTCACCGCTGTAGGACTGCCAGTTGGTGTTGGTCATGAAGCTGACGGCGGTATTGAATGCCTGGGTCCATTCCTGCCCCGGCAGATTCTGCGGATTGAGCGGCAGGTAGTTCTGCAACAGCAGGATCGCGAACAACAGCAAAAAGCCCGCGAGGTTGAACGCCAGCAAGGCCAGGGTGTACTTCTGCCAGCTCTGCTCGCTGTGCGGATCAACCCCGGCTACGCGATAACAGCCACGCTCCACTGGCCCGAGGATCGGCGACAACCAGGTGCGCTGACCCTCCATGACCTTGTAGTAGAAGCGTCCCAGGAACGGTGCGGGAATCAGCACCAGGGCGAAAAAGGCCAGGATCAGCCAATAGTCATAACTGTGCATAGCCGCTCCTAGCTCCGGTCCGCGCGCAACAACGCGACCAATAGATAAATGAACAGTCCCACCGCCAGCAGCAGGGACACCCCGTCCAGAATGTTCATTGAATTTCTCCGAGTTACGGCGTGTTGCCGCGTGTGCAGTGATTGTCGGCAAGGAGGGCGTAAAGGAACGAGATCAGGGGGGTTGGCGGGACGTAAAAAAACCGTAAAGAGTGCGCTTGAGCCGGGGTCTGGCCTCGATTGGCGGGAGGGCTGCCGGCTTTATCGCAAGTCAAGCGAGGGACCTTGCGCATTTACCCTCGCACATGACCGTGACTTCGGGCGAGAATGCCAACCATCGCCGTCTATTGCTGGAGAACATGATGAATGTAGTCAACACCGATCTGCCGGGTGTTCTGATTATCGAACCGAAGGTCTTCGGTGACGAACGTGGGTTCTTTTACGAGAGTTTCAACGCGAAGGCTTTTGCCCAGGCGACAGGCCTGGACACCCAGTTCGTTCAAGACAACCACTCACGCTCGCAAAAAGGCGTGTTGCGCGGCCTGCATTACCAACTGGAAAACACCCAGGGCAAGCTGGTGCGTGTAACGGCGGGTGAGGTACTGGACGTTGCCGTGGATATTCGCCGCAGCTCGCCACACTTCGGCAAATGGGTCGCGGTACGCTTGTCCGCCGAGAACCATCGCCAACTGTGGGTGCCGGAAGGTTTCGCCCACGGTTTTGTGGTGCTGAGTGAGTTCGCCGAGTTTCTCTACAAGACCACCGACTACTACACCCCTGCGGCCGAGCGCAGTATTCGTTGGGACGACCCGGACCTGGCGATCGACTGGCAACTGCATGAAGCGCCGCAACTCTCCGCCAAGGATCAGGCAGGTGCTTGGTTCAAGGACGCCCAGGTATTCGATTGAAACCCGCTCGCTGCGCTGAACCGATGTTGGTCAGGTGAACCTGGCGCAACAGGCCTAGAATGGAACCACGGAGAATCGTTGAGACTCAAAGTGGATATGCACGACATTGACGCGAAACCGTTCGCCTCGATGCCTGCCCTTAAGGAGAGCCCTATGCCCTGGTATGCCTGGTTGATTCTGGTGGTTGCGATCGGTTCGATCGTCGGTGGTCTGATGATGTTGCGCGACACCGCGAACAAGGTCGAGCTGACCGATGAGCAACGTAAACGCGTGGCTGAACGTAACGCGGAAATGGACGCCAAGGACGCTCAGGATCGTTGACCCTGGCGCCGGCCGGGATTTTGTAATTATGCGTCCCGGCCGGCACCCGCCCTACTCCTGCCAATCCGCCTTGGCAGTCTGCAGCCCGTGCAAGCCTTTGTACGCAGCCCGTTCAGGCTGACTCCAGCCTTGCAGCAAATCATCGTCCAGCCTATAGATTTCCACCCCCAGTGGCCGACATACACTCAACGGGTCCTGGGCGTCCGGCCCCCACATCGCCAGCGACAAATCCCCGCCCGGGCACGTCGACAACGCGCACAACAGATCGATCTCGGCAAAAAATTCCAGGTAGTCGCCTTTGCGAGCCGGACAGGCTTTCATGAAATACAGGTCATCGTGGTTCAGGCCTGTGCACTGGAAGATGTTCAGCACGTCATGCACGTCGAACTCGGTCAAACCATGGGGCAGCACCGCACGGGTCAGGTTGGAATGACAGTGATGGTGAAAGTCTTCGCCGGTGAGCATCTTGTTCACGTAGGGATCGCAGCGCGTGCCCAGCAAGTCATGCAGGCGGCCGCCGTGTTCGTCGATCCCATAGTCGGCCAGGCTATCGTCGGTGATGGTCACCAGAGGCCTGAGAAACGGCAGGTTTGACCAGAGCCGGTCGTGGGTGCTGACATGGGCCCCCTGCAACTGCCGGGTCCGGGCCGCCCATAAGCGCTCGCGCGGATCGTTGGCATTCCACACGTTAAAATCCCCCACCTGCGGTCCCACCGGCGTGGTCACCCGAAACACATGGCCGGCGGGAACATGCCAGGCGCGACCGGTACGAATGGGCACCTCGAACTGCTCGATTAGCGTGCGGCCATCCGGGGTGTCGCGAATTCGCTGATAAAACGCGGTATCGACCTGCAATGCCGAACCCTTACTGACCTGGTAGGCCGCGGGATAGTCTTTGTACATGGCGTGATTCCTCGATCAGTGGCGCGAGCCAGGGTTGAATACCTCGAGCAGTTGCTGCTCGGAGTCGTCCAGGTAAGAGTTCAGGGCTTCGATGGCGGCCGGACGGTCGTTCTCGATCAGGTGCTGGTAAATCAGTCGATCACGCGTCAGCCACGGTGCCTGGAACCTGGATTCATCAGGCGCCGCGCTGAACACCAGGCGCAATTGCGCGACGACGTTGGTGAAGAACTCGTCGAGCAACGGGCTGCCCAGCAACCCGACAATCAGTTGGTGAAAATGCAGGCTGTGGGTACCGACGGCTCGCCAGTCCTCCCGATCACGGGCCAACTGCACGGCCTCGATGGCCTCGTGCATGGAGTTCGATTGCTGCTCGCGCAGCGGACGGCTGGCGGCGATCCCCTGCAACTCAAGGGTACGTCGCACCTGGAACAGGTCGCGCACCTGATCGGCGCCGGGCTGGCGGACCATCACCCCTTTGTGCCGTACGTAGCGCGTCAGGCCTTCCTGCCCCAGGCGGTGCAGGGCTTCGCGAATAGTGTTGCGCGAGGCGTTGTAAGCCAGCACCAGGTCCGCCTCGATCAACGCCTTGCCCGGCAGCAAGCGCCCGCCAATGATATCGGCGCGCAGCTCCAATGTGATGTGGTCAGCCAGGGACAGTCCATCACTCATACTCATCACCTGCGGATTGTTGAACAATCTTCTGGGAATGAGTAATCACTATTCGTGCCAGCTACTTATCGTCAGTAAGGCGAATCTGGACGCATCTGCATGCTTTTTCGAAATAGAAGTACAGTCACCATTCCATTTAGCTTGGTTAATATGGCGCATTGCCGTGGAGATTAACGATGCGCTACTCGCAGGACCATAAAGCCCAGACTCATCAGCGCATCATCAAGGAAGCAGCCGCACGCTTTCGCCGCGACGGAATCGCTGCCACTGGCCTGCAACCCCTGATGAAGGCCCTGGGGCTAACCCATGGCGGTTTCTACTCACACTTCAAATCCAAGGACGAACTGGTTGAAAAGGCCCTGCAAGCCGCGGGGGAAGAAGTCAGTGAGCGTTGTGCAGCGCTGTTTGCGCAAGAGCGCCCCCTCCAGGCCTTTATCGACACCTACTTGTCCGAATGGCACAAGACCTCTCCCCATGAGGGCTGCCCACTGCCCACCATGTCGTCTGAACTGGGATTGCGCGGTCAAGCCAGCCCCACCAGCGATATCGTGCTCAATGCACGCCTGCAGCAGGTTGAGCACGCCCTGGGCAGCGAGGATGCGGCCGACCAGAGCCTGATCATCATGTCGACCCTGGTCGGCGCTCTCTTGCTGTCGCGCAGCGTCGAAAGCCCGGAGTTGGCCCAGCGAATTCTCGATGTCACGCGCGAGCATCTGAACAAGCTGGCGGAGTAAACCTGCCCTACTTGTAACGTGCGGCGGCGACGTTTCTCGACAGGTTCGGCGCCAATGCGTGACGCGCGGTAACAAACCCATCCCAGTCTGCGGCATCAGGTAGCGAAGGAATGCAGATCAATTCCCCTTGGTCGAAACCCGACAAGGCAGCGTCAACCATCTCCCCTGCTTCCATGACCATCTCTGCCGGAATGGCACTACCGTCGATTCCGGAGCGTTCCCTTTACCTGCCAGTGTTCAATTACGCAGACAAAAAAGGCCGGTCAATGACCGGCCTCATCACGGGCACTCGGGTATCAGTTCACTTCCAGCCGGTCGCGATTCTTGTCCAGGAGCATCTTGCCGATGCCCTTGACCTCCAACAATTCATCCACCGAGGTGAACGAACCATTGCTGTCACGGTACGCAACAATAGCTTTGGCTTTGGCTTCGCCGATTCCGGAGAGGTCGCGCTGCAAAGTAGCCACATCGGCTTTGTTCAGATCTATCTTGGCCGCCATCTCAGAAGATGCCACTGGCATCGTTGCAGGCGCTGGAACCGTTTCGAGTTTAGGGGCGGGAGCAGCGATGGCTGCAGCTGAGAGACTGGTCAACAGGGCGAAAACCAGAGAGTGGAAGTAACCTGTACGCATAAGTGACGCTCCATGACTTCGTTGAGAGAGAAGCAGCTTTTCCAAAGCTGCTTCCCAAACCTAGGTCATGGTGGGCGTCTGTCAAAAATGTGTGCGTTGCAGAGTATGTAGCATCAGGGCTCAAGGCGGCGTTGCTGGTAGATCCAATCGACGATTTCCCCGTCCGGGGTATAGCCGCTGACGGTTTCGCGCAGCAACTGACGAACTCGGGCGTAATCGTCTTGATCCGCAGTAGTCAGCAACTCCGTCCATCAAACCTTAAACACATCCCAGGGTAGATGGTCATGCTCAATGGGGCTGAGTCGCCACAATGTTGTCGCAACTCTTCGTTGCGTTTTTTCCTGGGAGCAAACCGGTAGACTTATTTTTGATGACCCCCGCTGATTTGAGTGTCTCAGCCCAGCATAGACACTAAAATCAAAGCGACCTCGGGCAGTGCCAAACCCTACGCACTGCTGCAAACGTTTTTAAAGGTACAAAGCGAGTGAAACTCAACTCTACCGGCGTGTCAGCATAGCGCTGGCACCCATTGACCTGAACCTGGGAAAACAAACGTACGACGACTACCCGAGCACAAACACAACTCGATTGCGTAGCGTCGTTATGGGACACTTACATTGGCTGTGCATTAGAAAATACTACCGCCCCACACCACCCAAGAGCCTTTGTATCTGGCTTCGCCTGCAAAACTGCGCATCTCAGGGCACCCGCTGTGCTCACGGCACAAAACCCCGACATCATTTGATAGGTTTACCATCATGGCTAATGCCCCTATTTTAATCACCGGCGGAGCCGGTTTTATTGGCTCCCATCTGACCGATGCTTTGCTGGCCAAGGGCTATGCAGTGCGCGTTCTCGATGACTTGTCCACCGGAAAGCGCAGCAACTTGCCGCAAGAAAACCCTCTCGTCGAATTCGTCGAAGGCGATGTCGCCAACGCTGCCTTGGTTGCACAGGTCATGATCGGTTGTCGGGCGGTTGTGCATTTAGCCGCGGTAGCTTCAGTCCAAGCCTCAGTGGATGATCCAGTACGCACACACCAGAGCAATTTCATCGGTAGCTTGAACGTCTGCGAAGCCATGCGCCTGGCAGACGTCAAACGCGTGGTATTTGCCTCGAGTGCCGCGGTATATGGTAACAATGGAGAAGGCCAAGCTATCGACGAGGAGACGCCTAAGGCGCCATTAACACCCTATGCCTCGGACAAGCTAGCGAGCGAGTATTACTTCGACTTCTACCGCCGCCAGCACGCCCTTGAGCCAGTCATGTTCCGTTTTTTCAACATCTTCGGCCCTCGCCAGGACCCCTCTTCACCGTACTCGGGGGTGATTAGCATCTTCAGCGAACGGGCACAGAAAGGTCTGCCGATCACCGTCTTCGGCGACGGCGAACAAACCCGAGACTTTGTTTATGTCGAAGACTTGGTAAAAGTATTGGTGCAGGCCATCGAAGCACCGCAGGTCGAAGTGGGCGCAATCAACGTCGGAATGAATCAAGCCACCACACTCAAGCAAATGCTGGAAACATTGTCCGAGGTACTAGGAGGGCTGCCACCAGTGAGTTATGGCCCCGCGCGCTCTGGAGATATTCGCCACTCGCGGGCTAACAACCAGCGGCTGCTTGAAAGATTTCAGCTCCCCGAACAGACACCTATGAAGTTGGGGCTGGCACGGTTGCTGGGTAAAGAGTTTTTTTGAACTCTTGAAAACCTTGACGCCTAATAACGTGAAAACTCTGAGGTGTTCAAATCAACCGCCCACCTCCTCTCATATTCTCGATAAAGGGGCAATGGGCGGAAAGACCTTGCATCTTGTATGCAAGTTTACTGACGGTCGGAAGAGAAAGACAAAAAGTTCTGCTTTGATCAAACACATCGCTTCACATTCAGACAATAACGAAAATACCCAGCATGCTTCAATGTTGGGTATTTTTTAGTTCCGGCCATTGTTGGATGACCATCCCGTTCGCGCTCACCTAACTAAAACAATAACTTTAATTACTCCTCAACAACCCTCCTGGCAAACAACCCGCCGTTTCCAACGGTATAGTTGCACATACGGGAATCAGGGATCGAGGCGACGTTGCTGATAAATCCAGTCGACGATATCACCATCCGGTGTGTAGCCACTGACTGTATCACGCAGTAACTGACGAACCCGGGAATAGTCATCCTGCTCAACCGCAGCAAGTAGTTCCGTTAGCCTAGCCTTGAGCACATCCCAGGACAGATGATCTTCATTGGCACTCATGATCATTGGATGCTGAGTAGCTGCCACATTGTCACCAATCAGTAACTCTTCGTACAGTTTTTCGCCCGGGCGAAGACCGGTGAACTCGATTGAGATATCACCGTGAATATTTTTCTCCGATCTAACTCTCAAACCCGATAAATGAATCATCTTCTCCGCCAACTCGACAATCTTCACTGGCTCGCCCATGTCCAGCACAAACACGTCACCGCCCTGCCCCATGGAGCCGGCCTGAATTACCAGTTGGGCCGCCTCGGGGATGGTCATGAAATAACGGGTTATTTTCGGATGGGTGACCGTCAACGGCCCGCCTGACTTGATCTGCTTATGGAATAGGGGTATGACTGAACCAGAAGACCCCAGCACATTGCCAAACCGGACCATTGTAAATCGGGTTTTATTTACCCGCGATACGTTGGCCTTATCGCCGAACAACACCGGCGCAACCTCGCGACTCAGCGCCTGAAGGGTCAACTCAGCCAGGCGCTTGGTGCTACCCATCACATTAGTCGGACGTACCGCCTTGTCAGTGGAGATCAGTACAAAGTTAGCAACACCCGCCTGCAATGCAGCCTGGGCGGTATTGAGTGTCCCAATCACATTGTTCAGCACGCCTTCGGCGATATTATGCTCAACCATAGGAACGTGCTTGTACGCGGCTGCATGGTAGACCGTGTCTACATTCCAAGTCTTCATTACATCAAGAAGCTTATGGGGATGACGAATGGAACCGAGAATAGGCAATAACCGGACAGACAGCGACTCGCGGGCAATACGCTGCTCTAGCTCAAACAAGATGCTGTAAAGATTGAACTCACTATGTTCGAACAACAAAAGCGTGGTCGGACCGATGGAAAAGATCTGCCGACACAGTTCCGAGCCAATCGAACCACCGGCCCCCGTCACCATGACCGTCTTACCCTTGATACAGCGCGCCAGCAGATCAGCTTGCGCCGGAACCGAATCGCGCCCCAGCAAATCCGCAATATCAACCTCCTGAATGTCATCGACCGTCACCCTGCCACTGGCGAGATCAGTGAAATTCGGCACACTGCGAACATGAAGCGGAAAGCCTTCCAGGAGATTGAGAATCTCTCGACGTCGCGCTCGAGTAGACGATGGTAGAGCCAGAAGAATCTCTTCAGCCCCCGTCACATCGATCATCTGCTGAATATGCTTGGGCTTGTAAACCTGTAAGCCTGCAATCGAGCGATCCGTAATACTTGTATCATCGTCGATAAAAGCGACAGGCCGCATAACCCGCCCCATACGCAACGCAGCAACGAGTTGATTGCCGGCATCACCGGCTCCATAAATGGCCACTTTGGTCAGACCATCGTCGCGATTGGTGAACGGTACGTGTTGAGCAGCGGTAAACCAATCCCCCATAAAATATTGGCGCATGCAAAGACGCAGCCCACCAATGATGACGAGGCTCAACCACCAGTAGTTGAAGATAATGGAACGAGGCACCACGGCTTCATGGTTACTGTACCAATAGACCACGACCGCAAGGAGCAGTGATGACAGGCTGACGGCCTTGATGATGGCGATCAACGCATCGTTGCCAAAATAGCGCATGACCGCGCGGTACATACCAAAACGGACGAAAAGGGGGATGGCTAAAATGGGGGCGCACACGAAGAGCCAGAAATGGACCTTCAGGGGATTGTACATGCCATCAATGCCCAGACGAACAATGAAGGCCAGCCATAGAGCAAACCAAACCAAGACCGTATCAGTGGCTACCTGTAACAGTCTTTTTTGCCTACGAGGCAGTCCCAGCAAAAAAACTCTAAATTTGTCCATGAACACTTGACCTGCCAAGTCCGCCCCTCATTACTGGATCTGATACAGCATTGTACATAAACATCCCAACCCATCACCGTAAACCTGACGATAGAGATTGCCCAGCGATGGAGGGTCGCAAACGATTATGTACGCCGCCAGTACGCTCAACGACAAAGGTTGCGAACAAAATTGATCCCGCCTCCAACTAACCTAGCAGGTGATCACAAAACCGCTCACACGTCTACATCCCGAGCCTGTCAGACGCCATGCTCGCGGTAATCGCAGGTCGAGCCATGCCTTGACAGCTCGCGGATGACCTCGACGAGCGGCAGGTCTGGCGGAATGGCTTGCGCTTGCGTCTCACCAGGCTTGGCGTGAGCACCTCACCCTCAAGCCGCTCAGCAACAGGCATTAGCGAACATTGTATTTTGCCGAAGAGCGCGACTTACGGTGTCGCAAATTCATCGACGCGCTCCGACTTACGGCCAAAAAATGCTGGCGTAATAGCGTACTCTTCCCTTCGAAATAATCGACCTTCGGCTCAGTGGCAAAGGTCATCGAGAAAAGTGAAAAACACCAAGTCGAACGCGGCCATTCTGGCTATCCAACTCGGCCAGAGCTTCGAGGTCGTCCACGGATTTTCGCGAGCCGCTCGCCATGGAGGAGGGATAGTTTTTTTCACTACTGCACCGGGCGCACGAGGGGCTGGCTCCCTAGAGAAATCGGGCCTCAGAAGCACGGATCAAGCCTCGGCTGAACTCAGGAATCATCAATGGTTACGAATCATTTAGGGGGGTTATACGACTTAATTCGAGGGTGCTACAATTGCTCCCTTACGTTTAGGATTCCATCGCTCCCAAGGGGCGAATGCCTATTATGGTTCAACCAAGAAAAACAACCGCCGAAGGTGCTTTGGAGAGCAGATCTGGAGATCCGCTGGTGAGCCAATTCAACACAGTACGGATTAACGTCAGTACGATGTATTGCCTAGAAAGTATCACCCGTGCGTTATCGCCTCCGAAACAACCTACGGAGGTATCTATTCAGAAAAAGCAAACCTTATCCAAGGTTCCAACCACACCCTACGCTAGCATTGACAAAAGCTTTTTGACGGATCCGCTCGAATCATTTACTACCTACGCCCCCCGCCAACCGCACGGTTTTAGCTCTATACCAGCCCTCGCTGGGATGGTGAGGTGGTTTGCTATACCGGCAACTGGCTCTGCACTGAAACTATGCACGCGGATTATTGACGCAGGCAGAGCAAGCCCCCCCAAAGGATTCAACAAGTGAGTGTATCGATGCAAAAGGCTACGCCGATCAATCCACACAGCAGACATTCAACTTCCCCATTCACCCTGATTTCGTGTTTGTGGCGCAACCGCCAACTCATCCTCCAAATGACAAAACGCGAAGTAGTCGGGCGTTATCGTGGATCGGTGCTCGGCCTCGCCTGGTCTTTTTTCAATCCAGTCCTGATGCTATTGGTATACACATTTTTTTTCGCCGTCGTGTTCAAATCACGCTGGGGGACAGGAGGAACCGATAGCAAGACAGACTTCGCTGTAATATTGTTCGTAGGCATGATTGTTCATGGACTGCTTGCAGAAATTCTTAATCGCTCTCCGAAGCTGATACTTGACAATGCAAACTATGTAAAAAAAGTTGTATTTCCCATTGAAGTCCTACCTGCCATCAGTATATGCGTCGCATTATTTCATGCCACGATTAGCCTCGCTGTGCTACTGGTTGCGTTCCTGATTTTCAATGGTTTCATTCAGTGGACCGCTATATTCATACCGCTGGTAATATTACCACTTGTAATACTTTCACTGGGAGCTGCCTGGTTCCTCGCTTCGCTGGGCGTGTATTTGCGCGACGTAGCCCAAACGATTGGGCTTTTCACCACCGTATTAATGTTTCTTTCTCCCGTTTTCTACCCCGTCACCTCATTACCTGAAGCGGTACGCCCGTGGTTAATGATCAACCCGCTGACCTTCATCATTGAGCAAGCTCGGGAAGTGATGATATGGGGCAAACTCCCGGACTTTCAGGGACTGGCAATTTACACACTTTGCGCAGTATTCATTGCATGGCTAGGTTATATCTGGTTCCAGAAAACAAGAAAGGGGTTTGCTGATGTCCTCTAATGACCTGGCAATTTCAGTTACAGGCGTCTCGAAGGTTTACCATCTTTATGAAAAACCTCAAGACAGACTGAAACAAATTCTCTGGAAAAGCGCTGCCAATCCCAGCGACGAGTTCTGGGCGCTGCGGGATATCAACTTTGATGTAAAGAAGGGCGAGACCGTTGGCATTGTGGGGCGCAACGGCTCCGGTAAGTCCACGCTGTTGCAGATTATCTGCGGAACCCTGACGCCTTCCCATGGCCACGTAGAGCGTCAAGGTCGCTTATCAGCCTTGCTTGAGCTCGGTTCAGGTTTCAACCCAGAGTTTACTGGCCGCGAGAACGTTTACCTGAGCGCCTCGATTCTTGGATTGTCAAAAGAAGAAATTGATAATCGATTTGATAAAATTGCCGGTTTTGCTGACATTGGGCAGTTTATCGACAGCCCTGTAAAACACTACTCAAGTGGTATGTTTGCCAGACTTGCATTCTCGGTATCTGTTCACGTTGAACCCGAAATATTGATCGTAGATGAAATTCTTGCTGTCGGCGATGCTGCATTCCAACGACGTTGCCTTTCGAAATTTTACGAAATACGTGATCGTGGCTGCACCATCCTTTTTGTGTCCCATGACCAATATCAAGTTAAGTCAGTGTGCGAAAGAGCGCTGTACCTCAAAGAAGGCCAACAGATCATGTTCGGTCCTGCGCCTAGAGTCATCGATCAATACATGATCGAAATGGAGGCTCAGGTTGCTCAAAATACTCCAGCTGCATTCACTGCCACGCAAGCAACAGCGACTGTCGAAAGTCACGTCGATTCAGACCCTGCCGAGTCAGGTGCGAGCAAGCCAAAAAGCGTCGCACCTAAAACAACTCTGAGTAGCAGCGAGTCAGCAGATCAACTGTTTAGAATTACGGATGTCCGCCTGACTGACACCGAAGGCACGCCCCTGGATACAGTGACAACCGGACAATCCGTACGTGTGAATTTTGATTTTATCGCGCTGGTGGATGCACCGCCGGAAGAAATCAGTTTCGTCTTCAACTTATATAGACATGATGAACTATATCTATGTGGCGCCACCACATTGATGGATAAAATTCCAGCCTACCGGTCCTCAAGCGCAGGAACCGTATCGATTGACTTTGCAGATCTCCCTCTGTTGAGCGGTCAATACAAGTGGCGGGTAGCAATTAACGACAATGTTGGATTCATAACTTACGCAGAAGCAAAAAATGCGTGCTCGTTCCGTGTTGAAGATAATTTCAAGGCGGTTGGCATGTTAAGCCTTCCGCGACAGTGGAATTTTCAAGCAACCGAACTCAACAGTATTTGAATAGGCCACAAATGGAACGGTTAGATATCAACTCTGCTCCAGAGAGAGCGAACATAGAAGCGTCAATCCATTTCGCGAGATACTCGGTTGCCACGCCCTTTGTTAAAAATAAGCGAGTCCTGGATATCGCCTGCGGCGAGGGTTATGGAAGCTACCTTTTAAAACAGGCTGGGGCTGAAGAAGTAGTCGGCGTAGATGTATTCACTGACGCAGTGAATCGTGCCACTCATTCATTTGGCGGTCCTGGAATTGAGTTTATTGCGGCGGACGCTACAACCATCGAAGGCAGGTTTCCGGCCGAACACTTTGACGTTATCGTTTCATGTGAAACCATCGAACACATTGAAGACCCGGTAGCCTACTTACATTCTCTGAAACGCATTGCAAAAAAAGATGCGATCATTATCATCAGTTGTCCAAATGACTACTGGTACTTTCCGGAAGAGCATCAAAGCAACCCGTACCACTTGCGCAAATACCGATTCGAAGAGTTTCAGGAGCTCGCAAGCAGCGTGCTGGGAGACAACGTCAATTGGAGCATAGGAACCGCGGTCTTCGGATTCGGCTCAACGTCGCTAGATATCGAACGAGACTATGAAACTGTCCCCGATAGCTGGATGAAATTCAATTCAGTCCAAGGTGCATACCTGGTAAACGGCGGCGAGAAGCGGGAATTCAACCCTGAGAACTGCAGCTATTACTTTGGCATCTGGAATGCTTCTGAAATCACTAATGGCGCCGCTGTTTTCCCGGTAAATATGGACGCTTATGCGCGCATGGTACAGGCAATGGACGGTGCACTGCTCGTCGACGAACGGAAGAAGGCGGCGACACTGCTTGGGGATGAACGATTGAAGCTGGAAGCGCTCAACCAGGCTTTAACGACCCTTCAAATGGAAGCTGATGTATTGAAGGCGGACTTGAGAAAAACACGACTTAACTATCAGGCAACGCTGACGGAAAACGAACTAGTAAAAGAACGACTGCATGCATTCAACTCTGCCCAGCACGCGTTGAGTGAAGTAGTGCACGGACTTCAGGCCGAAGTGGCTAAAGTAACTGCTGAGCGTGATCAGATGCGAGTCGGTTATTACCGATATCTGCGTTTGGGAGGACTGATTCCTCGTCCGGTTCGAGCGCTCATGAAAAAAGCCGTAAAAATTGTTCGCAGGAACCCAAATAAATGAAAGTTCTAGGGTTGGATATCATCCCGGGGCTTTCGCGCGGGCTCTACGTTTACGACAATGCGCACGCTCTTCTGGCAACCGATGCATGGCAGGAGACAGGACCGAATATCGGCAGCAGCGGTGAAAACTTAACGATTTCTTTCCTTTCAATGAACCGTTCGTCGCTCTCGATCAAATTGCTCAAGTCCATCGAGGAGTTCATACCACACTTCGCCGGTGAAGCGCTAATCATAGACAACGGCTCTTCAGCGGAAGAAATCGAGCAGATACGCGAAGCATGTAAAACACTGACCTTCCGCACTCGTATTGTTGAACTCGGGCAAAATTTCGGTGTATCAGGCGGCCGCAATAGAACCATTCCGCACGTCACGACGGAATGGTTGATGTGTCTGGATAATGATATCTACTTCACGATGAATCCGCTGAAACAGATCCAGCATGATCTAGCGGTTCTTGGCTGCCATTTCATGAGCCTCCCCTTACTGGATCCAGATGGTCAAACAATTTTCGCCAGGGGTGGTCACGTTTATGTGTCCTATGAAGACGGCGAACTTCATATTGGTGCGGGCAGCGCTTCCCTACAGACAAAAATACAAGACATTATCAGTCAGCCGTTCCTAGGGACCTTTCTATTTGGTGGTGCTTGCGTCGTTAACAAAGACACGTTCGTTCGCGTCGGTAGTTATGACGAGGCAATGTTTGTTGGTTTCGAGGATATCGATTTTTCGGTACGCCTATTCCAGCAGGGCTACAAAGTCGGCTGCGCATCGGTTTGCGCTCTGGTGCATGACCACCCAATGCCTGATTCGGACGCTGATCGCGACTATGAAAAAGAACGTTTTTCTCGTGGTGTCCTTCACAAGTCGGCGATGCATCTTGAAGCAAAACACGGTTTCAAGATATGGGGTGACGCGGTAGACCATTGGCTGCAGTCACGGCATGATGAACTGGGGCTCAATAATGAAGCGGATCACATTTCCGCTCCTGCGAAGACCGTTCCGGCAGAACACAAAAAAACAAAAATAGCCCTGATCATTGATACGGATAACTGGGCATTTGGAAATATTTCCCGACAACTGGAACGTTATTTGAGTGACCGGTTTGATTTTGTTGTAATACCGATGGATATCATCGATAACGTCAACAAAGTATTCATGATGACCGAAGACTGCGACATCGTTCACTTCTTCTGGAGGGAACATCTGACGCTCATTGGTACTCCTTACTACAGGAGCTACGCTGAAAGCCTAGGCATGCCATATGAACTGTTCCATCAGCGTTTCATTGCCACTAAAAAGCTCAGTACAAGTATTTATGACCATCTGCTTCTGAAAGAAGAGGAGCTCAGTGGGCGCGCGCATATTTTTACCGAAGTAGTCGCCGGCTACACGGTGGGCTCTGAAAAATTAGAGCGCATTTATTCCGAAGTGAATGGCTACCCCGAACCCACCTGCGTAATTGAAGATGGTGTCGACCTGAGCAAGTTCATGCCCATGAATATAGAGCGCTTTCAAGAAGTTGGTCAGCGGGAACTGGTTGTCGGCTGGGTAGGAAACAGTAAGTGGGCAGCTGAGCTCGAAGACTTCAAAGGCGTGAATACGATACTCAAGCCAGCAATTGAACAGCTTCAGCAAGAAGGTTTCGCTGTAAAGAGCCTGTTTGCTGACCGCCAGGATCAATTCATTCCCCATGATCAGATGCCGAACTACTACACAAAGATCGATGTCTATGTCTGTACGTCGAAAATTGAGGGTACGCCTAATCCTGTTCTAGAAGCGATGGCCTGCGGAGTACCGGTTATCAGTACTGATGTTGGTATCGTGCCGCAGGCTTTCGGTGAGTTGCAAAAAGCATTTATCTTGCCAGAAAGAACAATTGAAGCACTCAAGGTGAGTATCCGTAAGCTTGTCGAGGAGCCGGCACTACTGACTCGGCTTTCAACTGAAAATATTGAAAGAATCAAGGACTGGAACTGGTCGATAAAAGCTGAAAAGTTTGGTCAGTACTTTGAAAGCCTTACAGCCATCGACAGCCGTACATGAGAATTGAGCATGCCGCTGGCTCGAAACAGCCTTCGGCATGCAAAACGCTTTGAGCTTACAGTTAGCACGGATATCCGAGTATCGCGGTCTATCGGATCTACCTGTCCTACCTGCTATCAACATACCTCAAAACGTCAATCGACATCGCCCCCATCAAACGGAATACATGCAGTGAAAAAAACTCCATCGGCGACGAGTGGCATCAGAAAAACTGGCGTTGAAGGAAGCTCTAACTCGTTCGAACTTTTCGGAGAGATGGCAGACACGCTTCTGTATTGGGTGAGCGAACTGCATCGCACGCTCATCGGCAACGGTGTCAAGCAGGTGTTCTTTCTCTCCAGAGAGGGGCAACCGCTCAAGCAAATGTTCGATCGATATTGCGTTCGCGTGGGAGTTCCGATTCAGAGCCGTTACCTCGAGGTTTCTCGCAGGTCAACGCTGCTGCCTTCTCTGAATACGTTGAGTGAAGAACGGTTCGAAACGCTTTTCAGGCAATATCGGTGCATGTCGCTACTGGAGTTTCTATCGAGTCTTGGGCTGGATGAGTTCTGCGTGGAGCTGTCAGCCTTGCTGGGGCTGACGAACGAACAATTGAATCAAAGGCAAGAGGATTTTCCCGAGAGCGAACTCTTCTACCGCCTGAAGGCGTTACCACGATTCATAGAAATATATGACGAGCAACGGCTGAGTCGTCAGAAGGCTTTTGAACAATATATTTCTGTGCTCTCGGAAGGTGATGTTCCCGAAAATCTTGTGGTCGTAGACGTCGGCTGGAAGGGCACGATCCAGGACAACCTTTATGCGCTGTTGTGCAAGGGACCGGCATCGCCAATCAAATCAGTCACCGGCTACTACATCGGGCTTATAGCACCAGGAGCAGCAGGGGCGGCAAACCTCAAACACGGTCTTCTATTTTCCTCCATTGCGGGCCGTACACCGCGCTTTCATGTATTCAATGAAAATCGTGCTCTGTTCGAAATACTCCTGGCAGCAGATCACGGCTCCGTGGCCAGCTACCTAATTGACACAGATGGCAAGGCCCTTGCCGTCCATGACACGTACCATGAGCAAGAGATGGTGGAGGCTCTGGTGTTTCCTGTTCAGCGCTACCTCTTCGCTCGCTTTGACCAACTGCTGGACGCCATGACACAGCAAGCAGATGTTAAGTCGCTACGTCTTGGGCAAATCGCTCGCAGCCATGCACGCCTGGTCTTCCAGCCTTCACAGCCCGAGATCGACTGGTTTTCTTCAGTATTTCATGTTGAAAACTACGGTGTATTTGAGCGCTCTTTCTTTACTGGCGTACACAAGGTCCCAAGCTTTTCTGCTAGGTTGAAGTTCATGTTCACCGTCCTGAGGCGCAACGGACGAGGATTGCTTGGGTTCTGGCCATGGAAGAAGCTCGATGAGCGGGTGGGCCGCCCAATAGCCAACTTGTATGGACTAATCCGCTATTTTCAGAAGTAGTCATAAATTGAACGATAGAAAAATTTGCTTTCTCGTAGGCTCGATGGCTATCAGCGGTGGCACTTACGTCATCATTCAGCATGCCAGCTACTTGCGCAGACATGGATATGACGTAACGCTGGCAGTTCAGGAGCCTTTTTCGGCAGCGACACTTTCCTGGCATGACGAAGCGCCCAAGCTTCGTTGCCTGCCTATCGAAGAGGCCAAACAAGAATCTTTCGACCTGGTCATCGCCACATGGTGGAAAACCGCTTTTGAGCTTGGCAATTTCGACGCCAGGAGGTATGCGTACTTCGTACAATCGATCGAGTCCAGATTTTATCCTGAATCGGAAATACCCTTGCGGGCTTTGGTGGACGCTACCTACCGCTTCCCCATCGAATACGTGACTGAAGCTACGTGGATCCAACAATATCTGAAGGACGATTTCAATCGGGATACTGCTCTGGTACGCAACGGTATTCGCAAGGATGTGTACTCAACACAGGGCGTAGCCAGCGCACCCCGCCCTACTGATGCGCAACCCAGGATCCTGGTAGAAGGGCATTTTGGTGTTTCATTCAAGAACACGGCTTTGGGTGTTCGATTAGCCAGAGAAGCCGGTGCAAAAGACATCTGGGTGCTGACGGGGTCTCCCATCAAGTGGCTTCCCGGGGTTTCGCGGGTGTTTTCTCGGGTACCAATGGTCAAGACTGCCGAAATTTATCGCTCTTGCGATATTTTGATCAAACTCAGTACGGTCGAAGGGATGTTCGGCCCACCGCTTGAGCTATTTCACTGCGGCGGCACCGCCGTAGTCTTTGATGTTTCCGGACATGACGAGTACATCGTCAACGGAGACAATGCGGTCGTGATCCCCACTGGAGACACTGACAGTGTCGTCAACGTCCTAAAAAAACTCATAAGCGATCGCACGGAGCTTTCACGGCTTCAAGAAGGGGCACGCCAAACGGCCGACAACTGGCCCTCCTGGCATGACTCTTCGGCTCTTTTCTGCGAATGGGTAGAGAAGTGTTTGGAAGGTCCGCTCATGGAAAAGTCTATTTTTACAGAGTTGACGGTAAAAGCATTCAACGAGTACTCAGCTCAAGAAAAACAGCGTCTCAATACAAATCGCTGGGTCGTTCGCCGCCATAAACTCAGCGCGCTTTCCGCCAGACTCCCCGAGTCGCTGAAGCTTCGGATCAAACAACTGGAAGCGGTAGGTGAAGTGATTTTTGGTGGGCGAGAAGTACGATGATCTACAAAATCAAGACAGTTGATGTCTGGGACACCTTGCTTAGAAGAGATTGCCACCCTGAATGCATCAAGCTGGCGACTGCCGCTCATGTCTATTTCGAGCTGCTTGGACACTTCAAACCACCCTATACGGGTTACTGGGATATCTATCGAGCACGGGTAGAGACCGAGGCCCGTCTTGCGCGAGAGGCTCGAGAAGCAAACAAGGACGAAGAGTACGAAATCGTTCATGTGCTCAAAGAATGGCTGAAGACAATACTGCTCTCTTCCTCCGATGAGAGCCTGCCTCAGCGCTTTGCCGACTATGAGCTTTCAGTAGAAGTGCGGCATACTTTTCAGGACCCGGATATCGAAGAGTTTCTCAAGCTGCACTCTGCCGAAAGAACAATATTCCTTTCCGATTTCTACATGAGCTCTGACATGCTCAAACACTTGCTCGAGCAGAAGGGCCTCAGTCATCTCTTCGAGGATGGCGTGAGCTCGTGCGACGTGGGCTTGAATAAACGCTCAGGAACGCTGTTCAAGCATGTACACGAGGTCTTCGGGATCACCCCTCACGAACATGTGCATGTAGGCGATCACCCTTGGTCGGATGTGGAGTCTCCGGCGCAACTGGGTGTTACCGGCATTTCATTCGTGCCGGAAAAATCCCATGCCGACAGGAAAGAGCGAGAGAGCCTGTTTGTTTCGCGTGAAGCGCTGTTCCAACATCTTCGCCAGCTCAGTATCCAAGCAATGGCGCCATCTATACTTGCGCGGCAAAAGACCGAATCGACAGCTTTTCGTTTCGGGGTGGAAGCCGCTCCACTGTTCGTGGGCTTCGCCTTGTGGATCGCCGAACAGGCAATCGCTCAGCGTCTGGATCAAGTATTCTTTCTTACCCGAGAAGGCGAGTTCTTTCGCCGCATATACGAAATTATATTCCCAGATCAGACGCTTTTTGGGCATCAGTTGCCAGCTTATGCGGAGCTTGAAGTCAGCCGGCTCTCTACGTTCGTCGCCTCAATGGAAGATATCTCGAAGGATGAGTTCAATCGTATTTGGCGCTTGAACCGCTCACAAAAAGTTTCCGGACTGTTTTCCACCCTTGGCCTGGAATACTCCAACTTTTCTAATCTATTATCTGAGGTTGGGTTAAAGGCCACGGATGTTATTGAACGCCCCGAGGCAAACGAGTCATTAAGCAAGTTGATTCGGGCCCCGGAATTCACGGCTGCCGTCAACGAAAAAATATTGGAACAACGTGAGCTTTTGAATGAATACCTTACAGAAAAAGGTATTTCGCAGAGCGATAAGGTTGGCCTGGTTGATATTGGCTGGCGCGGAACGATCCAGGATAATCTTGCGCGGATAAAGCCTGCTACACACTTTCACGGGATGTACCTCGGCCTGCGTAAGATGTTAAATCCTCAGACGTCGAACGTTTCAAAATGTGCCTATGGTGCTGATGAAAGGGTTGATGCAGATACAGGGCAGCTGTTTGAAGCGTTTGCTGTACTTGAAATGCTGTGCACTTCAAACTTGGGAAGCGCGGAGAAATACGTGCGATCGCAAGGCAAGGTTACTGCACATCGCAACGTCTGTGCCGAGGAGAATAGTTCCCACAGTGAATTTTCCGTTCACTTTCAGGAAGGTGTCGCACTGGCGGCTCAAGTATGGGGACCGTATCTGGAGCGTTACGTGGTGGGCGCTGCAGAACTGCATGCGTCGGCTGTGCATGTCTGGAAAAAACTCAGTGTCAATCCGAATCCCGACTTGGCAAAGATCTTTATCCAGACCCCTCAGCATGATGTTTTTGGCTTCGGCGATATTTTTCAGAAGAATCAAGCCCCGGCACTATCCACAATCTTTCTTTCACCATTTAGTGGCACGGCGCGCAGACAGGTGATGGACTATATCCGCCGAGTTCAATGGACCTCTGGAATCAAGCATCTCAATGGAATTGGCCCAGTGCACAAGGCCGTACTTATTGCTCTCTTCACATTGGCCAACGCGGTCAAACGCTATCGGATGAAGTCCCGCAAAAGATAGTGCTTAAGTTTGCCAACAGTAACCAACTAACAATCTCTCCCACCAAGGATGAGATTGTTAGTTTGATACAGCAAACAGTCACTCTCACTGCGGCTCAAGAATCAGGCTTTTCCTCAAGCGCTCCAGCGTTGAATAAGCAGACTATAAAGGCCAGCGGAGTGTACGCAAGTAACATCCCCAGCATTTCATTGATCAGTCCCACCCCAACAAAAATCGAAATGGGCAGCAACCAGACAAGATTAATAACAACAACCCCGACCGTTACAACTCGATGGCTCTTAAAGTGACGAGATGCATACTGATAGGCGTGGCTGCGATGCGCCTGAGAAACGTTGTCTCCACGCATTAAACGTCGCAGCAACGTCCAGGTCGCATCCACTATAAAAACACCGAGCAGAATCAACCAACTCCAAAGCAACTCAGGTGCTGTCCAGGCCGCATGAAGCGCCAAACCACCGAGAGTGAAGCCTAGAAACCCACTCCCCGCATCTCCCATAAAAATACGTGCAGGAGGAAAGTTCCAGCATAGAAACCCTGCCACCGCTCCCGCCAAAACGAATGGAACCCATATCAGGTTGGCGTAGCCACCAAGCCAATACAGTACACATGCCCCCAGGCATACGCATATGGCTTCGGCGCTGGCCAAGCCATCAATCCCGTCCATAAAGTTGTAGAGGTTCAGCATCCACACAAGGTAAATCAGTGCGAGAACAATACCGAACCAACCCAAGTCAATTGCCGTACCAAAAAATGAGATAGGCGCGAGTCCGTTGAACCAGAACAGTGCCCAGCCGGCTGCTATGAAATGCCCCAATAGGCGCCATCTAGCAGCAATATGACCATGATCATCGGCGAAGCCAATAATCGCCACTAAAATTCCAGAGCCCAGCAGCCCAGTCAGCAAAGGTATGCCCAGCAGGCCCATAGTGACTAACACCGGCAGCGCTCCTGCAAATGCCAACACAATAGCGACCCCTCCTCCGCGAGGCGTAGGCACCGTATGGGAACTGCGCTCGCTAGGTATATCCATCAAACTTCGGGCCAAGGCATAACGGCGCAGGACAAACGTCAATAACCAGGAACTAGCGAACACCGCAGTTAGCAACCACCAAAAATTCATTTCGTTAGCTTATCCAGATAATAGTCAGCAGTTTTGCGTAATGCATTGTCCACGCTTACCGGGGGACGCCAGTTCAAAACATCACATGTCTTGCTAATATCAACCTGCAATGAGTTGCACAAACGCTGAACAATCGCCTTTTTACCTATGAGTGCAGCACTTAAAGTCAATATCAATGCCGGCACCGGTAGTAACCATGATTTTGAGCCCAAGGCGTGAGCCAGGCGCCGAAGCAGCAACGTTGTCGACAAGTCCTCACCATCACTAACCAGGAATACATTATTCGCCGCCGCGGGATGATCGATACAGGTCACAACGAGATCCACAAGATTTTCAAGCGCCACCAGACTGCGTTGATTATTGATAGCCCCTAATGGCAGGGGTACATTTCGGTACAGCCAGTTCATCATGCTTAAAAAATTCGCTTTCACACCCGGGCCATACACGAGCGGTGGCCTGATGATAACAATCTCCATCCCTGTATTCTGGCCAATTTCCCTCAACGCTTCTTCAGCTTCTTGTTTCGAGATTCCATACGGATCTACAGGTGCTGGAGGGTCGTCAGCTTTAAAAGATGTCCTTGGTGCAGTTTTTTCGCCATTAACCTTGATTGAACTGATAAAAATAAACCGCTTCACCCCCGACTCGGCAGCTTTCTGGGCCAGTCTAGCGGTTCCCTCCACATTAACTTTACGAAATTCAGAAAGGGAATCCGTTGACGCTTCCTTCATCACATGCACTCGAGCCGCGGCATGAATTACTACTTGGACGTCATTCAGGGCAGGCAACGCAGTTTTGTCGTTCAAGTCGAACGGGACTACCCGGCACAAACCAAGTAGTTGTGTAACGCCCCGTACGGCGGCGACAGGCGTGAATTTTTTATCGAATAGAAGCCTGAAAACCAAAGCTTCACCAACAAACCCGCTTGCTCCCGTTACCAAAACTTCTGGACCTTTCATTTAGCTCTATTCCCCATCACCGCGATGGCACAGCAAATAAAAAAGAAGAATACTTTATCGCGGAATCTTCGCCGGCATTTCCAGGCGCTTAAGGAAAGCTTCAATAACTGGCTGCGCCCTAATTCCAACCAGGCACCGACAAATGGATCTCTGTTCTGGCCAACCAACGAGGCGATCAATTGCACTTGAGAAAACCACTGGCCATTATGAATGGTTTTATATCGGGCAATTAGAGGTGTTAGTCCAGTATTAGCCCCCACTTGATTGCTATCGTGCTGACGATAGTGCATGGATGGAACAGGGTCGATGAACCATTTGTAATGGTGACTGCGGGCGAAAGCGTAGCAATACCAATCATGCAAGCCAACGTCCTGTAATGCTTGCCAATTGCAAAGCATGGAGTCCTTCAGCGGGTCTGCCAATCTCTTACTCAATACATAGGTGCAACCGGGTCCAGCAGCCTCAAATAAAAAATCCCAGGCAACCTGTGGCTGCGCCTTGTCCAACAAATGTGTTTTCCCGTCCGGCCAGAAAGCCGTTACATTACTTGAATAGGCGTCGTATTCGCTTGTCAGTAAAGCCTGAGTGGCCCGTGCGAGCTTATCTGAGTGCCAAATGTCATCCTGATCAGAGAACGCGATGAAGTCATAACCTTCAAAGTCGACATCACGGATGAGACGGAAGAAATTACGTGCTGCGCCACCGAAATGGCCGGCAGTAGGCAACAAAACTACGTTGCTGCGCTCAACGGCGAGACTGGCACACCACCCCTCGGTGCCGTCTGTCGAAGGATCAACACTTATATAAACGGTAACATCTACAGCTGACTGATCTAAGATTGAGGAAACTTGCTCTTCAATCCACCGTATTCCGTTGTACGCAGCCAGCAAAACTGCTACCCGTGGATACTTTACTGGCATGCCGATCCTGCTTGCATTGGTTGAACACTTCAAATTGGAAAAAGGACGCTCACAGGTCAGTAAAAACACTAGTCCAGCAGCCTCTGCAGATACTGACCATAGCCAGTCTTCTTGAGACGCTGTGCCTGAGCACTCAATTGCTCTGGGGTGATCCAGCCATTGTTGTAAGCGATCTCCTCCAGACAAGCTACTTTCAGTCCCTGACGCTGTTCGATCGTGCGCACGAAGTGACTGGCTTCCAGTAAAGACTCGTGCGTGCCGGTGTCGAGCCAGGCGAAACCGCGACCGAGCATTTCGACGTTCAGGGTATTCTGCTCAAGATAGGCGCGAGTTACATCCGTGATTTCCAGCTCGCCCCGCTCGGAGGGCTTGATGCCCTTGGCAATCTCGACAACCTGGTTATCGTAAAAATATAACCCTGTAACCGCGTAGTTTGATTTGGGCTTGAGCGGTTTTTCCTCAATGCTAAGCGCTCGCCCCGATGCGTCAAACTCAACTACACCAAAACGCTCCGGATCGGAAACGTGATAACCAAAAACCGTAGCACCGTGTTGCTGGGCGCTCGCCGCGCGCAGATTATCGGAAAAGTGCTGACCGTAAAAAATGTTGTCACCCAGGATCAGACAGCATGGGTCGTTGCCGATAAACTCTTCGCCAATAATGAATGCCTGGGCAAGGCCATCCGGGCTCGGCTGTTCGGCATAGCTTAGCTTGATGCCATAAAGACTACCGTCACCAAGAAGCTTACGAAAACTCGGCAGGTCTTCAGGCGTGGAAATGATCAGAACTTCACGCATACCCGCAAGCATCAGTACCGATAGCGGGTAGAAGATCATCGGCTTGTCATAGATCGGCAGCATCTGCTTGGACACGCCGAGCGTCAACGGGTGAAGTCGAGTGCCTGAGCCGCCTGCGAGGATGATGCCTTTACGATTTGTCGTGGTCATTTATTCAGGACTTCCCTAAGCATTCGGGTTACACCAGTTTGCCAATCCGGTAAGCACAGAGAAAAACTGTCGCGCAGCTTTTGCGTATTCAGACGCGAATTCAGCGGGCGGCGTGCAGGTGTTGGATAGGCCGTGGTATCGATCGGATTGACTGCCGTCACTGCCAGTTGTTCACCCTGGCTGCGGGCGAAATCGATCACATGACTAGCATAGCCGTGCCAGGACACTTCACCACCAGCAGCCAAGTGATAAAGGCCCGCGAGCTCAGGGTTTTGCATGACTTTCTGAACAGCCAGCGCGGTGATGTCTGCGATAAGCTCTGCCCCCGTAGGGGCCCCAATCTGATCAGCGATGATGCTCAAGGTCTCGCGCTCCCTGGCCAGTCGCAGCATCGTCTTGGCGAAGTTATTGCCGCGAACCCCATAGACCCAACTGGTGCGAAAGATCAGGTACTTACACCCGGCCCCAATAATCGCCTGCTCACCGAGCAACTTACTGGCGCCGTAGTGATTGACGGGGGCGACTGCATCTACCTCCGTCCATGGAACCAGGCCCTGCCCGCTGAAGACATAGTCGGTCGAGTAATGAATAAGCCAGGCATCGAGAGCTTTGGCTTCCACCGCCATGACCTGGCTCGCCTGACCATTCACACGGTCAGCCAGTTCGGTTTCGGATTCGGCCTTATCAACAGCTGTATAAGCAGCAGCGTTGACAATGACGTTGGGCTTGACCCGGCGGATTGTCGCGCGCAAGGCCTCGAGGTCGGACAGGTCGCCGCTCAAGCCATCGGAGGCATGACGATCCAGCGCAATCAACTCGCCAAGGGGTGCAAGAGAGCGCTGCAGTTCCCAGCCTACCTGGCCATTTTTCCCCAGCAGGAGGATTTTCATGCCTTGCTCGACCGATCCGCGTAGTTCTGGTCGATCCACTGCTGGTAGCTTCCGCTCTTCACGTGATCCACCCACTCAGTGTGGGTTAGATACCATTCGACGGTCTTGCGGATGCCGGTTTCAAAAGACTCTTGCGGCGTCCAACCCAGCTCACGCTGGATTTTGCTGGCATCGATCGCGTAGCGCTGATCGTGACCCGGGCGATCCTGAACGAAAGTGATCAGGCTGGCGTGCGGGCAATGAGGAGAATCCGGACGCAGCTCATCGAGTAGTGCGCACAGGGCGCGTACGACCTCGATATTTTGTTTTTCGTTATGGCCACCGATGTTGTAGGTCTCGCCAATGACACCTTCGGTCACGACTTTATACAGCGCCCGCGCATGGTCCTCGACATAGAGCCAGTCACGCACCTGGTTACCTTTGCCATACACCGGCAATGCCTTGCCTTCCAGCGCATTGAGAATGATCAGCGGAATCAGTTTCTCGGGAAAGTGGCACGGCCCGTAGTTGTTCGAGCAGTTGGTGACCAGGGTAGGCAGGCCATAGGTACGCGCCCAGGCACGAACCAGATGATCAGAGCTGGCCTTGCTGGCCGAGTACGGCGAGCTTGGCTGATAGGGCGTGGTTTCGGTGAAGAGGTCTTGCGGGCCTTCGAGGTCACCATAAACTTCGTCAGTCGAAATATGGTGAAATCGGAAACTCGCCTTGCGACCATCGTCCAGCGCTGCCCAGTAGTGACGCGCGGCTTCAAGCAGCGTGTAGGTGCCAATGATGTTGGTCTGGATAAATTCGGATGGGCCGCTGATCGAACGATCGACGTGGGATTCCGCGGCCAGGTGCATGATGGCATCTGGTTGCTGTTCACGCAGGACACGATCGATCTGCTCGCGATCACAAATATCGACGTGCTCGAATAGATAACGGGCGTTTTGGCTGACTTCAGCCAAAGACTCAAGGTTGCCCGCATACGTGAGCTTATCGACATTAACGACCGCGTCATTCGTGTTGGAAATGATATGGCGAATGACCGCCGAACCGATAAATCCTGCACCGCCGGTTACTAGAATTTTCACGCGAAAGCATACCCTTGAGTTGCAGACAGCGTCGCTACCGGACGGCCGTCTAATCCATGAATGCATCAGTCGTTTTTTGTCAGGTTCAGTCCGACCGATGTGAGGCCCAATCATTTGCGGACGATTGCTGCAATTTACCGCTCAATCACGACTCACTAATGGATATGGGCACCCTGCAGCCAAAGCCAGGGGCATGCCAAAGGTGCTCCGCTAGGACAGCACCCGCTTTCGCGCCCCCCTGGAAGTACGACCCAGGAACCACCCCAATACAGGCCCTATCACCATCCCCACCAGGAGCGTCAGTACCACAACCACCGACAGTGGGATTTGCGGCCCCGCCCAGCCAAGAAACAGCAAAGATACCGACTGCTGATTTTCCAGCACAAACAGCAGTATCGCCAGCGCCAGCAACAGGACAAAAACGCCAAGCAGTACACGCTTCACGCTACGCATAAGTGATTCCTTGAGTTGCGCAGTCTGTCAAAGCCCCTCCTCCTCTTCTTCATTCACCCGATCCCGAAGCTCTTTGCCCGGTTTGAAATGGGGAACAAATTTTCCATCCAGGCTAACCGATTGCCCGGTCTTCGGGTTGCGTCCTACACGAGGTGCGCGGTAGTGCAGGGAGAAACTGCCAAAACCACGGATCTCGATGCGATCACCGGTGGCCAGGCATTGGGACATTTGTTCAAGCATAGTCTTGATGGCCAGCTCTACATCCTTGGATGAAAGCAGCCCTTGATGGGTGACAATTCGTTCGATCAACTCCGACTTCGTCATATTTTTCCCTTCTTTTTCAAGCAGCTAGATCAGCGCTTCAAAGGTTTTAGCATGCCAGAAGGAATTTGAACAGCCCAAGCATTGACTTATCTGCACGACCACGACCTCACCGATCAATCGAGTTTTTTCAGACATCAAACCCAGACTCACCATACAAATTCACCACACGATTACCTACAAATGACCAGCATAGTGCGCGTAAGGTAACCCGCCGGATTCCAACCAAACGGATAGTCCTGATCCTCCTCCTTGATATCACTGGACCTGGCAACGACCTTATACCCCTGCGCCTTGCATTCCTTGTCTGCGCGCTTGTAGCACCTCTCCCAACCCGACCCAAGCCCCGAACAATCGATCTCGATCCCGCTCACCCCGCGCACCGCATGGGACTTCACGTTAGTGGTACAGCCTGCCAGAACCAGCACAACAAGCACGACGAAGAACCTGTTCATTCGCTTCCTTAGACTGGACGATTTGCCCGACCGCTGTTTGCTTCAGGCTAAGCCTAGCCCAAATAGTGAAATGCTCCGCACAAAGAACCAGACAGCACTGCCCGGGGTTTGTTTCACCGATAACCGACACACCCATCAATCGTCGCAAACTCAAATTCCAGGCACAAAAAAGGGCGACCGAAGTCGCCCTTTTTATGGTCTAACAGAACTTAGTTCTGTTTTTCCATCTGTGCACGCAACAGGTCGCCCAGAGTGGTAGGACCAGCAGCAATGTCAGAGGTAGCTGGCTTGTCGCGCAGGCTCTGGATTGCTTCTTTCTCTTCAGCATCGTCTTTCGACTTGATGGAGAGCTGGATTACGCGGCTCTTGCGGTCAACGCTGATGATCTTGGCTTCTACTTCTTCGCCTTCTTTCAGAACGTTACGCGCGTCTTCAACGCGGTCACGGCTGATTTCGGAGGCTTTCAGAGTCGCTTCGATGTCGTCAGCCAAAGTGATGATGGCGCCTTTAGCGTCAACTTCTTTCACGATGCCTTTAACGATTGCGCCTTTGTCGTTCTCTTGAACGTACTCGGAGAACGGATCGCTTTCCAGTTGCTTGATACCCAGGGAGATACGCTCGCGCTCTGGGTCAACCGACAGGATAACGGTGTCCAGCTCGTCGCCTTTCTTGAAGCGACGAACAGCTTCTTCGCCCACTTCGTTCCAGGAGATGTCGGACAGGTGAACCAGGCCGTCGATGCCGCCGTCCAGACCAATGAAGATACCGAAATCGGTGATCGACTTGATGGTGCCGGAGATTTTATCGCCCTTGTTGAACTGGCCAGAGAAATCTTCCCATGGGTTAGATTTGCACTGCTTGATGCCCAGGGAGATACGACGACGCTCTTCGTCGATGTCCAGAACCATAACTTCCACTTCGTCGCCGACTTGTACGACTTTCGAAGGGTGGATGTTCTTGTTGGTCCAGTCCATTTCGGAAACGTGTACCAGACCTTCAACGCCTTCTTCCAGCTCAGCGAAGCAGCCGTAGTCGGTCAGGTTGGTTACACGCGCGGTAACGCGAGTGCTTTCTGGGTAACGGGCTTTGATAGCAACCCATGGATCTTCGCCCAGTTGCTTGAGGCCCAGGGAAACACGATTGCGCTCGCGATCGTACTTCAGAACCTTGACATCGATCTCGTCGCCAACGTTGACGATTTCCGATGGATGCTTGATACGCTTCCAAGCCATGTCGGTAATGTGCAGCAGGCCATCGACGCCACCCAGATCGACGAATGCGCCGTAATCGGTGAGGTTCTTGACGATACCTTTGACTTGTTGGCCTTCCTGCAGGGATTCCAGCAGAGCTTCACGCTCAGCGGAGTTCTCGGCTTCGAGGACGCTACGACGGGAAACGACAACGTTGTTGCGTTTCTGGTCAAGCTTGATGACCTTGAATTCCAGCTCTTTGCCTTCCAGGTGCGTGGTGTCGCGCACAGGACGGACGTCAACCAGAGAACCTGGCAGGAACGCACGGATGCCGTTAACGTCGACAGTGAAGCCGCCTTTAACCTTACCGTTGATAACGCCCTTGACCACTTCTTCGGCTGCGAAGGCTGCTTCCAGAACAATCCAGCATTCAGCGCGCTTGGCTTTTTCACGGGACAGCTTGGTTTCGCCAAAGCCGTCTTCAACCGAGTCCAGAGCAACGTGAACTTCGTCACCGACGTTGATGTTCAGTTCGCCAGCGTCGTTGTAGAACTGCTCAAGCGGGATGAGTGCTTCAGACTTCAGGCCAGCGTGAACGGTTACCCAGCGAGCTTGGTAATCGATATCAACGATAACACCGGTGATGATGGAGCCTGCCTGAAGGTTCAGGGTTTTTAGGCTTTCTTCAAAGAGTTCCGCAAAGCTTTCGCTCATTTTAATTCCTGTTGATAAGGGCGAAGAATACGCCCATCTCCACACCCCAGACGGTGTGGGTTAGTTTCAATTAAAAGAAGCACCGCAGGACTATGACTGGTCCCCTACGGCCTTCTTGGTCACCCGGCGATATCGCGGAGGGCGATTTCGCTCATGATGCGTTCCAGCACCTGATCGATGGACAACTCCGTGGAATCCAGCTGAATCGCGTCGACCGCCGGCTTGAGCGGGGCTACCGCTCGCTGGGTGTCGCGCTCATCGCGCACACGGATCTCATCTAGCAGACTCGACAGACTAACATCCTCGCCCTTGCCCTTCAACTGCAAATATCGGCGGCGCGCTCGTTCCTCGGCGCTGGCGGTCAGAAAAATCTTCAAGGGCGCATCGGGAAAGACCACCGTGCCCATGTCACGACCGTCAGCCACCAGCCCCGGGGCTTCCTGGAAAGCCCGCTGGCGCTGCAGCAGCGCTTCACGCACAGCCGGCAGCGCAGCTACCTGGGAGGCGCCCGCACCAGCAGCTTCGGTGCGGATCGCGTCGCTGACCTCATCCCCTTCAAGGATGATGCGCTGCAACTGACCGTCGGTCGCCGCGATGAACTGCACATCCAGATGAGCGGCAAGTTTCTTCAGCAATTCCTCGTTGGTCAGGTCGACCCCGTGGTTGCGCGCAGCGAACGCCAGCAAACGGTACAACGCACCGGAATCCAGCAGATTCCAGTTCAGGCGCCTGGCGAGCATGCCGGCAATAGTGCCTTTACCCGAACCACTTGGCCCGTCGATGGTGATAACTGGAGCAATGTTGTTCACGACTGAGCCTCTTGGGCAACGCGGATACCGACCTGCGCGCACAACGCGAGGAAATTCGGGAAGGAGGTGGCGACGTTGGCGCAATCATGGATGCGGATCGGCGCATTGGCACGCAGCGACGCCACACTGAAGGCCATCGCAATCCGATGATCACCATGACCGTGGACTTCGCCACCACCGATCTGGCCGCCGTCAATGATAATCCCATCCGGCGTCGGCTCACACTTGACGCCCAGCGCCAGCAGACCGTCGGCCATGACCTGGATCCGATCAGATTCCTTGACCCGCAGCTCTTCGGCACCGCGCAGGATAGTCCGGCCTTGCGCACAAGCTGCCGCCACGAACAGTACCGGGAACTCGTCGATGGCCAGCGGCACCAGCTCCTCGGGAATCTCGATGCCCTTGAGTTGAGCCGCGCGCACGCGCAGGTCAGCCACCGGCTCGCCGCCCACTTCGCGCTGGTTTTCCAGGGTAATGTCGGCACCCATGAGACGCAGGATATCGATCACCCCGGTGCGGGTCGGGTTGATGCCGACGTGCTCCAGCACCAGCTCGGAACCTTCGGCAATCGAAGCGGCGACCAGGAAAAACGCCGACGAGGAGATATCGCCCGGCACTTCGATGTGAGTGGCCGTCAGCTTGTGGCCGGACTCGACCGAAGCGGTTGCGCCCTCGACAGTTACCGGATAGCCGAAGCCACGCAGCATGCGCTCGGTATGGTCACGCGTTGGCGCAGGCTCGGTGACCGTGGTCTGGCCTTCGGCGTACAGACCAGCCAACAGCAGGCAGGACTTAACCTGGGCGCTGGCCATCGGCATGGTGTAGGTCAGGCCCTTGAGGGCATGACCACCACGAATGATCATCGGCGGACGGCCTTCAGCGGCGGTTTCGATCACCGCACCCATTTCCCGCAGCGGATTGGCCACGCGATTCATCGGGCGCTTGGACAACGAGGCGTCGCCCGTCAGGGTGCTATCGAAGCTCTGCGCAGCCAGAAGGCCAGACAGCAGGCGCATCGAAGTGCCGGAGTTGCCCAGGTAGATCGGGCCAGGCGCCGGTTTCAAGCCATGCAGGCCCACACCGTGAATGGTCACACGACCATGGTGCGGCCCTTCGATGACCACCCCCATGTCGCGGAAGGCCTGCAGGGTCGCCAGGGCATCTTCGCCCTCGAGGAAGCCTTCGACTTCGGTGACACCCTCAGCCAGCGAGCCGAGCATGATCGAACGGTGGGAAATCGATTTATCGCCCGGTACACGAATCCGCCCAGTCAGGCGGCCACCAGGTTGTGCCAGGAAAATCAGGTCGTTGGAGTTCATAGCGTCCACATAGGCCCGGCGGGCCAGGATTTTACTGAAATGCTCGCGGGCAACCCGGGCGCGAGTGAATACGCCCAACAATTGGTGCCCGTCCCCTGCATCGACCGCGTCGCGCAAGGCGTCGAGGTCGCTGCGAAATGTATCGAGTGTGCGCAGCACCGCTTCCCGGTTAGCGAGAAAGATGTCGTGCCACATCACCGGGTCGCTACCGGCGATTCTTGTGAAATCGCGGAAGCCGCCCGCAGCGTAACGGAAGATCTCAAGATTTTCATTGCGCTTGGCCAAAGAGTCGACCAGACCGAACGCCAACAGGTGCGGCAGATGGCTGGTTGCGGCCAGCACTTCATCGTGGCGCTCGACCTGCATGTGCTCGACATCGGCACCCAGTTCGCGCCACAACGCATCAACCACCGCCAGCGCAGCCGGATCGGTTTGCTCAAGCGGCGTAAGGATCACCTTGTGCCGGCGGAACAACTGGGCATTGGAGGCCTCAACCCCGCTCTGCTCGGAACCGGCAATCGGGTGCCCCGGCACGAAGCGTGGCGGCATGCCGCCGAACGCCTGGGTTGCCGCGCGTACCACATTGCCCTTGGCACTGCCGACATCCGTCAGGATCGCTGCGCCCAGGTCCATGCCCGCGAGCAACGCCAGGAGTTTCTCCATGGCCAGGATCGGCACCGCCAACTGAATGACGTCCGCACCGACACAGGCGGCCGCCAGGTCATCTTCACAGCGGTCGACCACGCCCAGTTCTACGGCAAGCTTGCGTGATTGCGGATCGAGATCGACCCCCACCACCTCACGGCAAATGCCGCTTTCGCGCAAGCCCTTGGCAAACGAACCGCCGATCAGCCCCAGGCCGACCACCACCAGGCGGCCGATCACCGGCACAGCAGGTTGCACGGCACTGACATCAACCACGAGCCAGGACCTTGCTCAGCGCCTCGAGGAAACGACTGTTTTCCGCCGGCAGGCCGACGGTGATGCGCAGGTGGTTTGGCATGCCGTAGTTGGCCACCGGACGCACAATCACACCTTCACGCAGCAAGCCCTGGAAGATCGGCGCAGCACTGCACCCCAGATCAACACAGATGAAGTTGCCCCGGGACGGGATCCAGCCCAGCCCCAGCTCACGGAACCCGGCTTCCAACTGCTGCATGCCAGCCTCATTCAGGCGTCGGCTTTCAGCCAGGTATTCATCGTCCTGCAACGCGGCACAGGCGGCTGCCAGTGCCAGGCTGTTGACGTTGAAGGGCTGGCGCACGCGATTCAGCACGTCAGCCACCACCGCCGTCGACAAACCATAACCGACGCGCAACGCCGCTAAGCCATAGGCCTTGGAGAAGGTGCGCGATACCAGCAAGTTCGGATACGCAGCAAGAAAATCCAGGCCATCGGGCAGCTCACTGCCCTCAGCGTACTCGATGTACGCCTCGTCCAGCACCACCAGCACCGAGGCAGGCACATCCTGCAGGAACTCATCCAGTGCCTCGGCACTGAACCAGGTTCCGGTCGGGTTGTTCGGGTTGGCAATGAACACTACTCGGGTATTGGCGTCGATCGCCGCCAACATGGCGGGCAGGTCGTACCCCCAGTCCTTGGCTGGAATCACCCGCGCGTCAGCACCAACGGCCTGGGTGACGATCGGATAGACCGCAAAGGCGTGCTCACTGAACACTGCGTTCAAGCCGGGTGCAAGATAGGCACGCGCCACCAGCTCAAGAATGTCGTTGGAGCCGTTGCCCAACGTCACCTGGCTCAGCTCGACACGGCACTGTTCTGCCAGCAGGGTCTTGAGCGCAAAGCCATTGCCATCCGGATACCGGGTCAGCTCGGCCAGCTCTTCACGAATCGCCGCCAAGGCCTTGGGACTGGCACCCAGCGGGTTTTCGTTGCTGGCCAGTTTAACGATGCTGGCCGGATCGATATCCAGCTCGCGAGCCAGTTCGTCCACGGGCTTACCCGGAACGTAAGGCGAAAGTTGTTGCACGCCCGGCTGTGCCAGAGCGAGGAAGTCGCCACTCATTGTTAACGCCCTTAGAGAACTGCTTTGGGGTAGGAACCCAACACTTTAAGTGCCACTGCTTCCTGACTGATTTTCTCCAGCACACCCTTGACCAGCGGATCGCGGTGGTGGCCGACGAAGTCGATGAAAAACACGTAGGTCCACTTGCCACTGCGCGACGGACGAGTCTCGATGCGAGTCAGGTCGATGCCGTTGTCGTGGAAAGGCACGAGCAGTTCGTGCAGCGCACCCGGCTTGTTGCTCATCGAGACGATGATCGAGGTTTTGTCGTCGCCGGTCGGCGGCACTTCCTGGCTACCGATCATCAGGAAGCGCGTGGAGTTGTCCGGACGATCTTCGATCTTCTCGGCCAGGCGAGTCAGGCCGTACAGGCCAGCCGCCATGTCGCCAGCGATTGCCGCCGAATTCCACTCACCCTTGACCCGCTTGGCTGCCTCGGCGTTGCTGGAGACCGCCACGCGCTCGACATTCGGGTAATGCGCATCCAGCCACTTGCGGCACTGGGCCAGGGACTGGGCGTGGGAGTAGATGCGGCTGATGCTGTCAGTCTTGGTGTTTTCACCCACCAGCAAGTGGTGGTGAATCCGCAGCTCGACTTCGCCACAGATGACCATGTCGTGCTCAAGGAAGCTGTCGAGGGTGTGGTTGACGGCGCCTTCCGTGGAGTTTTCCACAGGCACCACGCCAAAATTCACCGCGCCGGCAGCCACTTCACGGAACACTTCATCGATCGCCGCCATCGGCTTGCTGATCACCGCGTGACCAAAGTGCTTCATGGCGGCTGCCTGGGTGAAGGTGCCTTCAGGCCCCAGGTAAGCCACTTTCAGCGGCTGCTCGAGCGCCAGGCACGAGGACATGATTTCGCGGAACAACCGCGCCATCTCTTCGTTGCCCAGCGGCCCCTGGTTTCGCTCCATCACGCGCTTGAGCACCTGAGCTTCACGCTCAGGACGATAGAACACCGGCACTTCGCCTTCGGCCAGCGAGGCCATCTTTACTCGCGCGACTTCCTGGGCGCAGCGGGCACGCTCACTGATCAGCTCCAGGACCTTTTCGTCCAGCGAATCAATGCGCAGGCGCAGTGCCTTGAGTTCTTGCTCAGACATTAGCCGTGTTCCTTCTCGAACTCTGCCATGTACGAAACCAGTGCGTTGACCGCAACGATGTCGACGGCGTTATAGATGGAGGCGCGCATACCGCCTACCGAACGGTGACCCTTGAGGTTCAGCAGGCCCCGCTCCTCGGCACCGGCCAAAAATGGCTTGTCCAGGCGATCGTCGGCCAGGCGGAACGGCACGTTCATCCACGAGCGATCAGTCTTGTTGATCGGGTTGCTGTACAGGCCGCTGGCATCAATGAAGTCATACAGAGTGCGCTGCTTGGCCTCGTTGAGCTTACCGATAGCTTCCACGCCACCTTGATCCTTCAGCCACTCGAACACCAGGCCGGACAAGTACCAGGCCAGGGTTGGCGGGGTGTTGTACATCGAGCCGTTGTCGGCCGCGACCTTGTAGTCGAGCATGGTCGGGCACAACGAGCGGGCACGACCCAGCAGGTCTTCGCGCACGATGTTGACCACGATACCGCTCGGGCCGATGTTTTTCTGGGCGCCGGCGTAGATCATGCCAAAACGCGAAACATCGATCGGGCGCGACAAAATGTCCGAAGACATGTCGGCGACCAGCGGCACATCAGCAGTTTCCGGCACCCAGCCAAACTCCAGGCCGCCGATGGTTTCGTTCGGCGCGTAGTGCACGTAGGCGGCGTCTTGCGACAACTGCCACTCGTTCTGTCCGGGAATTGCAAAATAGTCGTAGGGCTTGGCGGTCGCGGCAACGTTGACGTGGCCGTAACGGGAAGCTTCTTCGATGGCTTTCTGCGACCAGATACCGGTGTCGATATAGTCGGCGGTGCCGTTTTCCGGCAACAGGTTCAGCGGAATCTGGGCAAATTGCTGGCTCGCGCCACCTTGCAGAAACAGTACTTTGTAGTTCGAAGGGATATTCAGCAGATCACGCAGATCCTGCTCGGCCTTGGTGGCAATGGACACGAACTCATCACTGCGATGGCTCATTTCCATGACGGAGAGGCCCTTGCCGTGCCAATCCAGGAGTTCACCCTGGGCACGTTGCAGGACAGCTTCGGGAAGTGCCGCCGGACCGGCACAGAAGTTATAGGCTCTCTTGCTCACATCCAATCTCGCTCTGATTTGGTGGTATCACACATTTATAGGGGGCGATCGCCACTCACATGGCTGAGCAGCGATCAACTGTAGGAGCGAGCTTGCTCGCGAAAAACCTGAGGACGCCGCGCTTAATCAGGAAACCCGCGTCATCGTTAACGTCCATCGCGAGCGAGCTCGCTCCTACAGGGTCATCAATTTTCCATAGGGACAAACAACAAGGGGGCGAATTTTCATCCGCCCCCTGTTTGTCCGCTTACTCTTGCGGTTCTTCGTCAGCGGCGGCATCGAGTTGCTGATCGTCAACCACGTCGTCGATCACGACCTCGCCGTCGAATACCCCACCCTCTTCACCTTCCAGCTCGTCACCTTCGACTTCCGACGGCTCCTGGACCCGCTCCAGGCCTACCAGCGTTTCGTCGCTGGCCAGCTTGATCAGGGTCACGCCCTGGGTGTTACGACCCAGGCTCGAGACTTCGTCGACACGGGTACGCACCAGAGTGCCCTGGTCGGAAATCAGCATGATCTCCTCACCGTCGAGCACCTGAACGGCACCTACCAGACGGCCGTTGCGGTCGTTGCTGACCATGGCGATCACGCCCTGGCCGCCACGCTTGTACTCCGGGAACTCGCCGATGGCGGTACGCTTGCCATAACCACGCGCCGAAGCGGTGAGGATCTGGCTGCCTTCTTCCGGGATCAGCATGGAAATCAGCTTCTGCCCTTCCGGCAGGCGCATGCCGCGCACACCACGTGCAGTACGGCCCATGGCACGTACATCGGATTCCTTGAAGCGAGTGACCTTGCCGCCGTCGGAGAACAGCATGACTTCACGCTCGCCATCGGTGATGGCTGCGCTGATCAATACGTCGCCTTCGTCCAGCTCCAGCGCGATCAGGCCGACGCTGCGTTGACGACTGAAGGATTCCAGCGGGGTCTTCTTCACGGTGCCTTTGGCGGTCGCCATGAAGATGAAGTGACCTTCGGTGTACTCCTCGACCGGCAGCATGGTCGTGATGTACTCATCACTGTCCAGCGGCAGCAGGTTGACCAGCGGACGCCCACGGGCAGCGCGGGAAGCTTCCGGAATCTCGTAGGTTTTCAGCCAGTACACCTTGCCCTTGCTGGAGAACAGCAGCAGCGTGGTGTGGCTGTTGGCAACCAGCAGGTGAGCGATGTAGTCCTCATCCTTGACGCCAGTCGCCGACTTGCCTTTACCGCCACGACGCTGGGCCTGGTACGCAGCCAATGGCTGGGTCTTGGCGTAGCCACCGTGGGAAATGGTCACGACGCGCTCTTCTTCCGGGATCATGTCACCCAGGGTCAAGTCGAGACGGGCATCGAGGATTTCGGTGCGGCGCACATCGCCGTACTCGGCGCGGATCACTTCCAGCTCTTCGCGGATCACTTCCATCAGGCGCGTGGCGCTGTTGAGGATGCGGATCAGCTCGCCGATCTGGTTGAGGATCTCTTGATACTCGGCCAGCAGCTTTTCGTGCTCCAGGCCAGTCAGGCGGTGCAAACGCAGCTCCAGAATGGCTTGCGCCTGTTCCGGCGACAGGAAGTACTTGCCTTCGCGCAGGCCGTATTGCGGGTCCAGGGTCTCTGGACGGCAAGAGTCGGCACCGGCGCGCTCGACCATCGCCACCACGGCGGAGGATTCCCAGGCAGTGCTGATCAGCGCTTCCTTGGCTTCCGACGGCGTTGGCGAGGCCTTGATCAGGGCGATGACCGGGTCGATGTTCGACAGGGCAACGGCCTGGCCTTCCAGGATGTGGCCACGCTCGCGGGCTTTACGCAGCTCGAACACGGTACGACGGGTCACGACTTCGCGACGGTGACGCACGAAGGCTTCCAGCAGATCCTTGAGATTGAGGATCCGCGGACGGCCATCGATCAGCGCAACGATGTTGATACCGAACACTGCTTGCAGCTGAGTCTGGGCGTAGAGGTTGTTGAGAATCACCTCTGGCACTTCGCCGCGACGCAATTCGATCACGACGCGCATACCATCCTTGTCGGACTCGTCGCGCAGTTCGGTGATGCCTTCCAGCTTCTTCTCTTTGACCAGCTCGGCGATCTTCTCGATCAGACGCGCCTTGTTCAACTGGTAAGGCAGTTCGGTGATGACGATCTGCTGGCGACCACCGACCTTGTCGATGTCTTCGATCGTCGAGCGGGCACGCATGTAAATGCGCCCGCGACCGGTACGGTAGGCTTCGATGATGCCGGCGCGACCGTTGATGATCGCCGCGGTCGGGAAGTCCGGACCCGGGATGTATTGCATCAACTCGTCGACAGTCAGCTCGGGATTGTCGATGAGCGCCAGGCAACCGTCGATGACTTCACCGAGGTTGTGCGGCGGAATGTTGGTCGCCATGCCCACGGCGATACCGCTGGAGCCGTTGACCAGCAGGTTGGGAATACGGGTCGGCATGACCGCCGGGATCATTTCGGTGCCGTCGTAGTTCGGCACCCAGTCCACGGTTTCCTTGTGCAGGTCAGCCAGCAGCTCGTGCGCCAGCTTGGTCATGCGCACTTCGGTGTATCGCATCGCAGCGGCGTTGTCGCCGTCGACCGAACCGAAGTTGCCCTGGCCGTCGACCAGCAGGTAACGCAGCGAGAATGGCTGCGCCATCCGAACGATGGTGTCGTACACCGCGGTATCACCGTGGGGGTGATACTTACCGATCACGTCACCGACAACACGGGCAGATTTCTTGTACGGCTTGTTGAAGTCGTTACCCAGCTCGCTCATAGCGAACAGCACACGCCGATGCACGGGCTTCAAGCCATCGCGCGCATCAGGCAGTGCCCGCCCGACAATTACGCTCATTGCGTAGTCGAGGTAGGACTGCTTCAGCTCGTCTTCGATATTGACCGGGAGGATTTCTTTGGCCAGTTCGCCCATGAGAAGCCTGATTCCTTTTTCTGGTGAAACTTCGTCACATCCAGATGGGACGAACGAAGCTCGCCGCTGCAGGCTGAGTGCCATGCACCGACTTACGACAAATCAACGAGTTATGCCATGGATCTGCGCAGTAAAGGTTACCCCGCGGGGCGACCTTGGAAACCGCCGGATGTTATCACAAGAGCCGCCACGCACCTATCCCCCTGATGCGCATGGAGCATAGTTAGTTGACCGATGACAGGCTTGAGGGGGACGAGAGAAGCTTAGAGGCTGATTCGAGACTAGATTGTGGTTAATTTATTGACTTGACCTGCCCCTTCGCTGGCAAGCCAGCTCCTGCAGAGCATGTGGTGGGCGCAAAACCTGTGGGAATGAACCTGCTCGCGACGACTATCGCTCAGACACCTGAGCTGATCAATGCAGGCGCTTGCGGCACATCAATTGCGCCATCTTTGCAGTATCCGGCCGCTCGACCAGGCCTTTTTCGGTGATGATGGCATCGATCAAGTCCGCCGGCGTGACGTCGAACACCGGATTGAAAGCCTCGACCCCCTCACCGATCCGCTTGCCGCCCACCTCGAGCAACTCACCGGCGTCGCGCTCTTCAAGGACGATGTCCTCGCCGCTGGCCAGGTCCATGTCGATGGTCGAGCTCGACGCCACCACCATGAAGCGCACGCCGTGGTGCATGGCGTTGACTGCCAACTGGTAGGTGCCGATCTGGCTGGCCACATCGCCATTGGCGGCGATCCGATCAGCGCCGACGACCACCCAGGTAATCCCCTTGGTCTTCATGATATGGGCGGCAGCCGCATCGGCGTTGACCGTCACCGGAATGCCTTCGTTGGCCAGCTCCCAGGTGGTAAGGCGCGAGCCTTGTAGCCAGGGCCGGGTTTCGTCGACATAGACCCGCTCGACCATGCCTTCCAGGAACGCCCCGCGAATCACCCCCAGCGCCGTACCGAAGCCGCCCGTGGCCAGCGCACCGGCATTGCCATGGGTGAGGATGGTCTGCGCGTTGCCTTGGTGCTTGCGAATCAGGTCGACGCCCAACTGGGCGATGGTCAGGTTGGCCTCACGATCACTTTCTTGGATCGCCAGGGCTTCGGTTTCGAGCGCGACCAAGGGCTGGGCGTGGGCCTTGAGCCGCGCCAGGCGTTCGCGCATACGCCCCAGGGCCCAGGACAAGTTGGCTGCCGTCGGGCGGGACTCGGCCAGCAGGGCGAAATCCTCTTCCAGCGCCGCCTGCCAGTCGCCACCGGCGGCGATTCGGGCACGCGCGGCCAGCACCATGCCATAGGCGGCGCTAATGCCGATTGCCGGGGCGCCACGGACCACCATCGCACGAATGGCTTCCGCCACCTGCGCCGCGCTGGTATGGGCGATCCAGCGCTCCTCGAACGGCAGCAGGCGCTGATCCAGCAGGTACAGGGTGCCGTCTCGCCAATCGATGGCCTTCACCTTCTCAGCAGCCAACAGTCGATCGCGCATCCCTCACCCCGTACTCATGAACAAAAGCCGTCGATTATAGCGATCCCCCCGCGAAGACGCTCGGGTATACTTCGCCATCCTTTACAAAAGCACTGGACCGAATCCTCGATGCCGACCCCCGTTGCCGCTCTCGACCTCCTCTTGCTGCCGACCTGGCTGGTGCCTGTCGAGCCGGCGGGCGTGGTGCTCAAGGAGCATGGCCTGGGGATCCGCGACGGGCGAATTGCCTTCATCGGTCCGCGCAGCGCTGCACTCAAACTCGCGGCCCATGAGGTCCGGGAGTTGCCAGGCATGCTGCTCAGCCCCGGGCTGATCAACGCCCATGGGCATGCGGCAATGACCCTGTTCCGCGGCCTGGCCGACGACTTGCCGCTGATGACCTGGCTCGAACAGCACATCTGGCCGGCCGAGGCCAAGTGGGTTGATGAGGCCTTTGTACGCGACGGCACCGACCTGGCCATCGCCGAACAGATCAAAGGTGGCATCACCTGCTTCTCGGACATGTACTTCTTCCCCAAAGTTGCCAGTGAGCGTGTCCATAACAGCGGCATACGGGCACAGATCGCGATTCCGATCCTCGACTTCCCGATTCCCGGCGCCAGCAGTGCCGATGAGGCGATCCGCCAGGGCATCGAACTGTTCGGCGACCTCAAGCACCATCCACGCCTCAAAATCGCCTTCGGTCCCCATGCACCCTACACCGTTGGCGATGAAAACCTGGAGAAAGTCCGGGTCATCGCCGAGGAATTGGACGCCGCCATTCACATGCACGTCCACGAAACCGCAATCGAGGTGCACCAGGCGCTGGAAAAGCACGGCGAGCGGCCATTGGCCCGCCTGGCACGCCTGGGCCTGCTGGGGCCACGCTTCCAGGCGGTGCACATGACCCAGATCAGCGAAGACGACCTGGCATTGCTGGTAGAAAGCAACAGCAGCGTGATTCATTGCCCGGAATCGAACCTGAAACTGGCCAGCGGCTTCTGCCCGGTGGAGCGCTTGTGGCAAGCCGGGGTCAATGTGGCGATCGGCACCGATGGCGCCGCCAGCAACAACGACCTGGACCTGCTGGGCGAAACCCGTACCGCCGCCCTGCTGGCCAAAGCCGTTGCCGGATCCGCCAGCGCCCTGGACGCCCATCGCGCCCTGCGCATGGCGACCCTCAACGGCGCCCGTGCCCTGGGCCTGGAACAGCAGATTGGCTCGCTGGAGGTCGGCAAGTTTGCCGACCTCGTGGCCTTCGACCTGTCCGGCCTGGCCCAGCAACCGGTCTACGACCCAGTCTCGCAACTGATCTATGCCACCGGCCGGGACTGCGTGAAACACCTTTGGGTCGGCGGCAAGCAATTGCTCGACGACCGGCGCCTGACGCGCCTCGATGAACAACAGCTGTGCGCCACGGCCAACGCCTGGGGCCAACGCATCAGCGGCCACACCGAATAGAACGACCCCTTGAGCTGAACCTCAAGGCTGACAGCAAAATATTTCAGATTCAGAGGATTACCCATGAGCAACGTCGACCACGCTGAAATCGCCAAATTCGAGGCCCTGGCCCATCGCTGGTGGGATCGCGAAAGCGAGTTCAAGCCCCTCCACGACATCAACCCACTGCGCGTCAACTGGATTGACGAACGCGTCAAACTGGCGGGCAAGAAGGTCCTGGACGTCGGCTGTGGCGGCGGCATCCTCAGCGAATCCATGGCACAGCGCGGCGCCACCGTGATGGGCATCGACATGGGTGAAGCGCCCCTGGCAGTTGCCCAGTTGCATCAACTGGAGTCGGGCGTGAGCGTGGAATACCGGCAGATCACCGCCGAAGCCCTGGCCGAAGAAATGCCCGAGCAGTTCGACGTGGTCACCTGCCTGGAAATGCTCGAGCACGTGCCCGACCCCTCGTCGGTGATCCGCGCCTGCTTCCGTATGGTCAAGCCCGGCGGCCAGGTGTTCTTCTCCACCATCAACCGCAACCCGAAGGCCTACCTGTTCGCCATCGTCGGCGCGGAATACATCATGAAGCTGCTGCCACGCGGCACCCACGACTTCAAGAAATTCATCCGCCCTTCCGAACTGGGCGCCTGGAGCCGTGCAGCCGGCCTGACCGTCAAGGACATCATCGGCCTGACCTACAACCCGCTGACCAAGCACTACAAGCTGGCCAGCGACGTTGACGTCAACTACATGATCCAGACCCTGCGCGAGGAGTAAGCCCATGGCAATCAGAGCAGTTCTCTTCGACATGGACGGCACCCTGCTCGACACCGCGCCGGACTTCATCGCCATCTGCCAGGACATGCTGGCCGAGCGCGGGCTGCCAGCGATCCCGGACAAACGCATCCGCGACGAGATTTCCGGCGGGGCCAAGGCCATGGTCGCCGCGACCTTCATGCTGGACCCGCAGGCGCCAGGCTTCGAGGAACTACGCCTGGAGTTCCTCGAGCGCTACCTCAAGGGCTGCGCGGTCCACAGCAAACTGTTCGACGGTATGGCTGAACTGCTGGCCGACATCGAGAAGGCCAATCTGATCTGGGGCGTAGTGACCAACAAGCCGCTGCGTTTTGCCGAGCCGATCATGCAACAACTGGGGCTGGCCGAGCGCTCGGCCCTACTGATCTGCCCGGATCACGTAAAGAACAGCAAGCCAGACCCGGAACCGCTGATCCTCGCGTGCAAGATGCTCGACCTCGACCCGGCCAGCGTCCTGTTCGTCGGCGACGACCTGCGCGACATCGAGTCCGGACGCGATGCCGGCACCCGCACCGCCGCGGTCACCTACGGCTACATTCACCCAGACGACAACCCGCGGCACTGGGGTGCGGACGTGGTTGTGGATCATCCGCTGGAGTTGCGCAAGGTGCTCGATAGCGCGTTGTGCAGTTGCTAAGCAGTCACGCACCACATCTGTGGGAGCGCGCCTGCTGGCGATAGCCGCACCGGCGCCCCCGCTGGGATTGCGCCTGACCTGAAGAATTTTTGTAGAGGTTTTTTATGTTTGATTACTCCGCTCGTCCTGAATTGCTCAAGGACCGGGTCATCCTGGTCACCGGTGCCGGCCGCGGGATCGGTGCAGCCGCCGCGAAAACCTACGCAGCTCACGGCGCCACCGTGCTGTTGCTGGGCAAGACCGAAGCCAACCTGACCCAGGTCTACGACGAAATCGAAGCTGCGGGCCACCCTCAACCGGCGGTAATCCCGTTCAACCTGGAAACCGCTTTGCCGCACCAGTACGACGAGTTGGCGGCAATGATCGAGACTGAGTTCGGGCACCTTGACGGCCTGCTGCACAACGCCTCGATCATTGGTCCACGCACGCCGATCGAGCAACTGTCCGGCGAAAACTTCATGCGCGTGATGCAAGTCAACGTCAACGCCATGTTCATGCTCACCAGCACCCTGCTACCCCTGCTCAAGCTGTCCAAGGACGCCTCGGTGATCTTCACCTCCAGCAGCGTGGGTCGCAAGGGCCGTGCCTATTGGGGTGCTTATGGCGTATCGAAGTTCGCCACCGAGGGCTTGATGCAGACCCTGGCCGATGAAGTCGACACCGTCGCACCGATCCGCTCCAACAGCATCAACCCGGGCGCCACCCGCACCAGCATGCGTGCCCAGGCCTACCCCGGGGAAAACCCGAACAACAACCCGACCCCGGAAGAGATCATGCCGGTCTACCTGTACTTGATGGGGCCGGACAGCAGCGGCATCAACGGCCAGGCGTTCGACGCCCAGTAAGCTCGCCCCAAGCATGTCGCGACGGCTTCCCGCCGCGGCATGAGCCAGGCGGTGCCACTATTCTGCTATGCTTAGTCAAACAACCGTCATATTGCTCGCAGGCATACCCCGCTGGGTGCCCCAAGCATCTGATTGCAATCGGCTTTTCCAGAAAATGAACCGATGGCACGCATTTCGCTCTAAATCTGCACCAAACACGCTGTAACCCAGCTTGTCAGACAGCATTCCTGCTTGGGGGCGCACGCCATATGAAATCTCCGACCCAGACCCACGCAATTGATTTTGATAGCGCCAAATTGCAACGCCTGGGTTTTGGCCAGATCCCGCCCCTTGTGGAACGCCCTGCGAGCCTGAGCCAGTTGCGCCAGCAAATGGGCCTGCAATTGCAAACCAGCCTGGAACCGCAACGCATCCTCGGCCTGTTTTTTCGCGAAGTTCAGCGCCTGGTTCCGCTGGACGCCCTGCACTATCGGCACGAGTCCAGCGAATTGCGCCTGGAGCTCGGCCAGCGCGGCCATCACTCGGTGAGCTACAGCCTCAGCCATCAGGGTGAACACCTGGGTGAACTGGTGTTCCGGCGCAATCAACGTTTCAGCGAGCAGGAGCAGGCCAACCTCGAAGCCCTGCTGGTGCCCTTGTTGTTCCCCATGCGCAACGCCCTGCTGTATCGAGCGGCGACTCAAAGCGCACTGCGTGACCCCCTGACCGGTACCGGTAACCGTATCGCCATGGATCAGACCCTGGAACGGGAAATCCACATGGCCCGACGTCACCAGCAGCCTTTGTCCCTGCTGATGCTGGATATCGACCATTTCAAGCGCGTCAATGACAGCCACGGCCACGCTGCTGGCGACCAGGTGCTCAAGGCCGTCGCCACGTCGATCAAGAACCAACTGCGCAACGTCGACATGGTGTTTCGTTTCGGTGGCGAGGAGTTTTTGATCCTGCTGTCCAATACCAGCCGCGAAGCTGCGGCCATGGTCGGTGAACGCCTGCGATACAGCGCACAGGTGGAGGATTATCGGGTTGAGGGCAAGCTGATCGAGCTGACCGTCAGCCTCGGCTGCTCGACCCTGCTCCCCGCAGAATCGGCCGAAAGCCTGCTGCGCCGCGCTGACAGCGCGCTGTACGTGGCCAAGCGCGAGGGGCGTAATCGCCTAGCGATGGCGGGATAATCCCCCGACACCCTGCTTGAGAATGTCGGGGGTCGCTGCGCAACCCAACGCAGGCTGCGCCAGCTGCTGCAGGAGCCGCGCCGTCAGCCTTCTGCCATCGCCATTCGCCCACGGACTACGCTGGGCTTGTGGACGTACTCCAGTTGCAGGCAGCGCTCCAGGAACAGGTACATATAGTCGTAGCTTTTGCACACGGCTAGGCGCAGCTCTTCCTGCAGCGACTTGCTGGGGTTTTGGCCAGCGAGCGTGCAGATGATCTCCAGCGCCTCCCAAGGATGAGCATCATCGTACTGCGCGTGCATTTTCAGCCATTTCATGGCGCGTTTGCGTTCCTCATCGGCAAATGACGCCGCATAGATCCCGTTGGAACAGACCAGCGCCGCCCACTCCCCCGTCGCTCCCTCGATCGCATAGTTGGTGGCGGCGATGGCCACGATCAACGAGTCGGACGAACTGGTATGCCAGCACCAATGACTCAGCGCATGCAACTCGGGCGCCACTTGTTGCGCCTGCAAATCTTCCAGACTCACGCCATGGGCACGACTCCAGTGCAGCCAATAGTCGGCATGATTGAGTTCTACCCGGATATTGCGCATCAACCAGCGGCGTGCCATGTCTTCGCCCGGGTGCCGGGCAAAGCGGGTCTTGGTCAGGTTCTGCGCCATATACAGCGCAAATTGTTCCACCACCGGCCAGCCACCAATCAAGTATTGGCGCATGGTCCTGGCGCTGAGTTGGTTGTCGCGCATACGCAGGTAAAGTTCATGTTCGACAACCCGACGCTTGCTCTCGCTGCACGCCTGAATCAATTGCTGAGCCCAGGCAGGATAACTAGCAGCTTCCATAAGCGGGCCGGTTCTGTTGAATGTATCGATCACTGTCGCACTCCTTTTGATTGTGATGGTTAGGGATCGACAGACAACTTCAACGGAACGTACCGGGCGCCTTGAACAACAATGGCCGAGGTCGACTCGGCCGACAGAGCAGGCTGTCAGTGGTAAACAACTGCGGACGTTCAATGTTGTAACCCTGCGCATAATCCACGCCGATTTCCAGCAAGGCCTGCTCGATCTGCGGGGTTTCAACAAATTCGGCAATCGTGCGCTTACCCATGACATGACCAATGTGGTTGATCACTTCGACCATTGCGCGGTTAATCGGGTCGTCCAGCATATCCCTGACGAAACTTCCGTCGATCTTTAGAAAGTCTACAGGTAAGTGTTTCAGATACGCGAACGATGACATTCCGGCACAAAAATCATCTAGAGAAAAGTAGCAACCCAAGCCTTTGAGTTCATTAATAAATTTAATTGCACTGGATAAATTTGAAATTGCACTGGTTTCAGTAATTTCAAAACAAATCATTTCAGGCGGAATACCGTGAATAACAAACTGCTGACGCAAGAAGATTAAAAATTCATCATCACCAATAGTAATGCCTGACAGATTAATCGCACACATCGCCATCGGCCCTTCATGTTGTCGGGCCATACACTGGGCAATTATCTTGAATACATTCTCGACCACCCAGCGATCCAGAGAAGTCATCAAGCCATAACGTTCGGCGGCGGGAATAAAAGAACTGGGCAATATCATTCGCCCGGCTTCGTCATGCAGTCGTAGAAGAATTTCGACATGCCCACCGCCTGTATCGACGTGCCCCAAGGTGGCGATTTCCTGGGAGTACAAACAGAAGCGATTTTCTTCAAGGGCCATGTGCAAGCGCTGCACCCAAGCCATTTCGCCAAAGCGCAGCGACAACTCGGAATCGTCGACATGGTACAGCTGCACGCGGTTACGGCCCTTCTCCTTGGCCATGTAGCACGCCATGTCCGCCGCCCGCAGCAAGGCTTCCAGGGTCGCCGGATTCTGCGCGACGTGCACCAGGCCGATACTGACAGTGGTCACGAATGGCCGGCCTTTCCAGACAAAATGCAGGTTTTGCACGGTCTGGCGCAGGGTCTCGGCGATTTTCTCCGAGGACTCCGGCGAGCAGTTCTCCAGGAGAATGCCGAACTCGTCCCCCCCCAGCCGAGCCAGGGTGTCACCCTCGCGCAAGCCCGACTGCAGCAAGGCACAGATGTGTCGCAGCAACTCATCGCCGGCAGCATGCCCACAGGTGTCATTGACCAGCTTGAATTGATCGAGGTCGAGGAACATCAGCGCATGTCGCCCAGGTTGGCGTGTCAGGTTATGCAGCGCCTGCTCCAGGCGAAATTCGAATTCGCGACGGTTGGCCAGGCCGGTCAAGGCGTCGTGGGTCGCCTGCCAGGAAAGGTTGGCGATGTATTGCCGCTCCTGGGTCATGTCATGCAACACCAGCACCGTGCCACTGACCTTGCCGGCCGTGTGAATCGGCGACCCGACCAGGGTCACCGACACCGTACTGCCGTCCAGACGCTGGATCAGCTTGGCGTGTTCGCTGCTGCCACTGAGCTGACCGCTGAGAATGTGCTCGATCAGGGTGAAGCCGTCGGCCTGGGCGTTCTCATCCAGCAGATTGAATAACTCCGCCAGCGGCAGGCCGACGGCCTGTCCAGCCTTCCAGTGGGTCAGTGCTTCGGCCGCCGGGTTCATGTAAGCAATGGCGCCCTCGACATCGGTGGTGATCACGGCGTCGCCAATCGACTGCAAGGTAATTTGCGCGCGCTCTTTTTCCAGCTGCAAGGCATCGGCAAAAGCGTGGCGCTGCGCGAGCAATTTGTGGGTCCGCAGCAAGGCCAGGACAATCAGACCGAGCGCGGTTGCCAGGTTGGTGTACAGCAACCAGCGCAAAATCACCCGCGAGCCCTCGCCCAGCGCATCGCTGAAGGCCTTGGCGGCGGGGGTTACACCTTCATTGATGGCAAATATCCGCGCTTTCCACCGCGCCATGTCCGCTTCGGTGGCCTGGTTGCGGCTGATGCGCTCGTGCATGTCCCGGGCAACAGTGTCCAGCTGGACCAGATACGCATCACCCTCAATCCAACGATCGATAGCGATTTGCAGATAGCTGAAATGGCGAAAATTCAAGTACAGCCAGATCAGGCTCGGTACGTCGTCCGGGTGATTACCCCCCTTGAGAATGCCTAGTCGGGCCGCCTCCAGGTCCGGCGGCTCGCGGTCCAGTGCAACCCGCAGTTCATGGCCACCTTCCGGCACCGTCATGGCCTGCTGGTATTTTCGAAAGATAGATTCGTCGCGGTTGTCAGCGTAGAGATTGAGGTAGTAGATCGCGTCTTTCTGGCTCTTGGACCACAGGCTCTCGCCGGCCACATAGCCGCGAACCGCCGACAGCGTATAGAGGCTGACACCACCGAGCAGGGCCTGAAATAGGACGACGGCAATAAACGGCCAGACGATGCCCAGCAGCCGAGGTGTCCCGAGCGTCCTTTTTTGCTTCATGAGGTCCCTTGCGTTAACGCTGCTTGATCGACGTGCAGCCGAAATCGTTACAGCTAGCCTAGGAGGCGATCTCACTCCCGGCAAGCCGCGACATTTTTAATGCCCATACGTGATGAAGCAGTTTGCCGATGACGTCAGCCCCAATGCATTGAAAAAGGTCTGGAAGTGAGCACCGATCGCCGTCAGTGCTGTTGCAAATGACCGTACAGTTTGGCGTACAAACCACCCTCCGCGATCAGTTGCTGATGGTCGCCATCCTCGGCAACTTGCCCGCTATCGAACACCAACACCCGGTCGGCCTGCTTCACCGCCGAGAGGCGGTGAGCAATGATCAAGGTGGTCCGCCCACTGAGAAACCGCGCCAGCGCCAGGTGCAGGTTGTACTCGGTGGCGGCATCGAGCGCCGAGGTGGCTTCGTCGAGAATCACCACCTTGGGTTCGGCGAGCACCATCCGGGCAATCGCCAGGCGTTGGCGCTGACCACCGGACAAACGCACACCGGAACGCCCGACAATACTGTCCAGCCCCTGGGGCAAGCCCTTGACCGTGGCATCGAGTTGGGCGATCTGCAGGGCCTGCCAGCAGGCTTCGTCACTGCGCTCACGGCCCATGGTCAGGTTGGCCCGAATGCTGTCGTTGAACAGCGCCGGGTGCTGCAGCACCACCGCGACATGCTCGCGGATGGTTTCCAGGCCAATGTCGTACTGGGTGACACCGCCAAAACGGATTTCGCCGCCCTGGGGGGTATAAAGCCCCAGGAGCAATTGCACCAAGGTGCTTTTACCGCCACCACTGGCCCCGACGATGGCGACTTTTTCTCCGGGCGCAATGGACAGGTTCATCTGGTCCAGCACCGGCTCGTCGCCATAGCTGAAACTCAGGCCTTGCACTTCGATACCGACTGTCTCGCGCCCCTTGAACGGATCGATCCCTCCCGGGTACTGCGGCTCGTCGGCGCGCGACAACAGCTCATTGATCCGCGTCAGAGCACCGCCGGCTGCGTAATAGGCGTATTGCAGATTCAGCAGTTGTTCGACCGGACCGATCATGAACCACAGGTAGCTGAACACCGCCAGCATCTGCCCGATGGACAGGTCGGAGAACAACACGGTGAGCATCGCTGCGGCACGAAAGATGTCGATGCCGAACTGGAACAGCAAGCCACTGGCGCGGCTCGACGCATCGGTTTTCCACTGCGAGTTGACCGCATAGTTGCGCACGTCCCGGGCGCGCGCGCCAAGACGACCGAGGAAAAAGCCCTGGCGGTTGCCGGCACGGATTTCCTGAATCGCGTCCAGGGTCTCGGTCAGCGCCTGGGTGAACCGCGAGGTGCTGTCGTTCTCCAGCTTCTTCAGGTGCTTGACCCGCTTGCCCAACTGCACCGTGGCGTAGATCACCAGTGGGTTGAACAGCAGAATCAGCAGTGCCAGCTGCCAGTGCATCCAGACCAGGATCGCCGCCGTGCCCACCAGCGTGAGCATGGCCACGAGGAACCGACTGAGAGTCTCGCCGACAAACTTGTCGACCGTGTCCAGGTCGGTGACCAGGTGGGTGGTGACCGTGCCGCTGCCCAGGCTTTCGTACTCGCCCAGGGAAATGCACTTGAGGCGCTCGATCAGCCGCAGGCGAATGCGATACACAATGTCTTTGGCCAAACCGGCAAACAGCCGAGCCTGCACCACGTTGAACAACAATGCCGCACACCGCAGGGTCAGGGTGATCAGCAGCATCAGGCCGATATAACCGGCGGCGCTTTGCCAGGCCTGGGGCAGCGCGTGGTTCATCACCTTCAGCGCCGCATCACCATTGCCCAGCAACACCTCATCCACCAGCAACGGCAGCAGCAAGGGAATCGGCACGCTGCACAGAGTCGCCAGAACGGCGACGCCATTGGCGATCCACAAGGCTTTTTTATGCCGCAGTGCCAGGCGACGGATGTGTGCCCAACTCAGCCGATCGACTCGCTCCGGTGGCTGTCCAGCGTCAGGCTGGTCATACACAGGCGGCACGCTCCAGCCAGCGGCCGAGCAACGGGGACAGCTCGCTAAGTGGTTGGTAGCCATTGGTCAACAAGGCCAGTTGACCGTTACGCTCGGCCAACAAGGTCGGGAAGCCGGCAATCCCCAGGTCCTGGACCCAGGTGAAATCCGCCGCCGTGGCGGCGTGCTGGTCGGCACGGTCGAAGGCTGCGGCGAATTCGATTCGCGGCAAGCCCGCTTGCTCGGCCAACTCCACCAGCACGCTGGCATGGGTCACATCGCGCCCCTGTGCATAAAAAGCCTGCTGGATCAGCTTGAGCAACTGCCAGGCGCAATCCGGTGCCAGGCTGCGGGCCGTGACCAGCGCGCGGCAGGCGGGCTCGGTGTCGTAGACAAAACCTTCGGGCAGCGCACCGTCGAGCTTGAATGGTTGGCCAGTGGCGTCGTTGACGGCCTGCCAGTGTTCAAGAATGTAGCGTCGGGTAGTCGGCTCCAGCGCCGCGCCACTGCCCGTGCGCAAACCACCGACCACCAGGTGCACGTCCACGCCGGCGGCCTGCGCCTGCAAGGCCAATGCCTCGGCCACCGGAGCGAACCCCCAGCACCAGGAACACATCGGGTCCATTACATAGAGCAGGCGCGCGGTCATGGTTCAGGCCTCGGTGCTGGATTGCTTGTAGTTGTAACCAATCGGGTGCGGCTGGTTGCGCGCCTTGGCCAATTCGATCTGCTTTTGCCGGTCGATCGCACTGCGACGGGTTTTCTCGCTCAGCTTATCCCAGCAATGGGGGCAACTGATGCCAGCCACATAGTGCTCGGATGCGCGGTCTTCTACGCTGACGGGTGTACGACAGGCATGACATTGATCGTAGTCGCCTTCGCTCAAGTCGTGGCGAACGGTGACCCGGTTATCGAATACAAAACAGTCGCCCTGCCATTTGGTTTCTTCCTGCGGCACCTCTTCGAGGTACTTGAGGATTCCGCCCTTGAGGTGGAAGACCTCATCGAAGCCCTGGCTGAGCATATAGCTCGAAGCCTTCTCGCAGCGAATGCCGCCGGTGCAGAACATCGCGACCTTCTTGTGCTTGGCCGGATCGAAGTTGGCTTTGATGTAGTCGGGAAATTCGCGAAAACTGGTGGTCTTCGGGTCGATCGCCCCTTCAAAAGTGCCAATCGAGACCTCGTAGTCATTACGGGTATCGATCAACAGCACTTGCGGGTCGCTGATCAAGGCGTTCCAGTCCTGCGGCTCGACATAGGTGCCGACTTTCTTGTTCGGGTCGACGCCTTCGACGCCCAGGGTCACGATTTCTTTCTTGAGCTTGACCTTGGTGCGATAGAACGGCTGATCGTCGCAGTACGATTCCTTGTGGTCGATATCGTCCATGCGCGGGTCGTTCTTGAGCCAGGCCATCAGGCCGTCGATGCCTTCGCGGCTACCGGAAACCGTGCCGTTGATGCCTTCCTCGGCAATCAGCAGGGTGCCTTTGATGCCGTTGTCGACCATCGCCTGCAGCAGGGGCTCGCGCAGTGCAACGTAATCTTCCAGGGTGACGAACTTATACAGTGCCGCCACGACAATCTGTTGTGTCATGGGTATTTCTCCAGGTGGCTACCCTCGTAAAGGGTGAACCGGATGCGAAAAAAAACGCGCCGGCATAAGCGGCGCGCTGCGTAGTCTAACAAAAATCAGCTGGCCTGTAGGCGATCAGTGCTTGCTGCCGCCGGCACAAGTCGGCGAGGCAGGCGCGGCGCCCGTCTTGGCCCATTCCTCGGGGGTATAGGTGTGCAGCGCCAACGCGTGAAACTCACCCATCAGGTCGCCCAGCGTGGCGTAGACCTTCTGGTGGCGTTTGACGCTGTTGAGCCCGGCGAACTGTTCGCTGACCACTACCGCCTTGAAGTGGGTCTGCAACCCGCGACTGTGCATGTGGCTTTCGTCCAGCACATCCAGGTGCACGGGTAGCAACGCGTTCAGCGTCGTCTCAATACGTTGTTGCATGGTCATCACGGGCTCCGGTCAGGGCTTTTTCTTGGCGGCTGCCGCGGCTTTTGGATCAAGTTCGTTGGTCATGTCGGCCAGCAGTTTGTTGACCACCGGTACCGCGCTTTCCAGTTTGGCCTGGGTCATCTGCGCCGATTGCTGAGTCAGTTGAGGCATTTTTTCCAGGACTTTTTTGCCCAGAGGCGACTTGTAGAACGCGACCAGGTCCTTGAGTTCTGATTCGCTGAAGTTGCTGGTGTACAGCTTGACCATGTCCGGCTTGAGCTTGTTCCAGCCAATGGCCTGGTCCAGCGCGGCGTTAGCCTTGGCCTGGTAGGTTTCCAGCAGGGCTTTTTTCGACTCCGGGGCCTTGGTCTGGGCAAAGCGCTGGGCAAACATCTGCTGCACCTGCATGTACACCGGGGTACCCAGCTTGTCGGCATGCGCCAGGGTCAGGAAAGCCTCGGCGCTGGCATTGTGGCTGGCGGTATCGGCGAAGGCCTGGCCGCTGGCGCAGACCAGGGCAACCGCGGTACAGATGGCACGAAGACGGGTCATCGAGTTTCCTTTTCTAGCTGGCGAGGTAAAACCCCAAGGGGAGCCATTCTGCGCCTAAAAAACGCGTGCGCTCAACCCCTCCCCCTTGCCGGGCCTGATTTGCAGCAACCGAACGGTAGAAAAATCGACTGATGGAACCCCCAGCGACATTCAGCACCTAAACTTCGCTATCAACCCTGAAGGAATGTGACCCATGAGCCGTATTGAAACCGACAGCCTTGGCCAGGTTGAAGTCCCGGATGACGCCTACTGGGGCGCGCAGACCCAACGCTCGCTGATCAATTTCGCGATTGGTAGCGAACGCATGCCACTGGCGGTGCTGCACGCCCTGGCGCTGATCAAGAAAGCGGCGGCCCGGGTCAATGATCGTAATGGTGACCTGCCGGCCGATATTGCCCGGCTGATCGAACAGGCTGCCGACGAAGTGCTCGACGGCGAGCATGATGAGCAGTTCCCCCTGGTGGTCTGGCAAACCGGCAGCGGCACCCAGAGCAACATGAACGTCAACGAGGTGATTGCCGGGCGTGCCAACGAACTGGCCGGCAACCCGCGTGGCGGCAAGGCGCCGGTGCACCCGAACGACCACGTCAATCGCTCGCAGAGCTCCAACGACTGTTTCCCCACGGCCATGCACATCGCCACGGTGCAGGCCGTGCAACAGCAACTGCTGCCGTCGATCAACGAACTGTCCGGCGGTCTCGCCGAGCTGGCGGCGCGCCACATGAAGCTGGTGAAGACCGGGCGCACCCATCTGATGGACGCCACGCCGATCACCTTCGGCCAGGAGATGTCCGCCTTCATTGCCCAGCTCGACTACGCCGAGCGAGCCATCCGCAGCGCCTTGCCGGCCGTCTGCGAACTGGCCCAGGGCGGGACCGCCGTCGGTACCGGGCTCAACTCGCCCCATGGCTTTGGCGAAGCGATTGCCGCGGAGCTCGCCGCCCTCTCCGGCCTGCCGTTTGTCACCGCACCGAACAAGTTCGCCGCGCTAGCCGGTCATGAGCCGCTGACCACCCTGTCCGGCGCCCTGAAAACCCTCGCCGTGACCCTGATGAAACTCGCCAACGACTTGCGCCTGCTCGGCTCCGGGCCGCGCGCCGGTTTCGCCGAGGTCAGGCTGCCGGCCAACGAGCCAGGCAGTTCGATCATGCCCGGCAAGGTCAACCCGACCCAGTGCGAAGCCCTGTCGATGCTGGCCTGCCAAGTGCTAGGGAACGACGTGGCGATCGGCTTCGCCGCGAGCCAAGGTCACCTGCAGTTGAACGTGTTCAAGCCTGTGATCATCCACAACCTGTTGCAATCGATCCGCTTGCTCGCCGACGGCTGCAGCAACTTCCAGTTGCACTGCATCGCCGGCCTGGAACCGGATGCCGGGCAAATGGCCGCTCACCTGGAACGAGGCTTGATGCTGGTGACCGCGCTGAACCCGCACATCGGTTATGACAAGTCGGCGGAAATCGCCAAGAAAGCCTACAGCGAGGGGTTAACCCTGCGTGAGGCGGCGTTGCAGTTGGGCTACCTGACAGACGAGCAGTTCGATGCCTGGGTGCGCCCGGAAAACATGCTGGAGGCAGGCAAGCAGGGCTGAAGCAGCCAGTTGGCACGCTTGCGCAGGTTATACACAATCCCTGTGTGAGCGAGCCTGCTCGCGATGCCCTAAAGTACGCCGCATTTTTTCAACTGATCCGCGTCACCGCCGCCCGCATCCGCCGAGCCCTGAGCCCGGCAATCAGCGACGGCCCCAATGCCACCAGCGCCGACCCCAGCACCACCAGCAACGCGCCGCCATACGCCAGGCCATTGATCTGCTCGGCCTGCACATACTCAGGCCATAACCAGGCCGCCAACGCCACTGCCGCAAAAGTCACCAACGGGGTGATCGCCAGCGTTGCACTGACCCGTGAGGCTTCCCAATGGGCCAGCGCCTCGGCAAACGCGCCATAGGCAACCAGGGTATTGAGGCAGCACGCCAGTAGCAGCCAGCCTTGCAGCGGGCTCAACTGCAGCGCCTCCAGTGGATGCACCCACGGCGTGAGCAACAGGGCGCAAAACAGGTAGATCACCATCATCACCTGTAGCGAATTCCACACTGTCAGCAATTGTTTTTGCCCCAGCGCATAGAAGGTCCACACGGTGGAAGCCAACAAAATCAGGAGCACCCCGGCGGTGTAGTCACTCAAGGACGTCAGCAACTCGCTCAGGCGTTGATTGAAAAACAGCCCGAAGCCGAGCATCAGCACCAGCAGGCCAATCCCCTGCCCCAGGCTGAAACGCTCCTTGAATATCAACACACTGCCGATCAGCAACAGGATCGGGCCCACCTGCACCACCAGTTGCGCAGTGCCGGGGCTCAATAGATTCAGGCCCATGAGGTACAGCACGTAGTTCCCCACCAGCCCGAGCACAGCCATCAGCACCAGCCAGCCGCCTTTGGGGCCTAGGGCCTTGCGGCTTGGCAGGCGCCGGGTGGCGGCTAGGTAGGCAAACAGGCACCCACCGGAAACCAGCAGGCGAAACCAGGTCACCGTGACCGGGTCCATCACCAGCAGCACCTGCTTGAGCTTGATCGGCAGGATGCCCCATAAAAAAGCGGTCAGCAGGGCCAGGAACAGACCATAGACCCAGCGACCGGACGAAATGTGCATGCAAACCCCAGAGCAAGACGGCGAGAAAAGCCCATTCTAGGCTTCCACGCCGGCATCACACAGGGACAGTTGCGCACTAGCCGCTAATAAGACTGTATGGGTCGCTCGGTTCAACGCACCGCTTCGAACAACCCGCTGGCGCCCATGCCACCGCCCACACACATGGTCACGATGCCGTAGCGCAGGTTGCGGCGCTGCAGTTCGCGCACCAGGTGCCCGACCTGGCGTGAGCCAGTCATGCCGAACGGATGGCCGATGGAGATCGAGCCGCCGTTGACGTTGTACTTTTCGTTGTCGATTTCCAGGCGGTTACGGCTGTACAGGCATTGCGAGGCAAAGGCTTCGTTGAGTTCCCACAGATCTATATCAGCGACTTGCAGACCTTTGGCCTTGAGCAGCTTGGGCACCGAGAACACCGGGCCGATACCCATTTCATCCGGCTCACAACCGGCCACCGTAAAACCACGGAAGAACGCCTTGGGTTTAAGGCCCAGTTGCAGGGCTTTTTCCAGGCTCATCACCAGGGTCATCGAAGCACCGTCGGACAGTTGCGACGAGTTACCGGCCGTCACCGAGCCGTCCTCGGCGAACACTGGTTTCAATCCGGCCAGGCTTTCGTAGGTGGTGTCGGGACGGTTGCAGTCATCACGATCGACAATGCCCTCGAGGATCTGCACCTCGCCGCTGTGCTTGTCCTCGACCTTGTACTTCACCGCCATCGGCACGATTTCATCGTCGAACAATCCGCCGGCCTGCGCCTGGGCGGTGCGCAACTGGCTTTGCAGGGCGTAGCGGTCCTGCTCTTCGCGGCTGACCTGATAACGACGGGCAACGATTTCCGCGGTCTGGCCCATGGGGAAGTAGATACCCGGCACCTGCTCCTTGAGCAACGGGTTGATCAGGTTGTCGGTGTTGACGCTTTTCATGGTCAGGCTGATGGACTCGACGCCACCGGCGACAATGATGTCGCTGCAACCCGAAGCGATCTGGTTCGCCGCAATGGCAATCGCCTGCAGGCCCGAGGAGCAGAAGCGGTTGAGGGTCATGCCGCTGGTGCCAGTGCCCAGGCGCGAGAGCACGGCCACGTTACGTCCGATATTGAAGCCCTGGGCACCTTCGTTGGAGCCGGCGCCGACGATGCAATCCTCGACGCTGGCCGGGTCGATAGCATTTCGTTGCAGCAGTGCGTTGACGCAATGGGCCGCCATGTCATCCGGGCGAGTCTGGTTGAACTTGCCACGGAAAGACTTGGCCAGGCCGGTTCGCACGCTATCGACGATCACTACTTCACGCATGGCATACCTCATTGTTGTTGTCGTTCAGGGGAGTGAATCGAGGATAAATCCACCGCCCTGCCGACCGCGACAATCATTCATCCCGCGTATGCAAACCCATGGTGCTCGCTTGAGATGAGGCCGGCGCAGCCAACATGGATGCAACCTGACACACCGTTATCGCGGGCAAGCCCGCTCCCACAGGTTTCATGCTTGCTTGCAAAATTTGCATGCACCCACAATTACCGTGGGAGCGGGCTTGCCCGCGATGAGGCCGGCACAGCCAACATGAATGCAACCTGACACACCGCTATCGCGGGCAAGCCCGCTCCCACAGGTTTCATGCTTGCTTGCAAAATTTGCATGCACCCACAACTACCGTGGGAGCGGGCTCGCCCGCGATGAGGCCGGCACAGCCAACATGAATGGAGCCTGACACACCGTTATCGCGGGCAAGCCCGCTCCCACAGGTTTCATGCTTGCTTGCAAAATTTGCATGCACCCACAATTACCGTGGGAGCGGGCTTGCCCGCGATGAGGTCGGCGCAGCCAACATGGATGCAACCTGACACACCGTTATCGCGGGCAAGCCCGCTACCACAGGTTTCATGCTTGCTTGCAAAATTTGCATGCACCCACAATTACCGTGGGAGCGGGCTTGCCCGCGATGAGGTCGGCGCAGCCAGCATGGATGCAACCTGACACACCGTTATCGCGGGCAAGCCCGCTCCCACAGGTTTCATGCTTGCTTGCAAAATTTGCATGCACCCACAATTACCGTGGGAGCGGGCTTGCCCGCGATGAGATCGGCACAGCCAACATGGATGCAACCTGACACACCGTTATCGCGGGCAAGCCCGCTCCCACAGGTTTCATGCTTGCTTGCAAAATTTGCATGCACCCACAACTACCGTGGGAGCGGGCTCGCCCGCGATGAGGCCGGCACAGCCAGCATGGATGCAACCTGACACACCGTTATCGCGGGCAAGCCCGCTCCCACAGGTTTCATGCTTGCTTGCAAAATTTGCATGCACCCACAACTACCGTGGGAGCGGGCTCGCCCGCGATGAGGCCGGCACAGCCAACATGAATGGAGCCTGACACACCGTTATCGCGGGCAAGCCCGCTCCCACAGGTTTCATGCTTGCTTGCAAAATTTGCATGCACCCACAATTACCGTGGGAGCGGGCTTGCCCGCGATGAGGTCGGCGCAGCCAACATGAATGGAGCCTGACACACCGTTATCGCGGGCAAGCCCGCTCCCACAGGTTTCATGCTTGCTTGCAAAATTTGCATGCACCCACAATTACCGTGGGAGCGGGCTTGCCCGCGATGAGGTCGGCGCAGCCAACATGAATGGAGCCTGACACACCGTTATCGCGGGCAAGCCCGCTCCCACAGGTTTCATGCTTGCTTGCAAAATTTGCATGCACCCACAATTACCGTGGGAGCGGGCTTGCCCGCGATGAGGTCGGCGCAGCCAACATGGATGCAACCTGACACACCGTTATCGCGGGCAAGCCCGCTACCACAGGTTTCATGCTTGCTTGCAAAATTTGCATGCACCCACAATTACCGTGGGAGCGGGCTTGCCCGCGATGAGGCCGGCACAGCCAACATGAATGGAGCCTGACACACCGCTATCGCGGGCAAGCCCGCTACCACAGGTTTCATGCTTGCTTGCAAAATTTGCATGCACCCACAATTACCGTGGGAGCGGGCTTGCCCGCGATGAGGTCGGCGCAGCCAACATGGATGCAACCTGACACACCGTTATCGCGGGCAAGCCCGCTCCCACAGGTTTCATGCTTGCAAAGTTTGCATGCACCCACAATTACCGTGGGAGCGGGCTTGCCCGCGATGAGGCCGGCGCAGCCAACATGAATGGAGCCTGACACACCGCTATCGCGGGCCCGCTCCCACAGGTTTCATGCTTGCTTGCAAAATTTGCATGCACCCACAACTACCGTGGGAGCGGGCTCGCCCGCGATGAGGCCGGCACAGCCAACATGAATGGAGCCTGACACACCGTTATCGCGGGCAAGCCCGCTCCCACAGGTTTCATGCTTGCTTGCAAAATTTGCATGCACCCACAACTACCGTGGGAGCGGGCTCGCCCGCGATGAGGCCGGCACAGCCAACATGAATGGAGCCTGACACACCGCTATCGCGGGCCCGCTCCCACAGGTTTCATGCTTGCTTGCAAAATTTGCATGCACCCACAATTACCGTGGGAGCGGGCTTGCCCGCGATGAGGTCGGCGCAGCCAACATGAATGGAGCCTGACACGACGCTTACGACTTGCCAGAGACCTACCCCTACTTGTGTTTCTTGTCGTGCTTGTCGGATTTCTCGAACGCCGCTTCCAGCGCCCGGTTGATGGTGCGCAGCACCTTGACCCGGGCCCAGCGCTTGTCGTTGGCCTCCACCAGGGTCCAGGGCGCGACCTCGGTGCTGGTGCGGTCGACCATATCGCCCACGGCGCCACGGTAGTCGTCCCATTTTTCGCGGTTACGCCAATCGTCCTCGGTGATCTTGAAGCGCTTGAAGGGGATCTGTTCGCGCTCCTGGAAACGCTCCAGCTGGGTCTGTTTATCGATGGCCAACCAGAACTTCACGACGATTACATTGGAGGCATCGAGTTGCTCTTCGAAGTCGTTGATCTCGCCATAGGCGCGCATCCAGTCGGCCGGCGTACAGAAGCCTTCGATACGTTCCACCAACACCCGGCCATACCAGGAACGGTCAAAGATGGTGAACTTACCCCGCGCCGGAACGTGCCGCCAGAAGCGCCACAGGTAAGGTTGCGCACGCTCTTCCTCGGTCGGCGCGGCAATCGGCACGATGCTGTACTGCCGCGGATCGAGCGCCGCGGCCACCCGACGGATCGCCCCGCCCTTGCCTGCCGCATCATTGCCCTCGAACACCGCGACCAATGCGTGCTTGCGCATGCGCTTGTCCCGCAGCAAGCCGGCCAGCCGTGCCTGCTCGGTAATCAACTGCTCTTCATAGTCTTTCTTGCCCAGGTGCTGGCTCATGTCCAGGGCATCCAGCAGCCCGCGCTGGTCCACGCTGGTGGTCAGTGGCGCGGCGCTGACCTTATCCGGCTTGAGGTTGGGCCGCTTGAGGGCGGCCTGCAGGCCGGCGAGCAGGATCTTGCCTACCGCCAGGCTACGATAGTGCGGGTCGACGCCTTCGATAATGTGCCATGGCGCGTAATCGCGGCTGGTGCGGCGGATCACCCGCTCGCCGTACTTCACGAACTTGTCGTAGGTCTGGGACTGCTGCCAGTCCAACGGGCTGATGCGCCAGCTATGCAGCGGGTCGTCCTGCAGCGATTTGAGGCGGGCCTTCATTTGCTGCTTGGACAGGTGAAACCAGAACTTGAAGATCAGTGCGCCTTCGTTGCAGAGCATTTTCTCCAGGCGTTCCGCACCATTGATGGCCTGGTCCAGCACCGCGTCCTTGAACAAGCCGTGAACCCGACCTTGCAGCATCTGGCTGTACCAATTGCCGAAGAACACCCCCATACGGCCCTTGGCCGGAAGCATCCGCCAATAGCGCCAGGCCGGTGGCCGCGCCAGCTCTTCATCGGTCTGCTGGTCGAAGGTGCGCACTTCGATCAGCCGCGGGTCCATCCACTCGTTGAGCAATTTGACCGTCTCGCCCTTGCCGGCGCCTTCGATACCGTTGATCAGCACGATCACCGGAAAGCGGTCCTGCTGCTGCAACTCGAACTGGGCTTCGAGCAAGGCTTCACGCAGCGCCGGTACTTCGGCCTCATAGGTTTCTTTATCGATCGCGTGACCGATTTCGGCAGATTCGAACATGAGTGGCTCCCATCCAAGATGGCCCAAGCCTAGCGGATTGACCGGCGGTTTGTGCGGGTAATACGCGCCGAGCTGCCATAGATCAGTTCCCGTTGCCCTGATCCGCTAGAATGGCGGCCTTGCCAATGCTGAGCCCGCCATGAACCCTGTATTGCCCCACGCCCAGCTCGACTGGGACGACCAAGGCCGCCCGCGCTCGCGGGTGTTCGATGACGTGTATTTCTCCGACCAATCGGGCCTGGAAGAAACCCGCTATGTATTCATCGAACAAAACCGCCTGAGCGAACGTTTTGCCGCCCTGAGTGCCGGCGAAAAACTGGTGATTGGCGAGACCGGCTTCGGTACCGGGCTGAACTTCCTGTGTGCCTGGCAACTGTTTGAACAGCAGGCAGTGGCGGGTGCGCGCCTGCATTTCATCAGCGTTGAAAAATACCCGCTGAGCCCTGCCGATCTGCAGCGAGCCCTGGCCCTGTGGCCGGAACTCAAGGCCTTCGCCGAGCCCTTGCTGGCGCAGTACGTCGCCATCCACCAGGGTTTCCAGCGCCTGGTACTGGACCATGGCCGCGTCACGCTGACACTGCTGATTGGCGACGCCCTGGAGCAGTTGCCACAACTGGACGCGCAGATCGACGCCTGGTTTCTCGACGGCTTTGCCCCGGCGAAAAATCCCGAGATGTGGACCGCCGAACTGTTCGCCGAACTGGCGCGCCTGGCCGCTCCCGGCTCGACCATCAGCACCTTCACCAGCACCGGCTGGGTGCGTCGTTTGCTCAACGCCGCCGGCTTCAAGATGCGCCGCACGCCGGGCATCGGCCACAAATGGGAGATCCTGCGCGGGGCGTTCATCGCCTGGCCCGCAGAGACGCCAGCACCGGCAGCCGTCAAACCCTGGTTTGCCCGGCCGCCGCAGCACCTGGGCGAACGCCATGCGCTGGTGATCGGTGCCGGCCTGGCCGGCTGCGCGAGTGCCGCCAGCCTCGCCGCACGTGGCTGGCAGGTCAGCCTGCTGGAGCGCCACGCCGACCTCGCCCAGGAAGCCTCCGGCAACCCGCAAGGGGTGCTGTACCTGAAGTTGTCGGCCCACGGCACCGCCCTCTCGCAAATGATCGTCAGCGGCTTCGGTCATACCCGGCGTCTGCTCGAACACTTGCACCGCGGCCACGACTGGGATGATTGCGGGGTCCTGCAACTGGCATTCGATGCCAAGGAAGCCGAGCGCCAGGCCAAGCTGGCGGCGGCGTTTGCCAGCGATCTGCTGCAGCCGCTGGATCGCCTCCAGGCACAGGCCATCGCCGGCATCGCCCTGGAACACGGCGGGTTGTTTTACCCCGAAGGCGGCTGGGTGCACCCGCCTGCATTGTGCCGCTGGCAAGCGGCCCACCCCCAGGTGCAACTGCTGGCCCACCGCGAAGTACTGCAACTGCGCAAGGTCGACCAGCTCTGGCAAGCCTGGGATGGCGAGACCCTGCTGGCCAGCGCGCCGGTGGTGATCCTGGCTGGCGCGGCGCAGATCAAACAGTTTGCGCAAAGTGCCGACTTGCCGCTCAAGCGGATTCGCGGGCAAATCACTCGTTTAGCGCAAACCCCACAGAGCCAGAGCCTCGGCACCGTCGTGTGCGCCGAAGGTTACGTCGCCCCGGCGCGCCTGGGTGAACACACCCTGGGCGCCAGCTTCGACTTCAAGAGCGACGACCTCACGCCGACCACCGCCGAACACCTGGGCAACCTGGACATGCTCAAGGACATCTCCCCCGACCTGGTCGAGCGCCTGCACATATCCGAACTGGACCCGGAGCAACTCCAGGGACGCGCGGCCTTCCGCTGTACCAGCCCCGACTACCTGCCGATTGTCGGTCCGCTGGCCGACAGCCAGGCCTTCACCCAGGCCTATGGCGCACTGGCCAAGGACGCCCGGCAAGTACCGGACCACCCGTGTCCTTGGCTCGAAGGCTTGTACGTCAATAGCGGCCATGGTTCCCGGGGGTTGATCACCGCTCCGCTGTCTGGCGAGCTGCTCGCAGCCTGGCTGGACAATGAACCGCTGCCCCTTCCCCGCAGCGTGGCTGAAGCCTGCCACCCGAATCGATTTGCCTTGCGCCAGTTGATTCGCGGCAAAGCCTGAGGCCAGTCCGGCAACCCCTGCTTATAACCGATCGATCTAAAACTCACAGCACCGCAGCAGGTCAGTTTCTGAGTACCCGCCACTTCCGGCGGGTTCGAGATTGACCCTCCCCAACGGAAAAACCGGTAAGGAATTTATGTGCGGATTAGCTGGCGTTTTTGGTCCGGGGGTTTTAAAGGGCTTCAGGGGGTATTCAACCCCCTAAAATCCCCCTGAAAAACGCATGATTGGTATAAAAAGTGGTACGAGAATTACCGGGCTTTAGTTGTCTTCCAATTGGAGATCTCTACCAAAACAGCTGCATCGCCATCGTCGTTCCAGATAGGGGTTTTAAAGTTCCAGTAAATGTGATGCCAAAGAACATCTCCATTTTTTCGCTCCTTGTCCTGCCCGACCTTGGTGTGCAGAGCAACCCGCTCTCCCTTGCTCACCAATTTATTGACAAACCATTTAGAGTGGCGATGCTTGTTGGATATTTTCCCATCTTCGGTATATGTCGCATCAGATACCATATAGCTATTCAAGTTACAGTCTTCGAGTACGGTTAACAGCACTCGCTCTTCACTTGCATCACCGTGCCCGTGGCACCTTATCAATTCTCAATTTCATTTCAGCTTCCATGTTGTGGCATGTTCGTGGTAAGGCTGAATGTATTCGATTGGATAGCATCTGGCCACTTCTAAGCTCACTCCCCTTACCAGGCGCCCTGCCGACCGTTAAAATCTTCGTGAAGCGCAGTGCTTCTGCTGAGCTCATAAACGAGGATTCGCGATGCCAAATTCTGACCTATTCCCTTCCCTGCCCTACAAGCTCAACGAGAACCAACTCGCCCTCGAGGCCGCCATCATGGAGCTATCGAACTAGGTGGAGGCTCGCGGCTCGGCAGACGTCGCCGATAACCTCCGCGGCGCCCTGGACACGATCGACCGGAATGAAGAGTTCATCAAAATAACGCTGGCAGTGCTTTTGACCCCAGAATGAGTCTGGATATGGCGGATTACCGCAGACTCTACGCCATGGTCCGATGACCAACCGTTTGCATCCGCTGGCCCCCAACTAAGATTCCTGTTGACTAGCATATCCGGGGGCATTGAGTACCTAGACGCGGGCGCCTGGAGTGGCCTCCAGGATCTCGCACTGACACGTTTGAGGCAACTGATCAACTAGTGCTATCCCGCTGCGCCAAACTCCTCATGGAAACAGTCCACACAGACGTTTGACACGGCTTGCAAACGTGATATCGTAATGCGCATCATTCTCATCTGTACGACCGAGAGAAGCCGGACCCGTAGGGCAGTAAGTTTGATGCTCATTGACAGATCAACCGTGTGGTAAAGCAAAGGAAGGCAAGACAATGGTAGCTTTTGTACGTAGTGCGTTGTTAGTAGCGATAGCCTCTGCTCATAGCATAGCTTTCGCTGACTCAGTTAAGGAAATCTCTCAGGAGATCCAGGCCAATGGATGGTTTCAATCATGCAGTCGGGCCCTTCCACGACTTGCGAAACTAGGAGAGCCTTCTAGGCAGTCTGGGGATTGGAAGTCGCATGTATTAACTAAGGCTGGTTGTTTGTCTGAGCTTCGCCGAGATGCAGAAGCTGTTGCTTACTTGGAGAGAAGTTATCCGAAAGGGGATTTTGATTCGGATGCGTTGGAGTTTTTAGCAACCAGCAATATCAGGCTTGGAAACTACGAAGATGCAGCCAAGCATTTGGAAGCAGCACTTGCGGGCGGGGCAAAAAAAACAAGAATTCCAGAGATTCATAGCAAGTTGGCTCTGGCATATGTACAAGTAGCCGTCAAGCAAAGTTTCGCAGCACGCAGCCGCAGTGATTTTTTGGAGAAGGCTGAGAGGAGCCTGCGCACTGCCATTGATCTCAGCGACACACCATCCCCATCCCTGTATACGCAGCTTGGACAAGTTGAAACAATCAAAGGGGATTTTGATGCTGCAGAAAGATCGCTGAATACTGCCCAAACAGTTAATGATTCTTATAAGTGGGAGAAGCCTGGTCTTCGCCCAGTGATTGAATCAGAAATACTTATGGCAAAGAGTCAGTTAAAGATGGTGACCGGGGACTCTGTCGGTGCTGAAGGTTTGGCTCAACAAGCAGTGAAGTCGGCGCCAACAGAAAATCTGAAAATAGTCTTGGAGGCTATTAAGTCATCGCCTGAAGTAAAGGCCGAAGCATCATCGAAGTCGACTATGGCCAAGTCGGCTAAAGCATCGATATTAGCCCAGCCATACATCCCACTTGATGAAGAACTCTGAGTATAATCGAATGACAAAAGCTAAGCTTACTCTGGCTGCATTAGTATTTATGCTGCCGTCGCTATCGTTTGCTGGGGTTTCTTCCGCAATGATCTATACTTGCAATAATGCTCCTACTAGTGAACCACGTGGAGGTGGGTGGATTTGCTACTACCAAAATATGCCCGTAAACATTAACCCTCCGCCGGTGATTCTTTGAGGTCTTTTCTTACTCTTGCGATGTTTTTTAGTTTGGAGGCGTCGCAACAAGCTATTGCCGAGCATTCGGCACGGGCTATTTCGTTCGGGGGTGTTTCATGTGCGGACGTAACGCGGAGCTTGCCTTCTGGCAATTCGGCCCTGGATCATGCTACCACATGGGCTGAAGGATACTTGAATGCTCAAAACCAGGATGCGCCTGAGTGGGTGGATTTGGTAGAAAACACCTTGAACAGAGGTCAGCGTGAGAGTTATATATACGCCTATTGCAAGAAGCATCCTCAAGCCTTGGTTTTAGATTCGGCACAGGAACTCCAGAGGTTCCTAGAATCAGAATTGATAGGGCGAGCGAAGAGACTTTGACGTCTTCAGCCTAAGTAACTTCAATGTTTTAGTTGAAAGAGTAAAGAGCCGCCGATCATCTCAGAGCGTATCAATCGATCCGTGCTTTGTGCACGGAGCAAGAGCCTCTGCTGGACTTTCAGGGACCATCTGCAGGGGCGGCGACCGGGGTGGATGTTGACGCATTCTTCCCGGTCGCTCTTTTTCACTTTGTTGCTGTCACGGCTTTGACATAGGCCTGACAAGCCGCCAGAGCGATCAATCCTTGGTCGCCGGCATTGGTAATGCCGATAATTCGTTGAGCATGCGCTGGTTCAAGTCGGGCTCGCGCCCCTCCATGAACCATGCCGACGGCGCCGGCGGTGGTAGGCACTGACCAGCTACCGGCTGAATCCTCAGCAAGGAGGACTGACAGCCGGAGATCAGCAGTGGCAAGACGATCACGCAGGCGAGCCTGTTTGGTCTGAGCATCGCTCATTTCCTTATAGTGGGCTTGATCGTTAGCTGACAACCGCTGCTCGAGCGCAAGGCGGTTTTCCTGATTCGTGCTCATCTGGGCTGAGGCCGCGTTGTTGATGGCGGTCAAATCGTTCTGATGTAGGTCGGCCTGCTCTGCCAGTTGCTTACCGTAGCGCCAGTCCTGAACCTTCCAGGTTGCTCCAATCGCCAGCAGTACCATCACTAGCTCCCCGACCAGCACCACCTTCAACCCCGGCACGCTCATGACAGCGCCCCGCCCGCCAGGCGGAACTGCTTAATCAAGTCCTCGAGGCGGTGTTCACGCTGGCCATAGCCAGCCTCGGGCAGGCTGGCTCAGATTTTCCGGCACTTCTTGATAGCGGTTTCGATCCGACCGGCATGCACGTCCGGCAGCGCCCGACATTCGCGGACGTGCTGCAGGGCCAGCAGGTCCTGGCTGATCGGGCTGAAGTCCGGCAGCTTGAGCAGCGCCCGGTAATGCGGCCAGTCCTTGAGCATCTGCTGATAGCGGCCGGAGGCGTTCGAGGTCAGCCCCTTGCTGTTGATGACCTTGGACTTGCAGCCCCGGGCAAAGGGGTGATCGGTGAAGTCCTTGAACACCTCAGGCTTCCGGTCGATGCCGGTGACGATCACGTCGTAGCCATCCATGGCCGTGGCCGGCGAGGTGACAGTACCCTCTCCAGGCCAGCATATCGAGGAAGGCGAGCGCATTGCGGCTGCCCGCCCTGCTCTCTGAAAGTCTTGCCATTGCTTTGCCGATTTTGGGAACAGGCAAACGGCCCTATACCTGATGGCTGCTACGTATCTCCTCTAGATGGAAACAGACGTAACACTGACTTGGCCAACCTCAAGCTGGTGACCAAGGATGCCCTACTTGGCCGATAAGCCGATGGACAAGGTCACGCCGGTGATCATGCGCAAGATCGTCAACGACATTCAATGGACGTCACCAGTTCGCCGAAAGAACGCCATTCGGCTGGTGACTACGATCTTCACCCAGGCTGTGCGCGACGAGCTCATTACCCGAAACCCTGCTGCATCTATTCCGGCAACCCGCGTTCCAAAGCGAGATCTCGATCCCTTCACGCGCCCCGAAGCCGACCTGATGATTTCCAAACTGTACGAACTGACGAGCGGTTTACAACAGATCTACGCCTCCTTTTTTGAGTTCTCGTTCTACACCGGAATGCGCCCAGGAGAGGCGATGGCTCTGCGCTGGGCGGAGGTTGATATGCGCAAGAAAACCGCTCGTATTTGTCGTATTCGTATCTACGGAAAGATCCAGGAGCGAACTAAAACAAAGACCTCTCGCGAAGTTTTATTGAACGATCGCGCGATTAAGGCGCTCGAAAAAGCCAGGCCACTTACAGCGGCGCGTTCTGATTATGTGTTCGCGCCGGAAGGATCGGGTGACAGGTCGGAACTGTTTATCCGATCCGAGACTGGCCCAAAACGCTACTGGTTGAGCGCGCTGCGAAAGTTAGGAATTCGGCATCGCAGGATGTATGACACGCGCCACACGTACGCAACGATGTGTTTGATGTCCGGCATGAACCCAGCTTTCATTGCCGCACAGCTTGGGCACAGCGTTCAGGTTCTGCTTTCGACGTACGCCAAGTGGATCAGCTCGCCGAGTGATTGGGCAGAGCTTGAGAAGCTGGACAAAATTGAAAGTGGTACAAAAACGGTACGTGAAAATCACCCGTAGTGACATGCATGCCGAAATACAAAGGGTTTACGGTACATGTGCGGATTAGCTGGCGAGTTACGTTTTGATCATCAACCGGCCGACCTGGCCGCCATTGAGCGAATCACCCATCACCTGGCGCCTCGTGGCCCCGACGCCTGGGGTTTTCACAGTCAGGGACCGATCGCCCTGGGCCATCGACGGCTGAAAATCATGGACCTGTCGGACGGCTCGGCGCAGCCGATGGTCGACAGTCAACTGGGCCTGTCCCTGGCCTTCAACGGCGCGATCTACAACTTCCCCGAATTGCGCGCCGAGCTGGAAACCCTCGGTTATGCCTTCTATTCCGGCGGTGACACCGAAGTGTTGCTCAAGGGCTATCACGCCTGGGGCGCAGACCTGCTGCCCCGGCTCAACGGCATGTTTGCCTTCGCCATCTGGGAGCGCGACAGCCAACGCCTGTTCATCGCCCGTGACCGCCTCGGCGTGAAACCCTTGTACCTGTCGCGCACCGGCCAGCGCCTGCGCTTCGCCTCGACTTTGCCTGCCCTGCTCAAGGGCGGCGACATCAACCCGATCCTCGACCCGGTGGCGCTCAACCACTACCTGAACTTCCACGCTGTGGTCCCGGCGCCCCGCACCTTGCTGGCAGGCATCGAAAAACTGCCGCCGGCGACCTGGATGCGTATCGAGGCTGACGGCAGCACCGAACAGCACACCTGGTGGACGCTGCCCTACGGACCCCGCGCCGACGAACTCGACCTGACCCTGGAAGACTGGCGTGACCGGGTGCTGCAAAGCACCCGTGACGCGGTGGCGATTCGTCAGCGCGCGGCGGTGGATGTCGGCGTGCTGCTGTCCGGCGGCGTCGACTCCAGTCTGCTGGTGGGACTGCTGCGCGAAGTCGGTGTGCAAGACCTGTCGACCTTCTCCATCGGTTTTCAGGACGCGGGCGGCGAACGGGGTGACGAGTTCCAATACTCGGACCTGATCGCCAAGCACTATGGCACCCGTCATCACCAACTGCGCATCGACGAGAAGGAAATCATCGAGCAACTGCCCGCCGCGTTCCGCGCGATGAGCGAGCCGATGGTCAGCCACGACTGCATCGCCTTCTACCTGCTGTCCCGGGAAGTGGCCAAGCACTGCAAAGTGGTGCAAAGCGGCCAGGGTGCGGATGAACTGTTTGCCGGCTACCACTGGTACCCGCAGGTCGATGGCGCCAGCGACCCCTATGCGGCCTATCGCGAGGCCTTCTTCGACCGCAGCTACGACGACTACGCCGCCACCGTGCAACCGCAATGGCTGACCGAGCATGACGCCGCCGGCGACTTCGTGCGGGCACATTTCGCCCAGCCCGGCGCCGCCGCACCTGTGGATAAAGCGTTGCGCCTGGACAGTACGGTGATGCTGGTCGACGACCCGGTCAAGCGTGTGGATAACATGACCATGGCCTGGGGCCTGGAGGCGCGTACGCCGTTTCTCGACTACCGCCTGGTGGAATTGTCAGCGCGGGTACCGGGCAAATTCAAACTGCCGGACGGCGGCAAGCAGGTGCTCAAGGAAGCTGCGCGCCTGGTGATCCCCAGCGAGGTGATCGACCGCAAGAAGGGTTACTTCCCCGTTCCCGGCCTCAAGCATCTGCAAGGCGCGACCCTGGACTGGGTGCGCGAACTGCTGCTGGATCCGAGCCAGGACCGCGGCCTGTTCAAGCCGGCCATGCTCGACCGCCTGCTCACCGACCCGCAAGGCCAGTTGACCCCGTTGCGCGGCTCCAAACTGTGGCAACTGGCAGCGCTGAACCTATGGCTCAGCGAACAAGGAATCTGACTGATGAAACCTCACGCCACAGCGCTGAACCAGCGCTTGCTGCGCGGCCAGGCACCGTCCTATGAACGCCTGCAAGCGCGCTTCGCCGAAGACGGCAGCGACGCTGGCGAGCCGATTGCCGTGCATTGCGGCTGGGGTCGGTTGCTGATCGGCCATACCTTCCCCGACGCGGCGAGCCTGGCCCGGGAGCTGGCCAATGAAGAACCGGGTGAGCGCGACATTGCCCTGTACGTGGCCGCGCCCCAGCAAGTGTTGGGCTTGGAGCCGGCGCAGCTGTTTCTCGACCCCTCCGACACCCTGCGCCTGTGGTTCAGCGACTACCGCCAGGCAACCCGGGTCTTTCGCGGCTTCCGTATTCGCCGGGCGCAGAGCGACGCCGACTGGCACGCCATCAACCAGTTGTACCTGGCCCGCTCCATGCTGCCCATCGACCCGCAGCGCCTGACGCCCCGGCATCACGGTGGCCCGGTCTACTGGCTGGCCGAAGATGAAGACAGCGGCGCGGTGATCGGCAGCGTCATGGGCCTCAACCATGACAAGGCCTTCGCCGACCCCGAACACGGCAGCAGCCTGTGGTGCCTGGCGGTCGACCCGCAGTGCACGCGGCCCGGGGTTGGCGAAGTGCTGGTACGCCACCTGATCGAACACTTCATGAGCCGTGGCCTGAGCTACCTCGATCTCTCGGTTTTGCACGACAACCGTCAGGCCAAGCAGCTCTACACCAAGCTGGGGTTTCGCACGCTGACGACCTTCGCCATCAAACGCAAGAATGGCATCAACCAGTCGCTGTTTCTCGGCCCGGGGCCACAGGCCGATTTCAATCCCTATGCGCGGATCATCGTCGATGAAGCCCACCGGCGCGGCATCGATGTGCAAGTCGACGATGCCCAGGCCGGCATGTTCACCCTCAGCCATGGCGGGCGCCGGGTGCGTTGCCGCGAATCCCTCAGCGACCTGACCAGTGCCATCAGCATGAGCCTGTGCCAGGACAAGAGCCTGACCCACAAAGTGCTCAAGGCCGCCGGGCTGAATCTGCCGGCCCAGCAACGGGCGGGCAACGCCGACGACAACCTGGCGTTTCTCGACGAACACCGCCGGGTGGTGGTCAAACCCCTGGACGGTGAACAGGGTCAAGGGGTGGCGGTGGACTTGCAGAGCATCGACGAGCTGCAACAGGCCATCGACGACGCCCGCCGCTTCGACTCCCGGGTGTTGTTGGAAAGTTTCCACCAAGGCCTCGACCTGCGCATTCTGGTGATCGGCTTCGAGGTGGTGGCGGCCGCCATCCGCCGCCCGGCGCAAATCATCGGCGATGGCCAGCATACGATCGACGCCTTGATCCAGGCCCAGAGCCGCCGACGCCAGGCCGCCACCGACGGCGAAAGCAAAATCCCCCTGGACCACGAAACCGAGCGCACGCTGCAGGCCGCCGGCTTTAGCTACAGCAGCATCCTGCCCGCGGGTGAGCGCCTGTGTGTGCGGCGTACAGCCAACCTGCACACCGGCGGCACCCTGGAAGATGTCACCGAGATGCTGCATCCCACCCTGGTCGATGCCGCCGTGCGCGCGGCGCGGGCACTGGATATTCCGGTGGTAGGCCTGGACCTGATGGTGCCGGCCGCCGATCAGCCGGACTACGTGTTCATCGAAGCCAATGAACGTGCCGGCCTGGCCAATCACGAACCACAACCGGTGGCCGAGCGGTTTGTGGATCTGTTGTTTCCGCATAGCTGACAGCTGCGAGCGGCGAGTCACGCCTGAGCGCGTTAGCTCTTGAGGCTTGCCGTTTGCCGCTCGCGACTCAAGTCAATTCAAGGAATTCCCATGACCCGTAAAATTCCCGAACCCGATCTCGCCTACCTGCAGAAAGTCCTCCTGGAGATGCTCGCCATTCCCAGCCCGACCGGTTTCACCGACACCATCGTGCGCTACGTCGCCGAGCGTCTTGAAGAACTGGGCATCCCCTTTGAGCTGACCCGCCGTGGCACCATTCGCGCCACGCTCAAGGGCCAGAAAAACAGCCCCGATCGCGCCGTCTCCGCGCACCTCGACACCATCGGTGCCAGCGTGCGCGCGGTAAAGGACAACGGTCGCCTGACCCTCGCCCCGGTGGGCTGCTGGTCCAGCCGTTTTGCCGAAGGCAGCCGCGTCAGCCTGTTTACCGACAACGGCGTGATGCGGGGCAGCGTGCTGCCGTTGATGGCCTCGGGGCATGCGTTCAACACCGCGGTCGACGAACTGCCGGTGAGTTGGGACCACGTCGAACTGCGCCTGGATGCCTATTGCGCCACCCGGGCCGATTGCGATTCGCTGGGCGTGAGCATCGGCGACTTTGTCGCCTTCGATCCCCTGCCGGAATTCACCGAGAGCGGCCACATCAGTGCCCGGCACCTGGACGACAAGGCCGGCGTGGCCGCCCTGCTGGCCGCGCTCAAAGCCATTGTCGACAGCGGCGAACCCTTGATGATCGACTGTCATCCGCTGTTCACCATCACCGAGGAAACCGGCAGTGGCGCGGCGGCGGCATTGCCCTGGGATGTCAGTGAGTTTGTCGGCATCGACATCGCGCCGGTCGCCCCGGGCCAGCACTCCAGCGAGCACGCGGTCAGTGTGGCGATGCAGGATTCCGGCGGGCCCTATGACTACCACCTCTCGCGCCACCTGTTGCGGCTGGCCAGCGAACATGAATTGCCGGTGCGCCGCGATCTGTTCCGCTATTACTTCAGCGACGCCCACTCGGCGGTCACCGCCGGCCATGACATCCGCACCGCCCTGCTGGCATTCGGTTGCGACGCCACCCACGGCTACGAGCGCACCCATATCGACAGCCTCGCCGCCTTGAGCCGCTTGCTGGGTGCCTACATCCTCAGCCCGCCAGTATTTGCCAGCGACGCCCAGCCGGCCAAAGGCTCACTGGATCGCTTCAGCCATCAACTGGAACACGATGCACAGATGGAAAGCGATACCCGCGTGCCCTCGGTGGACAGCCTGGTAGGGCAACGTTCGTCCTAGGACCGGGGTCACTTTGCACTGGTCCTGCTGCGCGAAGCGCCGTAGGATCGGCGCATTGATGACCGAGGTAGCCATGCTGATTCCCCACGACCAACTTGAAGTCGACACCCTGACCCGCCTGATCGAAGACTTTGTCACCCGCGACGGCACCGACAACGGCGACGACACACCGCTGCAGACTCGGGTGCTGCGGGTGCGCAATGCCCTGAGCAAAGGCCAGGCCCTGATTGTCTTCGACCCCGAGAGCGAGCAGTGCCAGTTGATGCTCAAGCACGATGTGCCCAAGCACCTGTTCGACTGAGCCTTAGTCGCGCATTTCCCGGGCACGCTTGGCCTGGATGCGTTCGTAGACTTCACAACGGTGGACATTGACGTGCCGCGGGGCTTCGACGCCGAACCGCACGTTGCCACCGCTGACGTCGAGAACACGCACGGTGATGGTGTCGCCAATGGAGATCAATTCACCGACAACGCGGCTGAGTACAAGCATGGCTCTAGTCCTTGAGGTTACCGAGCCCTGAAGATGGCCGGCGAACTCCGGAGCTTCAAGACAGCGCCAGGAAAATAGCCCATTCCTACACGCCAGATCGAATTACCCTACAGACATCCCCTGCAATACCCGCCAAATGACTCAGGTCGACGTGAAGCGTGGGCCAAACAGAATAATGCTCGCCCCCAGCACGCACAGGGCTACCCCCAACCAGTCCGAACTCAACGGGCGCACCCGCTCGACCAGCCCCAGCCAGGCGATCGAGGCAACGATGTAGATCCCGCCATAAGCGGCATAGGCTCGCCCGGCGTAGGTCGCCTCGACCTTGGTCAACAGCAGGGCAAACAGCGTCAGGCTGAGCAGCGCCGGGACCATCCACCAGGCGCTTTTGCCCTGGCGCAGCCACATCCAGAAGGCGTAGCAACCGGCGATTTCAAACAGCGCCGCGAGGAAGAACCACAGGTAGTTGAGCATGGGCACATCTCGTCAGGGTTGCCAGAATGCGGCAACCCTAACCATCGCGCCTCTGAGTCGCAAGTTCAGCTAGCGTTTTGCCGGGCCTTGGCGCGCATCTTGTCGGCCATGACGGTCATTTCGTTGTACAGCAATTGCGGGTTTTTCTGCTTCAGTGCCCAGGCCATGCGCCCCTGTTCATGGGGCAGGATCATGAACTCGCCAGCCGCGACGTGCTGGTAGATGTAGTCGGCGATATCGCTGGCGGTAATTGGCGAGCTCTCCAGCAACTTGCCGACCTGGGCCTTCATGGCCGGGGTCGGGCCGCGGAACGAGTCGAGCAGGTTGGTCTGGAAGAACGACGGGCAGACCACGTGCACGCCGATCTCCTGTTGCGCCAACTCGATCAACAGGCTCTCGGACAGCGCCACCACGCCGGCCTTGGCCACGTTGTAGTTGCTCATGGCCGGCCCCTGCATCAGTGCCGCCATCGAAGCGATGTTGATGATCTTGCCCTTGCTTTGCTCCAGCAGCGGCAGGAAGGCCTTGCAGCCCTTGACCACGCCCATCAGGTTGATTGCGATCTGCCAGTCCCAGTCTTCCAGCGACAGCTCGCTGAAGAAGCCACCTGAGGCGACCCCAGCGTTGTTGACGATCACGTCGATGCCGCCGAACTTGACCTCACAGGCCTGGGCAAAGGCCGTCAACTGGCTGTAGTCGCGCACATCACAGCGCTGCACAAAGCCATCACCGCCGGCCTCGCGGACCAGCTTGAGGGTTTCCTGCAGACCGGACTCGCTGACGTCCGACAAGGCCAACTGCCAACCTTCACGAGCCCAGCGCAGAGCGATTTCGCGACCCAGGCCGGACCCGGCGCCAGTGATCATCATGCGATTTTGCATAGGAAGTTGCCTTGTTGTTCTGGGAAAGATGCTCGCAGTGTAGCGAAGGAATTTCCTACACCCATGACCATCAAAGCGCTGAATGCCCCAGGCAAACCGAACCACAGCGCAGCCCCCTCGCGGTGGTTGATAAACGAAATAAACCGGCAAGCCAATAGCAGTAAAGAAACATTGAATTTTCTCGCGCCGGCCACAGTCGGAAATATTAAGCCGCTCGGATTTATTGCAGTCGGGCCTGTTATTCAACCAATGCGACGTTCAATAACTCTCCAATAAGGAATTCGACATGGGCACGATTCTTCTGGTTATCCTGATTCTGCTGTTGATCGGTGGTCTGCCGGTGTTCCCCCACTCCAGAAGTTGGGGCTATGGGCCATCTGGGGTGATCGGCGTGGTGGTCGTGGTGCTGCTGGTATTGCTGTTGCTCGGCAGGATCTAAGACAAAAACTGCAGGCAAAAAAAAGAGGCCCGAGCGGGCCTCTTTTTTGTATTACGCCAGGCCTTAGTCCGGCGTGCCGTCTACTACACCAGCGGTGTTATCGATCAGGCTTTTGGTTGCCGTCTGCAGGAAGGCTTCCAGTTTCTGCTTCATCTCAGCGGTACGCGGTGCGTCCGGGATGATCTCGGCACGTGGATTGGCGCCCAGTTGGTACTGGTACATCTTCGGCGCCATGTCCTTTTCCTTCGGCAGCACCAGGATCTGGTCCTGGGTGATGATCGCCGTAGTCTGCTCGCTACCCGAAGGCTTGATCACGCCAAAGCCGGTGTCGCCCTGCGGCAGGTTGAGCAGGTCACGCCCCCAGCACTGGTGACGCGTTTCGCCGCCCAGGCGGCCCATGATGGTCGGCACGATGTCGACCTGAGTCCCCACGGTGTGATCCAGGGTACCGAACTTTTCCTGGATACCCGGCGCGATCATCAGCATCGGCACGTTGAAGCGGCCCAGGTCCATTTCGGTGATCTGCCGTTCGTTGCCAAACCCATGGTCGCCAACGATGACAAACAGGGTTTCCTTGAAGTAAGGCTCCTTGCGGGCCTTCTCGAAGAACTGCCCCAGTGCCCAGTCGGAGTAGCGCATGGCGGTCAAGTGTTCGTTGAGGCTGCCACGACCGGTGACCGGCTCCACCGGCAAAGGAGTCGGCAACGCGTATGGGGTGTGGTTGGACAGGGTTTGCAGCAAGGCATAGAACGGCTTGCCGTTTTCACGCGCCTTGAGCTCTACCAGGCCACGGTCGAACATGTCCTGGTCGGACACGCCCCAGGTTGGGTCGGAGAACACCGGGTTGACGAAGTCGTTGCGGCCGACAAAGTTGGTCATGCCCTGGTTGCTGAAGAAACCCGACTGGTTGTCCCAGGCAAAGTCACCGTTGTAGACATACACGTCGTCGAACTTGCGTGCACTGAGCAGCTGCGGCAGGCCGGACAGCTTGTGGCTGCCTTCCGGGGTCTGCATCAGGTATTCAAAGCCTGGCAGGTTAGGGAAGCACGCCATGGTGGCGAACATACCTTGGTGGGTGTGGGTGCCGTTGGAGAAGAAACGGTCGAACAGCAGGCCTTCCTTGGACAGTTTGTCCAGGTACGGGGTGATGTTGCCCGGCGCGCCCAGCGCACCGACCGAGTGACCGGCCATGCTTTCCATCAGGATCACGACGACGTTCTTGATCGGCAGGGTCTTGTCGGCAGGCGGCAGGAAATCCCGGCGCACGGCGGCGCTGTCGGCATCCACCAGCTTCTCGTCCGGCATGACCAGCATGTCGCGCACGATCTGCTGCGCCTCAGGCTGCGGCAGGGTGGCTTTCCAGATGTTGTCGCGGTCTTCGGACATTCGGCTTTTCGCCGCGGCCACCAGTTGCAGGGTGCCGTTGAGGCCCAACTGGTTGGCGAAGTTCGAGTCGGTGGTGTACACGTCACCCCAGCGCATCGGCGGGCCTTGACGCAGGGTGCCACGGGCGGCCGCTACGCAGATCAGCAGGCACACCATGAACACGGCAACGCGGGTGTACCACGGCGCCACTTGACGGGTGCCGACATTGCCGCCACTGAACGGGCCACGCGGCCGGGTAGCGCGGTCAGCGCCCTTGAACGCCAGGCTCAGCAACCAGGTGCCGACCACCCAGGCCAGCAGGTAGCGCACCACCGGGAACCCGTACCAGAGCATGCTCATCACGGTCTTCGGGTCTTCCTTCACGTACTGGAAGACCAGGCCGTTGAGGCGCTGGTGGAACTCGCGGTAGAAGTCCATCTCCATCAGGCCGAGGAACAGCGCGATGCTCGACACCACCGTCAGCCAGAACCGGAACAGGCCCCGGGCGGCCATCGCCCGGACGCTGAACAGCGACAGCAACAGCGGGATGCTGAGGTAGATCACCAGACGCAGGTCGAAACGCAGGCCGTTGGCGAAAGCTTCGAGGAAAGTCGAAGCCGGTGTGTCAAGAATCATCTCCCGGTTGTACACCAGCAACGCCAGGCGCAGCAGGGAGAGCATCACCATCATGACCAGGGCGCAGAGTAGCGTGTACGCCAGATGGGATTTGACGGTCGGTTGCAGCAAGCGATTCGAGGCTCGCTGCTGATTCAGGGCGTCCGTGTTTGCCATGTCGTTTTAGGACCCATTGGAAGTTGAAGTTACAAAGAAGTAGCGGCGCCCAGGCTTTCTTATTGCCATGACTTGGGGGAAATGGCCGGGACCTTGCGCGGAGCACAAATGTTGCACGATCACCCACGGCATTGCCATTTATTACTCGCAAGCACTGGCGGGGCGAAAACCGGGGATGAAAAACAAGCGGGCGAATTGTCTTGGAGCGGTTGTGAAAATTTCGTGCAACGCATATCTGGAAACACAAAAAAGGCTGCGAGCTAACCTGGTCCTGTAGCAGCTACCGAAGGCTGCGTTGGGTTGCGCAGCGACCCCCGGCTATCTTGCCAATCCGGATGAACGTCCTGCGGCCGTTGACGCAGCCTCGCGCTGCTCGACAGCTGCTACGGTTGTTGATGGGGGCTATAGGCGCACGTTGCCCCTCGGCCCAGCGATGGCCCAGATGATCAGGCCCAGTACCGGCAACAAGAGGATCAGTAGTATCCAGACGATTTTCATCCCGGTTTGCGCGCCGCTCTTGAGCACGTTGATGATCGCCCAGATATCCAGCGCCAGGATAATCAGGCCAACCAGGCCATTAAAGGTAGAACCCATGGTGTTGCTCCCAATAGAAGGCATTCCCCCCTTAGGATAGCCGGCTCCCGGGAGGGTTCCCTTTTATTGCCGTGAGTTAAACGTGTACGGCTACCTTGAGCGCTTCCAGGGACGGCGCCGCATTGATCCCGACTTCGGCACACAACTCCAGCACCCGTGCCACGTCGTTGCCATACACCAGCACGAGCTGGATTTCGTCGTCGAGCAACTGGCTGAAGTTGAGCAGCGTGTAACCGCCGTTTTCCGGGTTCATGCTGCCCATCTGGATCTGGATCCGGTTGAGCGCGGTCAGCGCCTCGGTCTTGGCCAGTTGCTTGGGCTTGATGTTGAACGCCACACCGGGGCCGAACGACGCAACGATCTGCTCGAACAGGTCCATATAGGTGTCAGCCTGGAACAGCACGGTGTCCGGCAGGCTGCCAACTACCACCCACTCGCCCAATGCAATCGGGAAAGTGTCGTCGTAGTTGATGTCCGGATTGGCCGCCAGGAACGCCTCCGGGTCGGCGTACGCCTGCGCCGCCTCATCGGCGATCTGCACGATTTGCGCGTCGCTCATGCAGCCGGAGCTGATTTTACTGATGAGTTCGATGAGTGCGGCTTTCATGGCAGATCCTGTAGCGAGGGAGATTTTCGGCCGCGAAGGATAGCGTATTTGGCGGTAATTATTCAGCGAAGCTTGCGGCCCACCCGGCTATCAACCGAGGATCTTCTCCAACTGCGCCGTGGTATCCACCGCGCCCATGGTCTTGGCCGCGTCCAGCGCGGTGATGCCGTTGGCGTCCTTGGCCTTGGGATCTGCGCCCTTGCCAATCAAGTAGTCGACGATGGCTGTGCGGTTGAACATCGCGGCCATCATCAACGCGGTCCGGCCATCGAAGGACGAACCTTCGATCTCCGCCCCGCCATCGACCAGTGCCGCCACCACCGCCAGGTCACCCTTGAACGCCGCCCCGGCAATCGGGCTCTGGCCGTTGTCGTTGCGAATCTGCGGGTCGGCCTTGTGCTCCAGCAGCACCTTCACCGCATCGACATGCCCGTGGTAAGCCGCCAGCATCAACAGGGTGTCGCCCTTGTGATTGCGCAGGTTCGGCGGCAAACCCTTGCTCAACAGCGCCGCGAGCATCGCCGCATCGCCTTCACGGGCCTTGTTGAAAACCTGCTCGGCAAACTCGGCGGCTTCTTCCGGGGTCATCTGGCGGGGTTGGTCTGACATGGGTGACTCCACATTCGGTCAATCGATAGGCCGCTAGTGTCCGCAAGCGGCCTGCCCCCTGTCACCCCTTTTTTCTCTCATGCCACCATAGCCACAATCAATAACGGAACTTGCCGCCATGGATATCCGCCAGTACCTGTTCGGTGATCTGCACGTAAGTGTCTGAACCGGGCAGCCAGGCATAGATCGGATCGTCGCCGGTTTTGCCGGGGTCGAAAGCTTCGTCCTTGAGTCGGGTCTTCTGGTACTTGAAGGTGCCAGTGGTTTCCATCTTGACTTTGACCCGCAGGAACAACGGTACCGCATAGGCCGGCATCTGCTCGCGGGCGAACCTCAGCAGCTCACTGAAATCCAGGGTCGCCAGGGATTCGGCCGGGGTGATCGCCGCCATGCCGGCACGCCCGTTGGTGTTGCTGATCTCCACGCCATAGGCCACCGCCTCGGCAATATGCGGGTGTTGCAAGAGGATGTTCTCGACTTCGGTGGTGGACACGTTCTCGCCCTTCCAGCGATAGGTGTCGCCCAACCGGTCGACGAACTGGGCGTGACCAAAACCGATGTTGCGCAGCAAGTCACCAGTATTGAAGTAACGGTCGCCCTTCTCGAACACATCGTGCAGCACCACTTTTTCGGTCTTTTGCGGGTCGGTATAGCCGTCAAGCGGAGCCTTGTCGTCAATCTTCGCCAGCAACAGGCCTTGCCGGCCCTTGCCGACTTTCTGCATGAAGCCGTTGCTGTTGCGTAGCGGCGCACCGCTGTCGTGGGCGTACTCCACCAACTCCCAGGACATCAGCGAAAAACCGATGGTGTTATCGAAGTTGAGGATGTTGCTGAAACCTATGTTGCCGTCACTGGCGGCATACAGTTCACAGATGTGATTGACCGCAAAACGCCCCTTGAACTCGCTCCACACGCCGGGGCGCAAGCCGTTGCCAATCATCTTCACGACTGCGTGATCCCGGTCGTTAGTGGCCGGCGTCTGGTCGATCAGGTAGCGGCACAACTCACCCACGTAACCGATGGTTGTAGCCTGGTACTTACGCACATCGTTCCAGAACTGGCTGGCGCTGAACTTGCGCCGAATGGCGAAACCCGAGGCGCCGCAGATGGCTGACCCCCAGCACACGCACAGGCCCGTCGCGTGGTACAGCGGCAAGGTGCAATAGACGACATCGTCCGGGCTCATATCCAGGGCGATCATGCCGAAGCTGGCGCTGCTGCGCATCCAGCGACCGTGTTTGAAGACCCCTGCCTTGGGTAACCCGGTGGTGCCGGAGGTATAGATGTAGAAGCACGGGTCATCGAGAAACACCTGCTGGCTGCTGGGCGGGTTGTCGCTTGCGCAATCGGCACTCTCGGCCATCAGGTTGCGCAAGCCCTCTGGTGCCTCGCCGTGATGCCGAGAGCAATCCTGGTCAGCCACCCACCAGGTGCGGCAGTCATCGATGGCGACCTGCTGGCGAATCGCCGAATAGGCCTGGACCAACTCTCCACCGACAACAATGGCCGCCGGCTTGACCAGGTTGACACTGTGCAGCAGCGCCTGGTGGGTTTGCGAAGTATTGAGCATGGCGCTGACGGCGCCGACCTTGGCCACCGCCAGCACCGTGACCAGCAGTTCAGGACGGTTCTCGATGAACACCCCGACCACGTCGCCCTTGCCGATGCCCTGGGCCAACAGGTGATGAGCGATACGGTTGGCCCACTGGTTGACCTGTGCATAAGTCAGCGACACGCTGCCGTGCAGCAAGGAGGGGCCATCAGGGTTACGAACTGTCGCCTGTTCGAAGGTGAACGCCAGGCCACAAGGCTGGTCCGGCTGTTTGACATTGGCCACCTTGAGGCCCTTGACCACCCGGGGCAGGGCTTTGACGATCGACGGCAACTTACGGAGCATCATGCTCCAGGTAATAGTGTCGTGGTGCGTGCTGCTCATGGTTGCTCCCGTTCGGCCCTCTGCGGCGGGCCTGTATTGTTATTGTCGGGCGAACATGCAATCGAGGTGTTCGGGCAACTTCATCCCTGTATGAGACACAACGGAAAACCTCTGCTTAACGGCAAAAAAGTACGCCAGGGGTTCTGTCGCTGTACACGCGGTTTTTGAAATGTTTTGTATCCGGCCCTCGCCCACTGCCACTGCCGGCAGGTGGGCCCGCAAACGGCCGTGCAATCTCGCAAAATGCAGGATGCACGATGGCCATTCATGCAGAATGCACGAATCCGAAAAATTCACTTTTTCGTATATCATTGATTTATAAGGATTTTTTTAGATAACGATACTGGCACAATCACTGCAACTACCCCTCCATGCTTGCCATTCATGTGCACACGGAGCTGATAGACATGAGCCTGATCCAAGAAAAATTCACTTCGCTGTTCTCCAACTTCGACGTCACCACCCAGGCACGCCCGGATGGCGGCATTCTGCTGACCTTGCGCAGCAGTGAAGGCAAAGTCTTCAAGCGCTCGATTTCCTACGCCCAACTGCATGCTGGCGATCAACTGTCCTGGGTGATCAGCGCTATTCGTCGCGACCTGGCGGAACAGGCCAGTGAATTGCCGCAAATTTCCATGCTGCAGAGCCAACAGCGCTTTGCCCTGCCGACCTATCACTCGATGTAATCGAAGCGGGTTGCTAGCAGATTTCCTTGGGCCACCTGACACCCAGTCAGGTGGCCCTTTTTTCAGTGCAACATACCGCGTCTGGCCGCCTCCCCCACCGCTTGTGCACGGTTGCTGACCTGCAGCTTGGCGTAGATATTGGCCAGGTGAAATTTCACCGTGGCCTGGGAGATCGAGCGAATCACACTGATTTCCCAAACGGTCTTGCCGCGCTTGGCCCAGTGCAGGATCTCCAGTTCCTTCTCGCTCAGCGGCTTGCCTGCCCGATCCGGGCGTCGGCGTTTGACTGGCTTGACCTCCGGCCCGGCGTCACCCGTTGCGCTGTCCATTACCTTTCTCCTGGTGATCGTCCATGCCTGAACTCGAACGGTGATCGTCCGGGCCAGTGGTTGAGTGTCAGAAAGAAAGAGTTACATAGAGGGCGGATTAAACAAGCGCATGAACGCTGAATCAGTCTTCACTGACTCAGCAATAGGCAACGTCCTACGCACAGCACAAGGAAAGCCCGGGTGACGCACTGCGCCAGCGTTTAATCGCCTGTAGCGTATCCGCTCGGCAGTTTAATCTTCCAGCCGCGGGAAGTGCCCGGCGAAGTCACCTGGGGTGATGCGGGGCAGCGGTTCCACAGCAGTGCTGAACAGGCCGATGGCCACGAAGTGCGGTCGCTCACCCTTGTCGAACCAGTGCCGAGTACCGGCAGGCAGCAGGATCAGGTCGTTTTTCTCGCAGAGTACGGCGTACACATAATCGCCGATGTGCAAATTGAACTGGCCACGTCCGGCAACAAACAACCGTACCAGGTCCTCGTCAAAATGCTGCTCTTCGAAGAGCTCGGCAGGCGATTCAGCGGGTTGCTGCTGCTCGCTGCTGACACTGATGACCTGCACCCCAAGGTAACCACGCTCGGTCATCAGTTGGTCGATCGGCCCCTGATAGGCGGCCACCAGCTCTTCGTCGCTGGCGCCCGGCTGAAGCTTTGCCGCCGCCTGCCAACGGTCGAATCTGACACCCTGTTCGGCCAGGGTCGCGCTGATGTCGTCGAAGTGGGTCAGGACCTTGTTCGGCAGGTCCGGGCTTGAAACGTGGTAAACCGACAGGCTGCTCATTTCGGCAACTCCTCTTGCATGCGTGTGGCAATGATAACGGCTGCAGCCAGCGCGGCGAGGCTTGCAATACTAAAGGTGAAGGTGGCGCCCAGGGCATTCCAGCTGTAGCCGGCGTACAAAGCCCCCAGTGCGCCACCGGTGCCGGCCAGCGCCGCGTAGAGCGCCTGGCCCTGCCCCTGCTGGCGCGGGCCGAAACTGCGTTGGACAAAATGAATGGCCGCGGCGTGAAAGCTGCCAAAGGTGGCCGCGTGCAGGACCTGCGCAAACAACAGCACCCAGAGAAACTCGGCGAACGACCCCAGCAGCAGCCAGCGCAAGGCGGCCAGCAGGAAACTGGCCAGCAGCACTCGGCGCACTGAAAACCGCGCCAGGATCCGGCTCATGAACAGGAACATCAGGACTTCGGCGACCACTCCCACGGCCCAGAGCATGCCGATCACTCCACGGCTGTAGCCCAGGCGCTCCAGGTGCAGGGTCAGGAAGGTGTAGTACGGCCCGTGGCTGAGCTGCATCAGGCCCACGCAGGCATAAAATGCCAGGACCCCCGGATTGCGCAACTGCTTGACGAAGCCCTCCCCTGCCAGGCGGTTGCCGGGCGCAGGCTGGGCGTTGGGCACCCACAGGCTGCTGATGATGATCCCCGCCATGATCACCACCAGGGTTACCGGGTAGACGTCCAGGCTCAACCATTCGAACAGCCGCCCCAGTGCAACCACCGCGATAATGAAGCCGATAGAACCCCACAGGCGGATCTGGCTGTAGCGCGAAGCCTGGCCTTGCAGGTGCGCGAGGGTGATCACTTCGAACTGCGGCAGCACCGCGTGCCAGAAAAACGCGTGCAGGGCCATGACCATTGCCAGCCAGGCGTAGCTCTTGCTGACGAAGATCAGGCAGAACGTCAGCAGCGTACAGACCGCGCCAAAACGCACAATGGCCAGGCGCCGGCCAGTGTAGTCACCCAGCCAGCCCCAGATATTGGGCGCGATGCAGCGCATCAGCATCGGGATCGCTACCAGCTCGCCGATACGCGCAGGCGAAAACCCCAGGTGGTCGAAGTACAGCGCCAAAAAAGGCGCTGTCGAACCGAGCAAGGCGAAATAAAACAGATAAAAGCTGGAAAGCCGCCAGTACGGGAGCACCGCCACGGCCATCAGACCGCGGCGACGTCAGGGCCCGGCTTCACAGCTGGCCCAACACCGGGGTGCTGACGCGCACGTCGGCGTTTTGCCCGCGATGGCGCAGCAGGTGGTCCATCAACACAATGGCCATCATCGCTTCGGCAATCGGCGTGGCACGGATACCGACGCAGGGGTCGTGGCGGCCCTTGGTGATCACGTCCACCGGGTTGCCGTGGACATCGATCGAACGGCCCGGGGTGGTGATGCTCGACGTTGGCTTGAGCGCCAGGTGGGCAACGATCGGCTGGCCGGAAGAAATGCCACCGAGGATGCCGCCGGCGTTGTTGCTGAGGAAACCTTGTGGGGTCATCTCGTCGCGGTGTTCGGTACCGCGCTGGGCGACGCTGGCGAACCCGGCGCCGATTTCCACGCCCTTGACCGCATTGATGCTCATCAGCGCATGGGCCAGTTCGGCATCGAGGCGGTCGAAGATCGGCTCACCCAGGCCTGGCTTCACGCCTTCGGCGACCACGGTGATCTTGGCGCCGACCGAGTCCTGGTCGCGGCGCAGTTGATCCATGTAGGCCTCAAGTTCCGGCACCTTGTCCGGGTCGGCGCTGAAAAACGCATTTTGCTCCACCGAGTCCCAGCTCTTGAACGGGATTTCGATCGGGCCCAACTGGCTCATGTAGCCGCGAATCACGATGCCCTGGGTCGCCAGGTACTTTTTCGCAATCGCCCCGGCCGCCACGCGCATGGCAGTTTCGCGCGCAGAACTGCGACCGCCGCCACGGTAATCGCGTTCGCCGTATTTGTGGTGGTAGGTGTAGTCGGCGTGGGCCGGGCGGAACAGATCCTTGATCGCCGAGTAGTCCTTGGACTTCTGGTCGGTGTTGCGGATCAGCAGGCCAATGGCACAGCCAGTGGTCCGGCCTTCGAACACGCCGGAGAGGATTTCCACCTCGTCGGCTTCCTGGCGCTGGGTGGTGTGGCGGCTGGTGCCTGGCTTGCGTCGGTCGAGATCGCGCTGCAGGTCGTCCAGGGACAACTCAAGACCCGGCGGGCAGCCGTCGACAATGGCGACCAACGCCGGACCATGGCTTTCGCCCGCGGTGGTGACAGTGAACAGCTTGCCGTAGGTATTGCCGGACATGCAGGGCGCTCCGTGAAATCGCTGAACTAAGTGCGCGCCAGTATACGCAGGCTCACCCAGTAGTTCATCCTCGAACCTTATGGGTGTCTGCGAGTCCAACCGACACCTTGTGAATGATGGCGTGATGATGCTGCGAGTTATAGCCTTGAGCCTTACCCTGATTACCGGCCTGCTGTGCAATATCGCGCAGGCCACGGTCCTGCAACGCCCGGTCAGCCTGGATACCAGTAGCGGCGAGCTGTTTGGCTCGATGCTGCTGCCCAAGTCCGACGCCCCGGTGCCGGTGGTCCTGATCATTTCCGGCTCGGGCCCCACCGACCGCAACGGCAATAACCCAGAGGGCGGCAACAACGATAGCCTCAAGCGCCTGGCCTGGGTGCTGGCCAAACACAATATCGCCAGCGTGCGCTACGACAAGCGCGGCGTGGCGGCGAGCCTGGCGGCCACCCCGGACGAGCGCAACCTGAGCCTGGAGGCCTACGTGGCCGATGCCGTGGCCTGGGGCAAGCAACTCAAGAGTGACCCGCGCCTGGGGCCGCTGATTCTGTTGGGGCACAGTGAAGGGGCACTGGTAGCCACCCTCGCCGCTCCCCAAGTGGACGCCGCCGGCCTGATTTCCCTGTCCGGCAGCGCACGACCGGTGGATCAGGTGTTGCGCCAACAGTTGAGCCACCGCCTGCCGCCCCAGTTGCTGCTGCGCAGCAATGAACTGCTGGACAGCCTCAAGGCCGGCCAGGTGGACAGCAATGTGCCGCCGGCGCTGCAAGTGATCTTTCGCCCCAGCGTGCAACCCTACTTGATCAGCCTGTTCCGCCAGGACCCGGCCGCCGCATTCGCCCGCCTGCACATGCCCGCGCTGATCGTCCAGGGCAGCAATGACATGCAGGTCGGTGTCGGGGATGCGCAAATGCTCAAGGCTGCCAAGCCCGACGCCCAGTTGGTGGTGATCGAGGGCATGAACCACGTGATGCGCATCGTGCCCAACGACATCAAGCGCCAGGTGGCGTCCTACAAGGATCCGCAACTGCCACTGGCGGCAGAACTCGGCACCCGGATCCTCGGCTTTATTGATGCAATTGCTCGAAGTTAGCCCGGTTTTACCCTCCAGTCCTGCGCAATTCGGCCGATAAGCCAGTGTCGACAGCCCATTGTCTGTCGACAAGCAGCGCTTGGACAGGATCTCGCCGTTATGACTGATACCCACAAATCACCCGACACCACGCCCGACACAACGGCCCCCGAAGCGGCGCAGCAGCCGTGGGCGGACGTTGCGGCCGAGCACCGGCGGATGCTGCGCCTGGCGCCGCTGAAAACCGATCGCAGCACCGGGGGCCGGCCGTTGCGCTTTGTCGAGTTCGGCTATGCCGAGCGCAACAACAAGGAGCGCAGCCTGTTGCGCATGAGCATCACGTTGCCGGGCCAGCGGGTGCGCAAGGAGCAGAACCACCTGGACGTCTGGGTCGACCACGAACAGCGGCGCGTGCACTTCGGCCCCGACAGCGGTGTGCAGATAGAACCAATGAACCGCGGCATCGGGCGTTTTCTCGCGGCCCAAGGCATTACGTGGGCGAAGAAAAAGTGGGCGAGCTACAGCTTTGATGCGATGGACCTGAGCAACAAGGATGCCTTGGTCGAAGACACGCGCCTGCGCCGCGACCATTTTTTGCGGGTGCACGGTTTTGACGTGGTCTACGCCGACGCCCAGCATTTGAAAGGCAGCGTCAAGGCCGGCAAGGTCGGTGACCTGCTGGGCGACTGGAACACCGAGAAGCTGCAGTTCGTGGAAATCCTCGAAGCCGCGCAGATGTTGCAGCAAGCCGAGCAGAACCTGGCCGAACAGGAAGTCAAACTGCAAAAGCAGGAAGAAACCGTCAGCAAATTCAAACGCGAAGAAACCGGCTTGCGCTTCACCATTACCTGCCTGGTGGCGTTTTCAGTGTTCCAGGCCGGTTTGCTGATCTGGATCGCCACACACCGCTGACCACCGCCAACGTCTGTAGGAGCGAGCGCCCGCTTGCGGCGCCCGCTTGCGGCCTGCTCGCGAAGGACGTCAACGCTGACGCGAATTACCTGAATAACCGCGTGGCGCTTTCGATCTTCGCGAGCAAGCTCGCTCCTACAAGGATTCGTAACAACCCGTGGGAGCGAGCTTGCTCGCGAAGGATGGATCAGGCCCGTGATGCAAACAGTGCCTGGTGTTCACGGCATTGCTCGGCGCTGAGCATGAACACGCCGTGGCCGCCGCGTTCGAACTCCAGCCAGGCGAAATCGACTTCCGGGTACAGCGCCTCGACGTGTACCTGGCTGTTGCCCACCTCGACAATCAGCAAGCCTTTCTCGTTCAGGTGATCGGCCGCCTGCGCCAGCATGCGCCGCACCAGGTTCAGACCGTCTTCGCCACAGGCCAGGCCCAGCTCGGGCTCGTGCTGGAACTCGTCCGGCATATCGGCAAAGTCTTCGGCATCCACGTACGGTGGATTGGACACGATCAGGTCGAATCGCTGGCCAGGCAAACCGTCGAAGCCGTCGCCCTGGACCGTGTACACCCGCTCATCGACGCCGTGGCGCTCGATATTCTGGTTGGCCACCTCAAGGGCTTCGAACGACAAGTCCGCCAGCACCACTTCAGCGTCCTGGAACTCATAGGCACAGGCGATGCCGATGCAACCGGAACCGGTGCACAGGTCGAGAATGCGCGCCGGCTCGCTGTCCAGCCAGGGAGCGAAGCGTTTTTCGATCAGTTCGCCAATCGGTGAACGCGGGATCAACACGCGCTCATCGACAATAAACGACATGCCGCAGAACCAGGCCTCGCCCAGCAGGTAGGCGGTGGGAATGCGGTCTTCGATACGGCGCTTGAGCAACCGCTGCAGGTTGACCAGTTCGTCGTCTTCGAGCGCGCAGTCCAGGTAGCTGTCGGCGATTTCCCAAGGCAGGTGCAACGCTCCCAGCACCAGTTGACGGGCTTCATCCCAGGCGTTGTCGGTCCCATGGCCGAAAAACAGATCCTCCCCATGAAAACGGCTGACAGCCCAACGAATATGGTCGCGCAAAGTGCGCAGACGGGAAGTGATCACGGGGTAAACTCCTGAAAAAACGACCGGGGATTCTAACAGCCTAAACCTGCCCCGACGATCAATGAAAAAACCCCTGGGCAAATGTAGGATTTATCCGGTTTTTCAGCTTTTGGTTGAACATCCGGTCAGCTCTTGAGAGGCTGCAGCCCAGCAACGACGGTGCCTACGATGGTAGCGATTCACAGAAGCGCTCAGCCAGAGGACAATGTCGCAAAAGCCCCACTCGAAGGAGCCCCAGAATGTCCGTTCCAAAGACGATGTTTCAACTCAGCGGTCGTGGTTACGCGCCAGCCAATCTGGCCCACGCGACACTGGTGATCATCGATGCACAAAAAGAATACCTCAGCGGCCCACTGGCCCTGACCGGCATGGCAGAGGCCGTGGCCAACATCCAGCAACTGCTCGCAGCGGCCCGGGCCGCGGGGCGACCGATTGTCCATGTGCATCACCTGGGCACTGTCGGCGGCCTGTTCGACCCCCAGGGCGAGCGCGGTGAGTTCATACCCGGCCTCGAACCCCTGAGCGACGAAACCCTCATCGGCAAGTTGCTGCCCAGCGCGTTCCACGGCACGCCCCTGGAAAAACGCCTGCAGGACCTTGGCTCCCTGGACCTGATCGTCTGCGGCTTCATGAGTCACTCCAGCGTCAGTACCACCGTGCGTGCGGCCAAGAACCTGGGCTTTCGCTGCACCCTGGTCGAAGACGCCTGCGCCACCCGGGACCTGCCCTACAAGGGCGGCGTACTGACTGCCGAGCACGTCCAGCAGACCGAAATGGCGATCATGGCTGACAACTTCGCCACCCTCGCCCAGACCCGGGACCTGATCTGATCGCCCGCGGATGAGCGGCGATCATCGCCGCTCATCCGCAAAAGACTCTCATTTCCTCTATTTGCCTTAGCCTCAGGAACAACCCGGTCAACTCCCGGTCGAAGGGCCGATACCCATTGAGGAAGGTCGGAATGAAGATATCCGATGGATTTGACGCTCGCCGCTTGCGCCCCAAAGGGCAACGCAACTGGCGTTATCGTTTCGGCGCTGCATTCGCCGCCCTGCTCGCCACCCTCGGTGTGCTGCTGGCAATGGCCGGTGCTGCCAGCCTGCTTGGTCGTCCGCCCGCACTGGGTGAACTGAACGCCAGCCCGCTGGGCTCGGCGATCATTCTGGCGATTGGCCTGTTGCTGCTCTACCTGGGTGTCGCGTTCTGGCGTCGCTGTCGCCGCCGCATGCGTCAACCTCGCGAGCTGAACATGGCCCCGCATTTGATGAAAAAGCATGACTGAGTCGCGCGCGACGCGTTTTGCCGCGCCCGATTCACCTCGACTTGGGTAAACTGGCCGCCCTTCGCGGAGGCTGACATGCAAGACGACGATTTTTCCCTGTTCAAAAGTGCGATCCAAGGCGTCAAGCCGATCAAGCACGACCGCGCCGAAACCGGCAAGCCCAAGGCTGACCGCGCGCAAATTGCCAAGCTGCGCCAGGCAGCGACCATTCGTACCGACGTGGCGGCTGTGGACGGCCTGTCCGACCAATTCGTGATCGATGTCGGTCCGGAAGACGAGTTGATGTGGGCACGTGACGGGGTCCAGGAAAGCCAGATGCGCAAGCTCAAGATCGGGCAGATCCCGTTCGAAGGCAGCCTCGACCTGCACGGCATGAACGTGGAAAAGGCCCGCGAGACGCTCTGGGCATTTCTCGCCGAAGCGACAAAATTCGAAATCCGCTGCGTGCGCGTGACCCACGGCAAGGCCGTGCGCCTGGACGGCAAGCGCCCGATGATCAAAAGCCACGTCAACACCTGGCTGCGCCAGCATTCACAGGTCCTGGGCTTTACCTCCTGCCAGGCCAAGCACGGCGGCGCCGGTGCGGTGTATGTGATGCTCAAACGAACCATGATGGAAGGCCGCGACGAGTAAAGCTGACGCGTCACGCTTGCAGCGCCGTGTCCGCCACCGTACCCTTGCCCTTTGCGTAAAATCCCACAGGTAGTTTCATGTCCCTGGAACAGAATTACACCGCGATTCTCGGCCAACTGGGCGAGGACGTGTCCCGCGAGGGCCTGCTCGACACGCCAAAGCGTGCCGCCAAAGCCATGCAGTACCTTTGCCGCGGTTATGAACAGACACTTGAAGAAGTCACCAACGGTGCCTTGTTCAGCTCCGACAACAGCGAAATGGTACTGGTCAAGGACATCGAGCTTTACTCGTTGTGCGAACACCACCTGCTGCCTTTCATCGGCAAGGCGCACGTCGCCTACATTCCGAGTGGCAAGGTACTGGGCCTGTCGAAAGTCGCGCGGATCGTCGATATGTACGCCCGCCGCCTGCAGATCCAGGAAAACCTCAGTCGCCAGATCGCCGATGCGGTGCAGCAAGTCACCGGCGCCCTGGGCGTTGCAGTGGTGATCGAGGCCAAGCACATGTGCATGATGATGCGCGGTGTGGAGAAACAGAATTCGTCGATGATCACTTCGGTGATGCTCGGTGAGTTCCGCGAAAATGCGGCCACCCGCAGCGAGTTTCTCAGCCTGATCAAGTAACACGCGGCACCCGGAAAACCGGCGTTCATCGCCGGTTTTTTTTCGTCCGTGAAAAATCAGGTAAGCTTCGCGCCATTCCCATTTGCCCCGTGAGGCTTACATCGTGTTCGTCAAAGCGCTTCGTGTCGGCCTCGGCCAGTTGATCATCTTCATCGACTTCATCACCCGTCCTGGTAAAAAGCAGCGCCCTGCCGCCGCCCAGGCCCAGGTCGAAGCCGCCGCCAAGGGCCTGACCCTGTACCAGTTCCACGCCTGCCCGTTCTGCGTGAAAACCCGCCGCACCCTGCGCCGCCTGAACGTGCCGGTGGCCCTGCGCGATGCCAAGAACAACCAGCAGGACCGCCAGACCCTGCTGGAGCAAGGCGGCAAGATCAAGGTGCCGTGCCTGCGCATCGAAGAAAACGGCCAGACCACCTGGATGTATGAGTCCAAGGTAATCATCGATTACCTGGACCAGCGTTTCGCCGCGGCCTGATCGTTGGGCGCTAGAAACACAAACCCCAGACAAGCATAAACCGGCCCATTGGCCGGTTTATGCTTGTCTAGCTTCCCCTTACGCCGCCTGCCGCGCCTGTCCCTCGCGCACCACCGCCGCTAATCGCTTGAGCCCTTCATCCAGGCGCGCCGGGTCAATGTGGCTGAAATTCAACCGCAGGTGACCCAGGTTGCAATCCGGCTCGGGAAAGAACGGTTCCCCCGGCATGAACGCCACATCATTGGCCAGTGCAGTCTTGAGCAAGGTTCGGGTGTCGAGCGGCTGCTTGAGAGTCAGCCAGAAAAACAGACCACCCTGCGGCAGTTCCCAATCCGCCAGCTCGCTGAAATGCCGCTGCAGCGCCGCCTGGAATCCATCGCGGCGGACTCGGTAGAAATCCCTTAATTCGCTCAGGTGATCACGCAGGCGCTCGGTGCCGATCCATTGCAAGGCCTGCCATTGACCAACACGGTTGGTGTGCAGGTCCGCCGACTGCTTGAGCCGTAGCAGATGCGGGAACAGGTCCGGGCTGGCAATCAGGTAGCCGACACGCAAGCCCGGCAACAAGGTCTTGGACACGGTGCCGGTGTAGATCCAACTGGCCCGCTGCAAGCGGCTGACAATCGGCGTGGCGCTGGCGCCATCGAATGTCAGCTCGCGGTACGGCTCATCCTCGATCAGGGTCACGCCGAATTCGTCGAGCAACGCCGCCACGCCATCGCGCT